>NZ_QGGF01000111.1 GCF_003857015.1 Micromonospora globispora | reverse complement strand
GGGGTGGGTGTCCCGTGGGCGGGGCCACCCGTGCGGCGGAATCATGCCCACCCCCGGGTCGTTGAACATGGCATACCCACCGGCGCTCCCCCGCGCCACGACGGGCCCCCGCCCGGCGGAATGCCTAGCCGGCCCGGGTCGTTACATCCCCCGGACACCCCGAGCAGCCCCCCGGCCGCCAGGGGTTCAGCAACCCCGGAGCCCGATGGAATGCCCCGCCGGCCCGGACGGTTACATCCCCCGGACACCCGAGCAGGCCCCGCCGCCGGGCAGATCCCCTTCTGACTTTCCCCCCTTGCGGTAGCAGCGCATCCCCCTTGCGCGTGCCGCGCACCCCCGACCGAAAGGCTTCGAATCATCATGCGTACCGACATCCTGCGTAAGACCGCCCTGACCGTCGCCGGTATCGCCGCCACCGCCGGTGGCATCGCCGGCCCCGCCATCGCCGCCCACGCCGCCACCCCGACGGCCCAGGTCCAGACCGACCGCAAGCCCGGCGCCGGCGAGCGGGAACTCAACGTCCGCTACCAGGCCCAGCCCAACTTCTACTACTGCGGCCCCGCCGCCACCCGCAACGCCCTGAGCGTCCAGGACAAGAACATCGACGTCGACGCCATGGCCAAGGAGATGGGCACCACCGAAAACGGCACCAACTCCATCAACGACATCACCCCCGTCCTGAACAAGGAAACCGGTAAGGACGTCTACCACAGCGTCGAAATCAAGAACCCCAACGCCGACGACAAGCAGACCGACACCCTGCGCGCCGACATCGTGCACACCGTCGACAACGGCCGCGCCGTCGTCGCCAACATCGCCGGCACCACCACCGACACCGACGGCAACACCCACTCCTTCGAGGGCGGCCACTACATCAGCGTGGTCGGCTACCACGACGGCGGCAAGACCGTGACCATCGCCGACTCCGCCAACCCGGACCAGGCCTCCTACCGCATCAGCGTGGACAACCTCGCCGACTGGATCGCCACCCGCGGCTACACCGCCTCCTGACCACCAGCACAACCACGAAGGGCCGACCCCACACGGGGTCGGCCCTTCGACGTCTGCGGGTCAGCGATCGGCGCCGGCGCGGACCGGCTCGGCCTCCTCGGGCACCTCCGCCGACTCCAGCCCGCGGGCCCGACGGCGCAGCCACCAGGTGCTGCCAAGGCCGCCGAGGATTGCGATGACCAGCCCGACCCAAGAGATGTCCTTCAGCCAGTGCTCGGCCGCCCGACCGACGGAGAAGAGCAGGTAGGTGGTGCCGAAGGCCCAGACCAGGCCGCCGGCCGCGTTCGCCACCAGGAACCGGCGGTACGGCACGTGCAGCGCACCCGCGAGCGGGCCGGCGAGGATCCGCAGCAGCGCCACGAACCGGCCGAAGAAGACCGCCCACACGCCGTGCTTGGTGAAGGTCTGCTCGGCCCGGGCCAGTTGCGCCGGGCCGAGATGGCGGGGGAAGCGCCGGCTCAGCCGGACGAGCATGGGTCGCCCACCGCGCCGGCCCACCGCGTACCCGATGGAGTCGCCGACGATGGCGCCGGCGGCCGCGGCGGTGGCCACCCACTCCGGCTCCACCACCCCGGCGGCCGCCAGAAGGGCGGCGCTGACCAGGACGATCTCGCCGGGAAGCGGCACGCCCATGCTCTCCACGCCGATCACCCCGGCGACGATCAGGTAGACCACGCCGGGCGGCAGCGCGGAGAGCCAGTGTTGTACGTCTACCACCGCCACCCCTTCCGGTCCGACCTCGAACCCTACCCCCGGTCCCGCGTCGAGGCGGCACGCTCACCGACCGGTGACCCGTCCGGGCCGCCGCCGACCTCCCGGCCCCCGCGGTGGAGCGCGGGCGCGTGACGAAGCCGGCAAGGCACGGCGCGTGACGAACGCGCCAGGGTGCGGGCGCGTGACGACGGCGACCGGCGGGGCAGGGCTCAGCCGGCGACCGGGGCGAGGAACTCCAGGCGGTTGCCGTGCGGGTCGTGGGTGTGGAAGCGGCGCATGCCGGGGATCTCGTCGTCGCCCCAGGTGACCGGGTGGCCGGCGGCGGTGAGCCGGGCCGCAAGGTCGTCGAGGTCGGGGCGGAGCAGCGCCGGGTGCGCCTTGCGGGCGGGCCGGAAATCCGACTCGACGCCGAGGTGCAGTTCGGCGCCGTACCCGGTGAACCAGCACCCGCCGCGGGCGGCGAGGGCCGGCGGCTTGGGCTTCTCGGTCATGCCGAGCAGGTCGGCGTAGAAGGCCCGGGACGCGGCCTCGGAGCCGGGTGGGCAGGCGAGCTGGACGTGATGGATCATGGTGGCACCTCCCTCGTCCCGAACCTTGGCATGAGGTTGCATCAATAGCAAGACGGACGTACGGTTTTGTTGACCCGGGAACCGCCGGTAAGTGTTGCCTAAGCACGGCAGCATCCCAGCCGGTGCGAAAGACTGCTCAGGACTACTCACGGTCGCTGGTGTGAAGGAGTACGACGTGGCGAGCCTCGACACCTTCGGTGCGAAGACCCAGCTACGCGTCGGAGACGCGAGCTACGAGATTTTCAGGATCGACCAGGTGAAGGGGCACGAGCGGCTGCCCTACAGCCTGAAGATCCTGCTGGAGAACCTGCTGCGGACCGAGGACGGCGCGAACATCACCGCCGACCACATCCGGCAGCTCGGCGCCTGGGACCCCACCGCCGACCCGAGCGTGGAGATCCAGTTCACCCCGGCGCGGGTGCTGATGCAGGACTTCACCGGCGTGCCCTGCGTCGTGGACCTGGCCACCATGCGGGAGGCCGTCCGCGACCTCGGCGGCGACGCCACCAAGGTGAACCCGCTCGCCCCCGCCGAGCTGGTCATCGACCACTCCGTCATCGCGGACCTGTTCGGCCGCGAGGACGCCTTCGAGCGCAACGTCGAGCTGGAGTACCAGCGCAACAAGGAGCGGTACCAGTTCCTGCGCTGGGGCCAGACCGCGTTCAACGAGTTCAAGGTCGTCCCGCCGGGCACCGGCATCGTGCACCAGGTCAACATCGAGTACCTGGCCCGCACGGTCATGGAGCGCAACGGCCAGGCGTACCCGGACACCGTGGTCGGCACCGACTCGCACACCACCATGGTCAACGGCCTGGGCGTGCTGGGCTGGGGCGTCGGCGGCATCGAGGCCGAGGCCGCGATGCTCGGCCAGCCGGTCAGCATGCTGATCCCGCGGGTCGTCGGCTTCAAGCTCTCCGGCGAGATGCCGGCCGGCACCACCGCCACCGACCTGGTGCTCACCATCACCGAGATGCTGCGCAAGCACGGCGTCGTCGGCAAGTTCGTCGAGTTCTACGGCCCCGGCGTGAGCGCCGTGCCGCTGGCCAACCGGGCCACCATCGGCAACATGTCCCCGGAGTACGGCTCCACCGTGGCGATCTTCCCGATCGACTCCGAGACCGTGCGTTACCTGGAGCTGACCGGCCGGGACCCGCAGCAGGTCGCGCTGGTCGAGGCGTACGCCAAGGAGCAGGGCCTCTGGCACGACCCGGACCGCGAGCCGCAGTACTCGGAGCGCCTGGAACTCGACCTCAGCACCATCGAGCCGTCCCTGGCCGGCCCGAAGCGCCCGCAGGACCGGGTGCCGCTGGGCGCCGCCAAGACGCTGTTCCGCTCCGCCCTGACCGACTACGTGGCCGACGGCGACACCGGCGAACGCGAGCTCAAGCCCGGCGTGGCCCGCGAGCAGCTGCCCCGCGGGGCCAACGGCCCGGCCGACGAGGCCAGCGCCGAGTCCTTTCCGGCCAGCGACCCGCCGGCCAACGAGTTCAGCGACCCGGCCGACGAGCCGCGCGACCTGGAGACGGCCGCCGCCGGTGCCGGCGGGCGGGCAACCAACCCGATCCGGGTGACCTCCGCCGACGGCGTCGAGTACGAGCTGGACCACGGCGCCGTGGTGATCGCCGCGATCACCTCCTGCACCAACACCTCCAACCCGCAGGTCATGATCGGCGCCGCGCTGCTGGCCCGGAACGCGGTGGAGAAGGGCCTGTCCCGCAAGCCGTGGGTGAAGACCACGCTGGCGCCCGGCTCCAAGGTCGTCATGGACTACTACGACCGGGCCGGCCTCACCCCGTACCTGGACAAGCTCGGCTTCAACCTGGTCGGGTACGGCTGCACCACCTGCATCGGCAACTCCGGCCCGCTGCCGGAGGAGGTCTCGAACGCGGTCAACGAGGGCGACCTCGCCGTCGTCTCGGTGCTCTCCGGCAACCGGAACTTCGAGGGCCGGATCAACCCGGACGTCAAGATGAACTACCTGGCGTCCCCGCCGCTGGTGGTGGCGTACGCGCTCGCCGGGACCATGGACATCGACCTGGCCAACGAGCCGATCGGCGAGGACAGCCAGGGCCAGCCGGTCTTCCTGCGGGACATCTGGCCGAACAGCGCCGAGATCCAGGACGTCATCGCCTCCGCGATCGGCGCCACCGGCTTCAGCTCGGCGTACGCCGACGTCTTCGCGGGTGACGAGCGCTGGCAGTCGCTGCCGACCCCGACCGGCGACACGTTCGCCTGGGCCGACGAGTCGACGTACGTGCGCAAGCCCCCGTACTTCGAGGGCATGCAGCAGGAGCCGAGCCCGGTGCAGGACATCGCCGACGCCCGGGTGCTGGCCAAGCTGGGCGACTCGGTGACCACCGACCACATCTCCCCGGCCGGCTCGATCAAGGCCGACTCCCCCGCCGGCAAGTACCTCGCCGAGCACGGCGTGCCGCGCCACGAGTTCAACTCGTACGGCTCGCGCCGGGGCAACCATGAGGTGATGATCCGGGGCACCTTCGCCAACATCCGGCTGCGCAACCAGCTGGTGCCGGGCGTCGAGGGCGGCTTCACGGTCAACCACCTGACCGGCGAGCAGACCTCGATCTACGACGCCTCCACCGCCTACCAGGAGGCCGACGTCCCGCTGGTCATCCTGGCCGGCAAGGAGTACGGCTCCGGCTCGTCCCGCGACTGGGCGGCCAAGGGCACCATGCTGCTGGGCGTGCGGGCGGTCATCGCCGAGTCGTACGAGCGGATCCACCGCTCGAACCTGATCGGCATGGGCGTCCTGCCGCTGCAGTTCCCGGTCGACACGAACGCCGAGTCCCTCGGGCTCACAGGTACGGAGACCTTCTCCATCACCGGCGTGACCGCGCTGAACAACGGCGAGACCCCGCGCACGGTGAAGGTCACCACCGACACCGGCGTGGAGTTCGACGCCGTGGTCCGGATCGACACCCCCGGTGAGGCGGACTACTACCGGCACGGCGGCATCCTGCAGTACGTGCTGCGTCGCATGATCGCCAGCTGACGTACTTATCGCAGAGGGCCCCTTCCCGCACCCGCGGGAAGGGGCCCTTCGGCGTCGGTGTGGGTCAGTCGGTGACCACGGCGCGGCGGCGGGCCTCGCGGGTCTTCATCGCGTGCTCCAGCAGCGTGATGAGCACCTCCTTGCTCGACTCCCGCTGCCGCGCGTCGCAGAGCACCACCGGCACGTCCGGGTCGAGGTTGAGCGCCACCTGCACCTCGTCCAGCCGGTACTGCCGGGCGCCCTCGAAGCAGTTCACCGCCACCACGAACGGCGTGCCGCGCTCCTCGAAGTAGTCGATCGACGGGAAGCAGCCCGCGAGCCGCCGGGTGTCCGCCAGCACCACCGCGCCGATGGCGCCGAGCGCCAGCTCGTCCCAGACGTACCAGAACCGGTCCTGGCCGGGCGTGCCGAACAGGTAGAGCACAAGTTCGTCGCTGATGGTGATCCGGCCGAAGTCCATCGCCACGGTGGTGGTGGTCTTCTGCTCCACCCCGGAGAGGTCGTCGACCCCCACGCCGGTCTCGGTCAGCACCTCCTCCGTCCGCAGCGGACGGGTCTCGCTGACCGCGCCCACCATGGTGGTCTTGCCGACGCCGAAACCACCGGCGATCAGGATCTTGACCGCGGTGGGCAGCGGGGCCGCTCCGGCCGGCCGCTCAGAGGGCCCGAAGTCCATTGATTACCGCCTCGAAAACACTGTCGTCGGGAAGGCCGGCGGGGGTCGCGCGCGGCTCACGTACCTGCACCAGGTGGCGGGCCACCAGGTCACCGAGGAGAACCCGGACGGTGCCCACCGGCAGGTCGAGGTGGGCGGCGACCTCGGCCACGGACTGCATCCGCTGGCAGAGGCCGACGATGGCGTGATGCTCCGGGCCCAGCCCGGACTCGGAGCCCACGTCCGTGCGGGTCGCCGTCACCAGGGAGATCAGGTCGAACGTGCCGGTGACCGGACGGGCACGGCCGCCGGTGACCGCGTACGGGCGCACCACCGGGCCCGCGTGGTCGTCCACCCACTCGTGCTCCGCGGCACCCCCCGGCGCGGTCATCGCACCGGGTTTTCGCCGGCCACCTGTTCGGGCGCCCGGGTGGGCGAGGCCACGAACCTGCCCACCCGGGTGACCAGCATGGCCATCTCGTACGCGATCAGGCCGACGTCGGCGTCCTCGGACGCCAGTACCGCCAGGCAGGCGTTCCGGCCGGCCGCGGTGACGAAGAGGAACGACGACTGCATCTCGATGATCGTCTGCTGCACCTGGCCCCCGCCGAAGCGCTTGCCCGCGCCCCGGGCCAGGCTCTGGATGCCCGCCGCCATCGCAGCCAGGTGTTCACCGTCGTCCCGGCCCAGTCCCCGCGACGAGGCCATCAGCAAACCGTCGGTGGAGAGCGCCACGGCGTGTTCCGCCTGCTTCACCCGGCCGACCAGGTCGTCCAGCAACCACGTCAGGTCCGCGCTGGAAGCCGTCTTCTGCGTCACTCGTCGTCCTCTTCTCCCCTGGCTGGTGTCGCCGTGCTCGTCTGGGATGTCGCCGTGCCGCCCGACGTCCGGGCGGCTGGGCCGGCGTCACCTCAGGTCGCCTGCTCGTCCCCGGTGTCCGGCCCGTTCTCCGGCTGGTGGGTCGCCCCGCCGAGCAGCCGTGCCGCGTCGGTACGCCCGCGTCGGGTGCCGCTCTGGTAGGAGCTCATCATCCGGCGCACCTGCTCCGGCGGGCGTACCGCGTCCTCGTCCGGCTCAGCGTCCGGAGGGGACGGTTCGTTGCGCAGTTCCGGCACGAGGCTCGCCTGTCGTACCCGTACCGGCAGGCCGGTGTCGGTCCCCGCCGGGGCGTCCCCGTCGGCGTCCGCCGGGGCGGGGTCCGCCGGGGTCGGGTCGTCGGCGGCGTCCCCGTCGGAATGACCGATCGTCATCAGGCCGATCGGGATGGTCGGGCCGTCCAGGGCCGGTTGGCCGCTGCGCCGCCGGGTCCGCGT
>NZ_QGGF01000085.1 GCF_003857015.1 Micromonospora globispora | reverse complement strand
GGCTGGCGGCGTGCGCGGCGAGCCGGGCGAGGTGCGCCTCGATCCACCGGGTCGGCAGCCCGGTGAGCTCGCGGATGGGGGCGGCGCGGCGCGGCAGGGTGCCGGTCATCGGGCCCACCGTCAGCGCCGTCGGCTCGGGGCCGCCCGGTCGGCGAGCCCGGCCATGGTGACCTCCCCGTCGAGCACCCGGACCACGAGCCAGCCGACCAGGCCGGCCAGGGTGGCGGCCGCCGCCGCGCCGGCCCCGCCGAGCGCCCAGACCGCGACCAGGAGGAATCCGGCGAGATATCCGAACTGCTGGCGGGTCATGCGCACCTCCGCTGCTGGGACGACGGAACGGTCGGCGAGGCGTACCCGCTGCGGGCCCGGCCAGTCCTCTACAACGTTGTAGTCATCGTCGGGCGTCTCGACCGACCCCCGGGACAGGCCGGGTCGAGGGCTCACTGGAGAAGCGCCCCAATGATTCCCAGCACTAACAAGAAGGCGCCGAGGACGCAGAGCATCAGTAGTGCCTTCACGGGAGTGGACTGGCGCCCGCGGGCAATCGCGATGTTGATGACCATGGCGGTTCCACCGATGAGGCCGCCGATCAACCCACCGCCGGCGAGGACCAGCAGAAACGGTAGAGCGATCAGGATCTGGAGCAGGACCGGTATCCGCGGCCCGGTGCGGTGCTTGACCCCCGCGATGTCGATGCTGGGCCAGGGGTCGAACAGGCCGCTGCTCAACGTGGCGTCCACCAACGTTCCGTCGGCGGCGGGCAGGAGATACCTGTTTCGGCGGGTGCGGGTGGCATTCTGTTCCCCGACCATGATTTTGGCGGCACCCAGTGTTTGGGTGGCCACGACGACCGGGCCGGCCAGTCCATTGATGTGAATGGGTTCCGTACGCATGGCGGGAGGTCGTAAATGATCAAAGAGTTGCCCGCTGCCCTCTGCGGTCCTGCCACTCCCGCCGGGTCAGCGCGTACTCCACCTCGCCGTGCTCGGATCCCTCGATCGCCTCGGGCCAGGCCTGGTGGAACGTCCGGACGTACCCGAGTCCGGCCTTCTCCATCACCCGCCGGGAGCCGCGGTTGACCGCCATCGTGGTGGCGAGCACGCGCTCCACGCCCAGCTCCGTGAAGCCCTTGTCGATCAGCGCCCGGGACCCCTCGGTGGCGTACCCGGCACCCCACGCCGCCCGGCGCAGCCGGTAGCCCAGCTCCACCTCCCGCGGATCGCCGTCGCGGGTCGGCCGGAACTCGAACCGCCCGAGGAACGTGCCGTCCCGCCGCTGCTCCGCGGCCCACCAGCCCAGCCCCGGCGGCCGCCGGTACGCCGCCAGCATGCGGGGCAGCACCCGCTCCCGGATCTCGTCGGCGGGGGTGGGCCGGCCCCCGGTGAGGTACCGCATCACGTCCGGGTCGGCGTCCAGGTCGGTGAGCAGCGGTGCGTCGGCCGGGGTGAACTCGCGCAGCACCAGCCGCGCGGTGGTGAGGAAGATCGACACGGCCTCATCTCACCGGCTGCCAGCCGTCGGCGGCAACCGGATTGCCGCCGGCGGGAAACGGGGCTCGTCGGTGCTCCGCCGGACCGGCGACGCCGCACCGGCCGCACCGGCGAGGCGCTCACCATGATCGACCTTCTAGACTCGGCCCGGTCGACCGACCGACGGATGGAACTGGGGACGATGACGAGCACCGGCAGCGCGGAGGCTTCCTGGCTGCGGCCGATCACCACCGGGAGCCCGCTGTTCAGCCGGGCCGGTCAGGTCGGGTACGCGTCGCGGCGGCTCAGCGAGCTGGTCCAGGGACGCCCCCCGGGCATCACCGGCAACCAGTGGAGCACCGCCATCCGGGAGGGCTTCGACCTGGTGATCTGCGCCGCGGCCGACGGCCGGCCGCTCTTCGCGGTGGAGATCGTCCCGCCGGCCGCCGCCGGCTCGCCCGAGCAGCGCGCCGAGCGGATGAAGAGCGCGGTCTGCGCGGCGGTCGGGCTGGAGGTGCTGCGGGTCGAGTCACCCACCCTGCGCGGTGCCGACCACGGGCGCCGGATCGTCGAGTACGTCATCGACGCCCGCGGCTACGCCGACGCCACCGCCCCGGAACCCGGCGGCGGTGAGCAGCCGAGCGTCCCCTTCCGCGACATCATCGGGCGGCTTCCCGACGGGCGCAGCGGGCACGTCAACGACCTCGGTGCCCTCGCCCGGACCGCCGCGGTCGAGGCGTACGTGGACCGGAAGCTCGCCGACCCCATCCTCCGCGGCCTGCACGTGCGCTGGAAGAACGGCCCCGCCGAGGGGTGGAGCTGGGCCGAGGTGCGCCCCGGCCGGTGCCTGGTGGAGCGGGTGCAGCTCTGGGAGCAGCGGTTCTCCTGCGGGGTGGACCCGGCCCGGCTCGCCGAGGACCTGGCCACGGTGGCGGTGGGAAAGCGGCTCCGCGACCTCGACGCCGTCGAGTCGCTGCTGGTGGACCGGGACCAGCTCCGCCGTGACATCCGGCTCCTCGCGTCCCGCCGGGACGAGCTGGAGGACGACTTCGCCTTCGACCACCTCTGCGCCGACTGACGTTCCCGCCACCCGGGCCGAGCGTCGTCCCGCCCGCCGACAATCGTCGGCCAACTCCTTCTCGAATTCCCCGATCCGGGGTTGAACCATGGCCGTGGCCGCTCCGTACTCCAGCGGGAATGGACGCAGATCTTCCCAGCCGCGCCGAAAGGCGCCGGAGACGGTGCGGAAAGGGCATCGTCGGTCATCGACGTGCGACCCGAACGTCGCAGCGATCCTCACCCCGAATTCCGTCGGTCCGCGGGGGTCACGAGTCAACTACCGGATCGAGAAGGAGAGCAATTCGATGCGCAGGTCCACACGGGCGCGCCGGTCATCCGGTAACGCGCAGGGCAAGCGACTGCTGGCCGTTGTCGGCACGCTCGCGGTCTTCGGCGGAATCGTCGCCGTGACCCAGATCTCGTCGGCCCAGGATCGGCGGGACTACACCCGCACCGCCGCCGCGTCCTGCATCGCCCCGAGCCCCGGTGCGACCGCGCCGAGCGGCCAGGGCAGCACCACCCGGACCTGGCAGAACGGCCGCTGGGTGCGCAACCACTGGGGTGACGGCCAGATGTCGGTCGCCGAGTGCCAGACGGTCAAGGCCGGTGCCGGTGCCGCCGCCGGTACGCCCACCGTGGCCTGCCCCGACGTGCGGAGCAAGCTCCCGCACGTGCCCGACCAGGCGCGCGCCGAGGTGGACCGCAACCTGGCCCTGCTGGACGCGCAGATCGCCGAGGCCAACCGCCGGCTCGCCGCGGACGGCCGCAACGGCCAGGACTTCATCAACAACGCCGTCCTGCAGCCCCTGGCCGACAAGCGGACCGCCGTGCTGAACCGGATCGCGACCGCCATCGACCGGGTGGCGCAGCGCCCCGAGGGTCTCGACCAGTTCGCCCAGTGCGCCCTCGCCGACGCCGGTCAGAACGCGGGCGGGAACAACAACGGCGGCGACACCGGCGGCCAGAACGACAATGGCGGGCAGATCCCCGGCGACAACAGCACCGGCGGGAACAACAACGGCGGCAACAACGGCAACGGCCTCGGTGTACTGGCGAAGGACTGCGCCAACAGCAAGCTGCAGCCGCACGACGGTTTCCAGGCGGGAAACCGCTGTGTCAGCACCGCTTTCGGTGAGGTCGGCGCGGCGGAGAACAACCCTTCCCTGCTGATCACCCGATTCCCGAACCAGGTCGGCCGGAATCAGCCGTTCACCCTCCGGGTGACCACCCGCAACCTGGTCCGGGACCGGTTCCTCGCGGCCGGTCAGGGCGGCTACTACCTGGAGAGTTCGCTGCTGAACGACCAGGGTCTGGTCCGCGGGCACTTCCACACCGCGTGCCGGATGCTGAACAGCACCCGGCAGCCGCCTAACCCGCAGGACGTGCCGGCGTTCTTCGTGGCGACCGAGGACGGTCGGGGCGGCGCGCAGCCGGACGACGTGCTGATCCAGATCCCCGGGCTGCCGCAGTCGGGCCTCGCCCAGTGCGCGGTCTGGGCCGGTGACGGCTCGCACCGCATCCCGATGATGGAGCGGGCCAACCAGACCCCCGCCTTCGACGTGGTGCGGATCCGGGTCAACTGACGAACTGGTCGGGGTCGTCCGGGGGCACGCCCGGACGACCCCGATGCGCGTTCCGGCCACGGGGAGCGGCGGACAGGTCGCCGGCGGCGGCCGGTAGTGGAAATGGTGAAGGGCCGGAAATGCCAAGCGGGGTCACGCCGATTTCTCAGCGTGACCCCGGCGTGCCCGAAGGTGATCTCCCGCGCTCAGCGGTTCTTGTACGCCTCCACCACGGAGACCGGGATGCGGCCCCGCTCGGAAATCTCATAGCCGTTCTTGGCCGCCCATTCCCGGATGGCGCGGTTCTGCTCGCGGTCCATTCCGGAGGTGGCCGGTCGGCCCGGCCGCCGCACCGCCCGGCCCGTGTCGACCGGCCCGCGCCCGAGCCGCCTGCCAGCGCTGATGTACGGGTCGAGGGCCTTGCGCAGGACGCCGGCGTTCTCGTCGGAGACGTCGATGGTGTACGCCACGCCGTCCAGGCTGAACTCGACTGTCCGATCGGCCTTTCCGCCATCGAGGTCGTCAGTCAGAACGGTGATTACTTTCCTTGCCATCGCCATTGCTCCCTGGTGTCGGGCGGGGTGTGGTCAAGAGTTTGGCGTACCGCGCGCCGAAATTGCAACAATACCCGCCGTTCTCCATTCAGCGGGTCGCAAATCTCTGCCGCGCAATCGTGATCCCCCTCGCGACGCGGGTGCCGAGGTCGCCACGGGAAGGGCGACGGAGTGGCCTGGGTCACAGTCAGGAACAAGGGGAACGGTTTGTGACTTGAGCCTGTCACGCTCAACCCAACGTGATAGCAGGTGTTCGATGGCAACTCTTCCGGTACTTCCACTGACCGACGCCGTCCTGCTGCCGGGCATGGTCATCCCGGTGACCCTCGACCCGACCACCCAGGCCGCGGTCGACGCGGCCCGCGCCTCCGGCGACAAGAAGCTCCTCGCCGTACCCCGCATCGACGGCGAGTACGGCTCCGTCGGCGTGATCGCCACCATCGAGAAAGTGGGCCGGCTGCCCAGCGGCGAACCCGCCGCCGTCGTCCGCGGCCTGTCCCGGGCCCGGATCGGCTCGGGTGTCCCCGGCCCCGGCGCCGCCCTCTGGGTCGAGGCGACCGAGATCGACGAACCCGCCCCGGCCGGCAGGGCCCGCGAACTGGCCCGCGAGTACCGCGCGCTGATGACCTCGGTCCTCCAGCAGCGCGGCGCGTGGCAGGTCATCGACGCCATGGAGCGGATGACCGACCTCTCCGAGCTGGCCGACGCCGCCGGCTACGCGCCCTGGCTCAGCCTGGCGCAGAAGACCGAACTGCTCGCCGCGCCGGACGTCACCGCCCGACTCGAGCTCCTCGTCGGCTGGGTGAAGGACCACCTAACCGAGCAGGAGGTCACCGAGCAGATCAACAACGACGTCCGCGAGGGGCTGGAGAAGTCCCAGCGGGAGTTCCTGCTCCGCCAGCAGCTCGCCGCCATCCGCAAGGAACTCGGCGAGGACGAGCCGGACGGCTCCGCGGACTACCGCAGCCGGGTGGAGAACGCCGACCTGCCCGAGAAGGTCCGCGAGGCGGCCCTGCGCGAGGTCGGCAAGCTGGAGCGGGCCAGCGACGCCTCCCCGGAGGCGGGCTGGATCCGTACCTGGCTCGACACGGTCCTTGAGATGCCGTGGAACACGCGTACCGAAGACAACACCGACCTGGCCGCGGCCCGCGCGGTGCTGGACGCGGACCACGCCGGCCTGGCCGACGTGAAGGACCGCATCCTGGAGTACCTCGCGGTGCGCAACCGCCGGGCCGAGCGCAACCTCGGCGTGGTCGGCGTCCGTGGCTCCGGTGCCGTGCTCGCCCTCGCCGGCCCGCCCGGCGTCGGCAAGACCAGCCTCGGCGAGTCGATCGCCCGGGCGCTGGGCCGCAACTTCGTCCGGGTCTCCCTCGGCGGCGTCCGGGACGAGGCGGAGATCCGCGGCCACCGGCGCACCTACGTCGGCGCGCTGCCCGGCCGGATCGTCCGCGCCCTGCGCGAGGCCGGCTCGATGAACCCGGTCGTGCTCCTCGACGAGGTCGACAAGCTGGCCGTCGGATACACCGGCGACCCGGCCGCCGCCCTGCTGGAGGTGCTCGACCCGGCGCAGAACCACACCTTCCGGGACCACTACCTGGAGGTCGACCTCGACCTGTCCGACGTGCTCTTCCTGGCCACCGCCAACGTGGTGGAGACCATCCCCGGTCCGCTGCTGGACCGGATGGAGCTGGTCACCCTGGACGGCTACACCGAGGACGAGAAGGTGGCCATCGCCCGCGGCCACCTGCTGCCGCGCCAGCGGGAGCGGGCCGGGCTGACCGCCGACGAGGTGACGATCGCCGACCAGGCGCTGGCCCGGATCGCGGGGGAGTACACCCGGGAGGCCGGCGTCCGGCAGCTCGAACGGGCCTTGGCGAAGATCCTGCGCAAGGTCGCCGTGGCGCTGGCGTCCGACCCGGCGCCGGTCCGGGTCGACACCGACAACCTCGCCCGCTACCTGGGCCGGCCCAAGTTCACCCCGGAGTCGGCCGAGCGGACGGCGGTGCCCGGCGTGGCCACCGGCCTGGCGGTCACCGGCGCCGGTGGCGACGTGCTCTTCATCGAGGCCACCAGCATGGAGGGCGAACCGGGGCTGACCCTCACCGGTCAGCTCGGCGACGTGATGAAGGAGTCGGCGCACATCGCGCTGTCGTACCTGCGCTCCAACGGGCGGCGCCTCGGCATCGACCCGAACGCCCTCGCCGGGCGGCGGATCCACGTGCACTTCCCGGCGGGCGCGGTGCCCAAGGACGGCCCCAGCGCCGGTATCACCATGGTGACCGCGCTCGCGTCGCTGGTGACCGGCCGGCCGGTCCGCCCGGAGTTCGGGATGACCGGCGAGGTGACCCTCTCCGGCCGGGTGCTGCCCATCGGTGGCGTGAAGCAGAAGCTGCTCGCCGCCCACCGGGCCGGCCTGACCGAGGTGATCATCCCGGCCCGCAACGAGCCGGACCTGGACGACCTGCCCACCGAGGTTCGCGAGGCGCTGACCATCCACACCCTCGCCGACGTCGCCGACGTGCTCGCCCTGGCGCTGCGCCCCGCCGACGTGGACGCGGAGACCCTGGGCGGCCAGCCGCTCGCCGCGGCCTGACCGGTCCGCACCGGAAGCCCCCGCCGTCCCCGGGACGGCGGGGGCTTCCGTGTCCGGGGGTCGGTGG
>NZ_QGGF01000232.1 GCF_003857015.1 Micromonospora globispora | reverse complement strand
GGCCCGCGACCGCCGTCCACCCCCGATGCCGTCGCCGGACCAGGGCGAGCAGCGCGACCGTCACGCCGACCGCGCAGTCGAACCACCAGTACCTGCCGCCCCAGCTCCCCGCGAGCGCGGCCGCCTGGACGGCGATCGCCGTGGCGAACCCGAGCCCGAGCCCGACCTGGACCGCCACCGTCCACCGGTCCGAATGATCCATGCCGCCCAGGCTAGGGAATCCGGAGGCGGGCCGAACCGGTCAAAAGTACGATCGCCGGCGCCGGGAACCGTGCCGCGGACCGATGGCGGGAGTCGCGGGGCCGGTGAGGCTCGGGGCATGACTGACCAGAACTCTCCACCGGTGCTGCACGCCGAGGGCCTCACCAAGCGGTACGGCAGGCGGGTCGCACTCTCCCACTGCGACCTGCAGATCCCCAGCGGCCGGGTGATCGGCCTGGTCGGGCCGAACGGGGCCGGCAAGTCCACGCTGCTCCAGCTGGCGTGCGGACTGATCGCCCCCACCGCGGGCACCCTGCGGGTGCTCGGCGCCCGCCCGGCGGCCGACGCGGCCCACCTGGCCCGGGTCGGGTACGTCGCCCAGGACACCCCGGTGTACGCGGCCCTGACCGTGGGCGACCACCTGCGGATGGGTGCGCGGCTGAACCCGTCCTGGGACGCGGCGCTGGCCGAGCGGCGAATCGCCCAGGTCGGGCTGCACCCGAGGCAGAAGGCGGGTCGGCTCTCCGGCGGGCAGCGCGCCCAGCTCGCCCTGACGGTGGCCGCCGCGAAGCGCCCCGAACTGCTGATCCTCGACGAGCCGGCCGCCGCGCTGGACCCCCTCGCCCGGGACGGGTTCCTGCACCACCTGATGGAGTACGTCGGCGAGCTGGGCGCCAGCGCGCTGCTCTCCTCGCACCTGCTCGGCGACGTGGCCCGGGTCTGTGACCACCTGGTGGTACTCGCCGCCGGCCGGGTCCAGCTCGCCGGCGACGTCGCCGACCTGCTGGCACACCATCACCGGCTGGTCGCCCCGCGCGGCGAACTCGACCGGCTCCCCGCCGGGCTGGAGCTGGTCCGGCGGGAGCCGGCCGGGGCGTACGAGCGGGCGATTGTCCGGACCGCGGCCGGGACGCCGCCGCCGGCGTGGACGGTGGAGCCGGTGGGGCTGGAGGAACTGGTCCTGGCGTACCTGGGCCGGGCGGCCGGCGACCCGACCGTGCCGGCCCCGAGCCCGGAGGCGGCCCGATGACCTGGCTGACCTGGCGGCAGTTCCGGGTCCAGGCCCTCGCCGGCCTGGCCGGACTGGCCCTGCTCGCGGCGTACCTGGTGCACCTGGGCCTGGCGATCCGGGGCGGCGACGACGCCTACCGGTCGCGTTGCGGGGCCGGCGGGGACTGCGCCCGGGCCCTCGCCCAGTACCTCGGCGACTACCAGAACACCCTGCTGTATCTGGCCGGGCTGCTCGCCCTGGTGCCCGCCCTCCTGGGCATGTTCTGGGGCGCACCGCTGGTGGCCCGGGAGCTGGAGACGGGCACGCACCGGCTGGTGTGGAACCAGAGCGTCACCCGCACCCGCTGGTTCACCGTGAAGCTGCTGGTCGTCGGAGTGGCCACGATAGCCGTCTCCGGCATGGCCAGCCTCCTCCTCACCTGGGCCGCCAGCCCGGTCGACCGGCTCGCCGGGGACCGGTTCAGCACCATCGTGTTCGGCGCCCGGAACGTCGCGCCGGTCGCGTACGCCGTGCTCGCGTTCACCCTCGGCACGGTGGTCGGGCTGCTGGTCCGCCGGACGCTGCCGGCGATGGCGCTGACCGTCCTGGTCTTCACCGTCGTGCAGTTCGTCGTGCCGAACGTGGTCCGGCCGCACCTGATGCCGCCGGTGACGGTCTCCCGCCCGATGACGGCCGACGCGATCAACGAGGCGCGCGGCCTGGGCAGCATCACCGGCGGGCCGGTGGTCAAGGGCCTGACGGTGCCCGGCGCCTGGGTCAGCGGGACCAGCGAGTTGCGCACCGCCGACGGCCGACCGCTCGCCCAGGACCGGTTCGACCACTGTTTCCGGGACCCGCCCCGCACCGGGGCCACCGGCACGTTCGGCGACACGGCAGTGTGCCTCGCCCGGCTGGACCTGCACGTGGTCCTGTCCTATCAGCCGGACCGGCGCTACTGGGCCTTCCAGTGGCTCGAGTCGGCGATCTACCTGGCACTCGCCGCGCTGCTGGCCGGGTACGGCCGGTGGCACGTCCGGCGCCGGGTCAGCTGACCGCCGGACAGCCCTCGGCGACACGCCGCCGGGTGCTGTCCGGCAGGGCATCGGCGGGCAAGAATGGCCCGATGGTCGTACCTCGTCAGCGTCCGCCCCGGCTGATCCGGCCGTCCGGGTCGATCAGCGGTGCCGAGGACGGCCGGCTCTGGTGCTGGCCGGTGGACGCGCCGCCGGGCACCCGCCCCCGGCTGCTCGCCGAGACCGGCGGTCGGCCGCTCGGCATCGAGCTGGACCCGGTCGACGGCGCGTCCCTGCTGGTCTGCGACGCGTACCGGGGGTTGCTCCGGGTCACGCCCGACGGGGTGGTGCACGAGCTGACCGGCGCCGACGCGCCCGTGCACCTGGCCGACAACGCCGCCGTCGCCCGGGACGGCACCGTCTACTTCACCGACTCCTCGGACCGGTTCCCGCTGTCGCACTGGAAGCGGGACCTGCTGGAGCACCGGCCCAACGGGCGGGTGCTGGCGTACGACCGGCGGACGGGCCGTACCGAGGTGGTGGCGAGCGGGCTCTACTTCCCCAACGGGGTCGCGCTGACCCCGGACGAGTCGGCGCTGATGCTGGTGGAGACCGCCACCCACCGGCTGCTCCGGATCGACCTGCCGGAGGGGCGGGCGACCGTGCTGGCCGACCTGCCCGCGTACCCGGACAACGTGGCGGCGGTGGGCGACGGGACGTACTGGATCGCGCTGCCCAGCCCCCGGCTGCCGATCATGGAACGGCTGCTGCCGCACCCCCGGGTGCGGCAGCTGGTGGCCCTGCTGCCCGGCGCGGTGCAGCCGCAACCCCGCCGGTACGGGCTCGTGGCGCTCGTCGACGGCGAGGGGCGGGTACTGCGGACGCTGCACGGCCCGGACGGCGGCTACTGGATGATCACCGGGGTGCGCCAGCACGGCGACCAGCTCTGGCTGGGCAGCCTCACCGCCACCGGCGTGGCCCGGGTGAGCCTCACCTGAAGCCGGCGCGGGCCGGCCCGCCACCCGTTCTCCGGTGGCGGGCCAGGCCCGATGGTCGTTCCTCCCCGGTCCGTCAGCCGCCGCTCGCCGACGGAGCGGGGGCGGGCGACGAGCCGCCGCCGGCCACGGCGCCCGGGTGGGGCGTGGCGCTGGGCGTGGGCTGCAACCCCGCCGGGACCGGTAGCGCGCTGCCCTTGACGAACTCGTCCCAGGTCACGTTCCACGCCGTCCAGCCGTTGCCCGGCTGCAACTGCACCTCGGTGCCCTTCACGGTGACCAGGTCGCCGACCTGGGTGATGCCCATCAGCCAGTTAGCGGCGGTGGCCGAGACGTTCGCGCAGCCGTGGGAGACGTTGGTGTTGCCCTGCTCCCCCTCGGACCACGGGGCCGAGTGGATGAACTCGCCGCCCCAGGTCAGGCGCTGGGCGTCGTCGACGTCGACCACGTAGCCGCCGTTCGGGTCACCCCGGGTGTCGAAGGTGGTCCGGTCGAACTTCTCCATGATCACCATCTTGCCGCTGGAACTCGGCGTGCTCGGCTTGCCGAGGCTGACCGGGATCCTGCGGAGCAGCTTGCCGTCCCGGTAGACCGACATCTGCTTGGTCGCGTTGTCGATGTCGAGCGAGACCTGCCGGCCGACCTTCCCGGTGGCGGTGTGGTCGACGTCGCCGACGGCGTTCTTGCCGATCGGCAGCCCCTCGAGCCCGGTCCGCACACTGATCTTCGTGCCGGGCTTCCAGAAGTCAGGGGCCCGGTAGTAGACCTGGCTGCCGTCCTCGATCCACGACCAGGCGCCCGGCTGCGGCGGATCGGTCTTCACAAACAATCTGCGCTGCACGTCCGCCCTGGCCGCTTTCGGAATCGGCGGGTCGAAAGCGACGGTGACCGGCATCGCTGTCCCGTATGTCTGATCACCGCGGAAGTAGAGAACGCTGGTGATGGCCGGTTTGGTCGATTTCGCCGCCGTGGTGAACGTCGTCTTCTGCGTGGTGGTCCGTCCGGAATTGCCGGCGGCGGTCACCTCGGCGGTATACGTCCGCGAGTTCTTCAACGGGCGGGTCGGCACCCAGCTCGACCCGTCCTCCCGCGGTTCGGCCGGGACCTGCTCGCCCTTGTCGTCGGTCAGCCGCACGGCCGTGATCTTGCCACCGCCGACCTTGGCGCCCACCTCGGCGCTGATCGGCACGTCCTTCGTCCGGTCCACCGGCGTCACGGCCACCGTCGGGTTGGCCGCGGCGTGCTTGCCGTGGCCCGCCTTGGCGGCCGGGTTCTTGTCGGCGGTACAGCCGACGAGGACCAACGGTGTGGCTGCGATGGTTACCGCGAATAGCGCAAATCGCCGCCTCACATGCATATTTCGCCCCCCATTTCCACTCCCCCTATGACTCACATTCTGTACGGCGCAGAGGGAGCCGTGGCATTTTCGGCGGAATTGCTGGAGTGCGGCGAGAACGGTTTAGACGGGCGCGTACGGAAATGCGAATTGCGACGCCGGACGGGGCGTGCGTCACCGCTGCCACGCTATTGCGCCCGGCCGCCCCGAGCCGACTCGGATGACCGATTTCTCGCCGGCCTCAGGGCCAGTCGTCATCGCCGTGATTGCGTTCCCACCGCCCGCCGATCGGCGGGGTGTCCAGCCGGGTGGGGGCGACCGAGTTGCCGGCGAGGTCGTTGTCCTCGACCCGGCAGTCCACGCAGCTGCCCCGCTCGGTGATCCACAGTCCGTGCGTCTGGGTACGCGGGTCCTGACTGTCCCAGACCCGGTTGCCCCGGATGCTCGCCGAGTCCATCGCCGCGTTGACGGTGATGCCCGCCCGCGTGCCGGGTGCGGCCGGCAGGTGGTACGACGTGCCCGGAGGCGGGATGTCCGCACTCCAGCCGGAGAAGGCGTCCGGGCGGATCTGCGCGAGGTTCAGCTCGGTGGAGTCGTTCGCCGCCACCACCGCGATCCGCTGCCCGACCCGGACCGTCTTGCCCCGGTGCTCGTCGTGCTGCCAGGCCGCCCGGCGGTCGACCACCTTCCGCTCGCTGTACCGCACCGAGGCACCGCCCCCGGAGATCTCCGGGCCGCACTGCCGCCCGTTGCCGCGGATCCGGTTGTTGATCAGCATCGCGTCGGCGATCGGCCGGTCGATCCGGATCGCGTCGAGGCTGTTGCCGTAGAAGTCGTTGCTCTCGATGACGATCTCCCGGGCGCACTCCTGCGCCTCGCCGCCCAGGCTGCGCTGGTGGTACCCGTACCGGCCGTTGCCGCTGATCCGGTTGCCCCGGATGGTGTACGGGCCCGGGGTGTTGCCGATGCTGACCCCGTCGCGCAGGTTGCCGTCGATCACGCAGTCGGTGAGGATGCCGCCGCGGCCCGCCGTGCCGGTGGTGCCCTTCGCCGAGACGTGGAAGCCGGCGTCCAGGTTCCCGGTCATCGTGCAGGCGGAGACGATCAGTCCGTTGGCACCCCAGTCCGAGATGCCGAAGCGGTTGCCCTGGGCGTGGCAGCCGATGATCCGGATGCCGCGCGGTCGCAGCGCGCCGGGCTTCTGCAGCTCCAGGAAGATGCCGTTGGTGGCGTTGCCGACCGCCGAGCAGTTGGTGATGTTGAGCCGCTCGACGCTGCCCCACCCGCCGATGCCGATGCCGATCCCCGCGCCGCCCATCTCGGTGCCGTTGTCCAGCCGCCCGCAGCCGGCCACCAGCACCCCGTCGATCAGCGTGTCCTGGAGGAAGTCGCAGCCCAGCCCGGTGGCGGCGGTGTGGTGGATGTAGAGGTTGCGGAAGATGCCCCGGACCACGTACTGCAGGCCCAGTCCCTTGGCGAGCGGGTTGTACTCGGCGGAGGCCACCCCGGAGCCGTCGATCTCGAAGTCGGCGAAGGTGCAGTACGCCAGGTGCCGCTCCCGGTCGGCGCCGTGCAGTTTTTCCGTGTAGAAGGCCAGCGGCGTCGGATCGGCCCGGTTGCCGGAATTGCTGAGCACGAACCGGGTGGCGCCGGGACCGGCGCCCACCAGGGACACCCCGGTCCGCCAGACCGTGCCGGCGTCCCGCATCGAGTAGACGCCGGGCGGGCAGTAGATCACCCGGGCCCGGCCGTCGGCGGCGAACGCGTCACCGAGCAGGTCCACGAGCGCGGCGAACGCGGGCTGATCGTTGGTCGTCCCGTCACCGGTCAGGCCGTGCTCGCGTGCGTTGCACATCAGCGGAGCACCGGCGACCGGATGCGGCCGCACACCACCGGCGGCGGGCATGTCCGGGTACGCCATCTCCAGTCCCCCCCTCGATGACCGGGCTGGCATTCCCGGTCCGTCGGGGGAGAAACGGGGTGGTACGGCCCCGGCCCCGGGCGTGGACGGGGCCGGGGCCGGGTCCGGCGGTCAGACGTTCGCCACCAGCAGCGCGGGCTGCTCGACGCAGTCCGCGACGTGCCGCAGGAAGCCGCCCGCCACGCCACCGTCGCAGACGCGGTGGTCGAAGGTAAGGCTGAGCTGGGTCACCTTGCGGACCGCGAGCTGCCCGTCCACCACCCAGGGCTTGTCCACGATCCGGCCGACCCCGAGCAGCGCCGCCTCGGGGTGGTTGATGATCGGGGTGGAGCCGTCCACACCGAACACCCCGTAGTTGTTCAGGGTGAAGGTGCCCCCGGTGAGCCGGGCGGGCGGCAGGGTGCCGGCCCGCGCGGCGGCGGTGGTGGCGGCCAGTTCGGCGGCCAGTTCCCGGGTGGTCAGCCGCTGGGCGTCCCGCAGCACCGGGACCAGCAGCCCGCGGTCGGTCTGCGCGGCGATGCCCAGGTGCACCCCGGCGGACTGGACGATCCGCTGCCCCTCGGTGTCGACGTGCGCGTTGAGCTGCGGGAACCGGCGCAGCCCGCTGAGGCAGATCCGGGCGAGCAGGGCCAGGATGCTCACCGGCGCGTCCGGGCTGGCCGCGTTGATCGCCGCCCGGGTCTCCAGCAGGGCCGTGGCGTCCACGTCGACCCAGATGGTCACCTCGGGGATCTCCCGCCGGCTGCGGGAGAGCTTGTCGGCGATCGTCTTGCGGATGCCGGTGAGCGGGATGACCACGTCCTCCGCGCCGGTGGGCGCGAGCCCGACGTGCGCGGCCGGGGCCTCCGGGACGGCCGCGAGCCGGGCGGCCGTGCCGGAG
>NZ_QGGF01000725.1 GCF_003857015.1 Micromonospora globispora | reverse complement strand
CGCGGGAACCGGGGCAGCCGGAGCCGGGGCAGCCGTCGGGGCACCCAGGCCGGGAAGTGGTACCAGGCAAGGGCCGCCAGCAGCGCGGCGAGCAGCAGGAGCAGGGTGGCGAGCGGCAGCGGCAGGACGTCGCCGAGCGCGGCGACCGCCTCGGTCCACCAGCGGCTCACCGCTCGACCGCCAGCAGGGCGGGCTCGGGCGGGCCGGCGGGGATGCGGGAGAGCCGGATGTCCAGGCCCTCCGTCCGCATCCGGGTCTCCAGGTGCAGCACCGCGTCGAGGCAGGCCAGCGCCGGGTAGGCGACCGCGTTCACTCCGGCCCACGCCGCGGTCGCCACCGCTACGGCCCAGGCCGGGTCGGTGAGGTCCACCAGCCCCAGCCGGGTGAGCCCGTAGAAGACGCCGAGCCCGACGGCGAGCCGGACGAGCCACCAGCCGACGTAGCCGAGCAGCCGGATGCCGGCGGCCCGGGCGCCGGAGCGGACGGCGAGCCCGAGCGCGCGCAGTGGTGCCCGGTGCGCCGGGAGCCGGTCCACCACAAGGGCGGGTATGACCGCGCCGAGCAGCCCGTACGCGACGAACCAGGCGGGCCCGCACAGCGCGGCGATCTCGACGGCGAGGCCCACCAGCGGGGCGAGCAGCAGCGTGGCCAGCCAGCGGGCACCGGCGGGTCGCAGCAGCTCACGCACCCCGGCCCGATGCCCCAGCAGCGCCGCCCCGGCCGCCCGCGCGGCCGGGTTGCCGAGCAGCGCGATGATCGCCGCCTCGGTGCCGGCGCCCACCGCCAGCAGCAGCCAGTACGAGCCGAGCCGGCCGGCATCCAGCCAGTACTCGGGCGGCCGGGCGTCGGCCATCACCCGCAGCGGCTGGAGCAGCAGTTGCTCACCGAGGGCGAACGGGATGGCGAGCGGGATCAGCAGTCGGGCCTGGCCGCGCAGCAGCAGGACGGCCGAGTCGAGCAGCTCCCCGACGGTGAGTGGGCGACGCGGGAGTACGGCGGTCGGGCCGACGTCGGGCACGCGTACTCCTGGCGGACGAGCGGTGGTGGCGGGCGGCGGCACCCGCGAGGGATCATGTTTGCACGGCCGGTCCTCTTCCGGTGGACCCGTACGCCGGGCGACACGCCACGCGGGGCGTGTGCGCCGGCGGCGGTGGTGCCGCGTGCCCGGTAGCAGTACCGTGCCGGGGTGACGCCGAACCCTCCGAACCGAACGGGGATGGAACGATAAACCCCATGAGAGCCCGGGTACTGGTGGTCGACGACGACCCAGCCCTCGCCGAGATGCTCGGCATCGTCCTGCGCAGCGAGGGCTTCGTGCCCTCGTTCGTCGCGGACGGAGAACGGGCATTGGCCGCGTTCCGTGACAGTCGGCCCGATATCGTCCTGCTCGACCTCATGCTGCCTGGAATGAGCGGTATCGACGTGGCGCGGGCGATCCGGGCCGAGTCCGGCGTGCCGATCGTCATGCTCACGGCCAAGAGCGACACCGTGGACGTGGTGCTAGGGCTGGAGTCGGGCGCCGACGACTACGTGGTCAAGCCGTTCAAGCCCAAGGAGCTGGTGGCCCGGATGCGGGCCCGGCTGCGCCGGGGCGAGGACGTGGCGCCGGAGATGCTCACCATCGGCCCGCCCGGCAACCAGATCTCCATCGACGTGCCGGCGCACACGGTCAGCCGGGACGACGAGGAGGTGAAGCTGACCCCGCTGGAGTTCGACCTGCTGGTCGCGCTCGCCCGTAAGCCGCGTCAGGTCTTCACCCGTGAGGTGCTGCTGGAGCAGGTCTGGGGCTACCGGCACGCGGCGGACACCCGCCTGGTCAACGTGCACGTGCAGCGGCTGCGCGCCAAGATCGAGCCGGACCCGGAGCGGCCCGAAATCATCCTCACCGTGCGAGGCGTGGGCTACAAGGCCGGTACCGGATAGCCTTGGTCCCACTGTGGTGACCTCCCCGCACCTCTTTTCGTCGACCGCCGCGTCCCGCCGGCTGCACGCCGCGCGGGCGCTGTGGCGCGTCCTCGCCGCCCGGTCGGCCCGGCTCGCCGCCGGCCTGCACCAGACCTGGCGGCGATCCCTGCAGGTCCGGGTGGTGACCATCACCCTCGTCGCGTCCAGCCTGCTCGTCGGCGGTTTCGCGTACCTGATCGCCGACAAGATCACCGGCATCCTGCTGGAGAACGCGGAGACCGACGTCCTGCTCCGGCTGCACAACGGCAGCGACTACGCGGCGAAGCAGTTCAACCTCTACAGCCAGCCGCAGGAGGCGCAGCTCCAGGACACCATCGACGGCACGGTCAACTACCTGGCCGGCGGTGATCCGGCGCAGACCAGCGGGGTCGTCGTCGCCATCACCGCGGACAACTTCCCCCGCACCATCGAGCCCCGTACCTCCCCGGACGTGGAGATCCGGCCGCTGATCAGCAAGGAGCTGCGGGCGTCCGTGGCCGGCGGCAACATCGCCCACCAGATCCGCACCGGGGAGCTCGGCGGGGAGCGGACCAAGTACCTCGTGTACGGCTCACCGGTGCCGACCCGGTTCGGTCAGGTGGAGCTCTACTACCTCGTACCGCTGGCCCGCCAGGACGCCACCGCGGCCGACGCCCGGGCCACCGTGGTCGCCACCGGCGTCGCCCTGGTGCTCCTGCTGGGCCTGCTCGCCGCCCTGGTCACCCGGCTGGTGGTCACCCCGGTCCGGGTGGCCGCCCGGACCGCGCAGCGGCTCTCCGCCGGCCTGCTCGACCAGCGGATGGTGGTCAACGGCGAGGACGACCTGGCCCTGCTCGCCGCCTCGTTCAACCAGATGGCGACCAACCTGCAGCGGCAGATCCTCCGGCTGGAGGAGATGTCCCGGTTGCAGCGCCGGTTCACCTCGGACGTCTCGCACGAGCTGCGTACCCCGCTGACCACCGTCCGGATGGCCGCTGACCTGATCTTCGCCGAGCGGGACGAGTTCGAACCGGCGGTGGCCCGCAGCGCGGAGCTGCTCCAGGCCGAGCTGGACCGGTTCGAGGAACTCCTCACCGACCTGCTGGAGATCAGCCGCTTCGACGCCGGCTTCGCCGTGCTGGACTCCGAGCCGACCGATCTGGTGCCGGTGGTGCACCGGGTGGCCGAGCGGCTCACCAGCCTGGCCGAGCGGGCGGGGGTGACCATCGAACTGGACGTTCCCGCCACCCCCGTGATCGCCGAGGTGGATCCGCGCCGGGTCGAACGGGTGCTGCGCAACCTGGTGGGCAACGCGGTCGAGCACGGCGAGGGCAAGCCGGTGCTGATCACGCTCGGGATGGACCAGAGCGCCGTCGCGATCACCGTCCGGGACCACGGCGTGGGGCTCAAGCCGGGCGAGGAGAAGCTGGTCTTCAACCGGTTCTGGCGGGCCGATCCGTCCCGCGCCCGGCAGACCGGCGGCACCGGACTCGGCCTCTCCATCAGTCTGGAGGACGCCCGCCTGCACGGCGGTTGGCTGGAGGCGTGGGGCGCGCCGGGGCAGGGCGCCCAGTTCCGGCTGACTCTGCCGGCCCGGGCGGGCGACCGGCTGACCACGTCGCCGCTGCGACTGGTACCGGCCGACGCCGCGCTGCCGTTCGGCGGTCCCCGGGCGGGCGGCCTGCTGGCCATCGGCCCGGGCAGCGCCGGCGCGCTGGCCATCGGCCCGGCCGCCGGCGGGGACGACCGGGCGGAGGTGACGTCGTGAGCCGGCGGTTGCTCGCCGTCCTGCTCGGCGGGGTGCTGCTCGGCACCGGCCTCACCGGCTGCGGCATTCCCGACAACTCAGGGGTACAGGTGGACGGCCGGGGCCCGGCGGCGGAGTCGGGATCGCTCAACGGCGGTGTGGTCGAACCGCCCACGCACACCGCGAGCAGAGATCCCAAGGAGTTCATCCTCAACTACCTGCAGGCCGCCGCGGGGGAGCGGGAGCAGGCGTACGAGCGGGTCAAGGAGTTCATCGCACCTGGGTCGCGGAGCCTGCTCCGCGAGAAGCACGGCAGTGAGATCACGCTGACCGTGGTCCGGCTGTGGGAGAACCCGGAGGTCACGCCCAACAGCGACGGCAGCAGCGTGGTGAAGATCAAGGTCCAGCAGGTCGGCGTGCTGCGGACCGACGGCAGCCTCGCGCCCCCGGTGGCCAGCGAGACGGAATACCAGTTCACGCTGCGGCCGGCGCCCTCCAGCACCGACGCCGACGACCCGGAACTGCTCATCACGGACCTACCGAACGTCCTCCTGCTCAACGACGAATCGCTGCAGAAGTACTACGGCATCCACACCATCTACTTCTGGAACTCCGACCAGACCCGGCTGGTGCCCGACCAGCGTTACCTGCCCTCGGCCGTGCCGGGCGAGCGCCGGGTCACCGAGGTGGTCAGGTGGCTGGCCGGGGGTCCGTCCGACTGGCTCGCTCAAGGGGTGATCCGGCTTCCGGACGGCACCCAGCTGATCAACAACGCCACCGGGGCGAACGGACACTGGGAGGTCAACCTCAACATGCCGGGCGCCAACGACGCTCGGCTCGGCCGTCTCGCCACCCAGCTCGCCTGGTCGCTGCCCGAGCTGGACGGGCAGCTCGATTTGAAGATCCAGAACCAGAAACGGCTGACCGTCGACCTCAAGCAGGAACGGTTGACCCATCCGGTGTACCTGGTGAGCGGCAACCCGGAGCGGTTCAGCGTCTACGACGGTGCCATTCATCCGCTCTCCCTCCCCGGTGAGGTGAGCGGCCCGGTGCCGGTGGGGCCGGCCGCCAACAAGCGGATCATCTCGGCGGCGCTCAGCCGCTCCGGCGACAAGGTCCTCGCGGCGCTGGTGGTTAGCGGCTCGGACGGGCGGCAGCGGCTACTGGCCGGCAGCGGTCCGGGTCCGGTCACGGTCTTCAACGGCGGCGGCCCGTGGTACAAGACGCTTGGCCGCCCCGTCTGGCTCCGCTCGCTTGACCCGCAGCACCCGCACGGGCTGGTAGTGGCCGGCGGCGACCTCTACCGTTTCGACGGCCAAGCCGTCATGAAGCCGGTCTCGCTCGGGGTGCCTGGCAAGGTGACCGCGGTGGCGGCCTCCTTGGAGGGGCACCGGATCGCGCTGATCATCGATGGTGCCCTCTACGTTGCCGCGGTGAACCTGGACGGTGGCGTGGTCACCGTCGGCCAGCCCCGCCGACTGGTGACCCGGATGAGCGATCTCTCGGCGGTCGACTGGGGTACCGAGAACCAGCTGATCTTCGCCGGCTCAGAGGAGCGGCCCGGGATCTACGAGAGGCGGCCGGCGATCTACGAGACGAGCGTGGACGGCGCGCTCGACACGGCGCTGAAGCGGGACATCGGGGCCCGGGTGACCCACCTGGCCGCCTACTCCGGCAGTTCGACCGATCTGGTCTTCATGTACGAGGCCAACAAGGTGGCCTACCGGAACACCCCGTACGAACCCATCAAGCGGGAGCAGGTGCTGGACGTGACGCCTCCGGCCGGGGGCAAGGCATCCAACCCGACCGCCCCCTTCTTCCTCTACTGAGGCGCGAGTGCGGGACGTGGGCGGGCTCTGGTCGGACCTGACCGACCTGGTGCTGCCCGCCGCCTGCGCCGGCTGCGGGGAGCGGCCGCCCGGCATGCGGCACGGTTTCTGCCCCGGCTGCGTGGCCGAGTTGGAATCCCTTCGCCCCGGTCCGGCGCGCGCCCCACGCCGGCCCCGCCCGGTACGGCGACCACCTCGGCCGGTTGGCCGGTCACGCGGCCGCCCGGCTGCGCGCTGCGGGCTGGCCGGTGCGGGTGCTCCGGCCGCTGCGGGCGCTGCCTCGCCCGGACTCGGTCGTCCTGGACAGCGCCGGCCGGGCCGCGGCGGCGGAGTCGGCGTTCCGGCTGCGCCGGTTCGGCGGGCCGTCCCGGCCGGGTCCGGACACGGCGGTAGTGGTGCTCGACGACATCGTCACGACCGGCGTGACGTTAGCTGCGGTTAGCCGGATCTTGCGTGCCGCGGGAATGACGCCAAACGTCGCGGCGGTGCTCGCGGCAACGCAAAAACGACGTCATTGGTAACGCTTCGTGTTTCCGTTTCACCCCATGGTGTATGAGGTGTGAAAATTTGCGGCCGGTCTTGGCAACGAGGGGTGACTGCCGACCGAACAGGAGTTAGCGTTTTCGTGTCGGGGGTAGGAGGTGTTTCCACCCGCTCCCGGCGGTGAGAGGAGGCGTAGCCGTACTGCACCGGTCGACGCCGAACGGGGAGCTCCCAGGGCTGTCGACCGGAGAACCGGACCGAACGACCGTCCGAACAAGGGAGGTCACGTGGACATCGTGGTCAAGGGCCGTAACGTCGAAGTGCCGGACCATTACCGGGTGCACGTAGCAGAGAAACTCGCCAAGATCGAACGCTACGACCACAAGCTCATTCGGGTCGACGTCGAGTTGTTCCACGAGCGCAATCCGCGCCAGACCGATCACTGCCAGCGGGTGGAAATCACCTGCGTCTCGCGGGGACCGGTGATCCGCGCCGAGGCCTGCACGAACGACTTCTACAGCGCGTTGGACGCAGCCATCGCCAAGCTGGACACCCGCTTGCGCCGGGCTGCCGACCGCCGCCGGGTACACCGCGGGCGGCGTGCGCCGATCTCCGTGGCCGCCGCCACCGCGGACCTGCCGGTCGCGGGCTTCGACGAGCCCTCGCTGGCCTCGCGCAACGGCCACCGGACCGCCACCGCGGTCGCGGAACGCGCGGAGGACGACTTCGACGAGTACGACGACCAGCCGTGGCACATCGCGCGGGAAAAGGTGCATCCCGCCGAGCCGATGACCGTCGACGACGCCCTCTTCCAGATGGAACTCGTCGGCCACGACTTCTACCTGTTCCACGACAAGGAGTCCGGCCGACCGAGCGTCGTCTACCGCCGGCACGCGTACGACTACGGGATCATCTCGCTGGAGATCTGACCCCTGACCACCCCTGAGGACAACCGGCCGGGGAGCTGTGGTGGGCGACCACCACGGCTCCTCGGGTACCCGCTGGCATCCGGCGCTCAGCGCGGCGGCAGGTCCGACGCCAGCAGCCCGTAGTTGACGGAGTCGACGCGGGTGCCGTCCGGGCCGGGCAGCCGACCGCGCATCAGCCCTTCGCGCTGGAACCCGACCTTCTCCAGCACCCGCTGGGAGGCGACGTTCTCCGGCCGAGTGCCGGCCCAGAGCCGGGCCAGCCCGATGCCGAACGCCCAGTCGGCGACGAGGGCCACCACCCGGGTGGCCAGCCCGCGCCCGCGCGCCTCCGGCAGCAGGCTGTAGCCGATCATCGCCTGGCCGGTCGACGGCTCGTCGTAGATCAGCGCGCAGCCTCCGGCAGTGGCGCCGGTCGCCGCGTCCACGATCGCGAAGTCGGCCGAGAGCCACTGGCTGGCCGGCCGCTCGGCCGAC
>NZ_QGGF01000739.1 GCF_003857015.1 Micromonospora globispora | reverse complement strand
GCAGCGTGGCGACCGGCACGGAGATCGTCGAGCACCTCGCCCCGATCTTCGCCGACCACCCCACCGCCGCGTACGTGGCCAAGGTGCGCGGCGTACGGCTGCTCGGCCCCACCACCGCCCTGCTGCGCGCGATCGTCGGCATGATCCCGCCCGGGGCGGGCGACGTGAACCCCGCCGCGAACGCCCACCAGACCCTCCTCGCCGAGGAAGCGGCGGGTACCTGGCGGATCGTGCTCTTCCAGAACACTCCCGCCCAGTACCACGGGCGGCCGCACCTCGTCGAGCAGCACACCGCCGAACTCCGGCCGCTGCTGGCCCCGGACCGATGACGCCGGCGAGCCTCAGCGCGGCCCGGGCACCTCGGTCCCGGCGTCACCCCGGCCCGCCGCGCCCGCCGTGGCCGGGGCGTACGCCTGCTGCGGCAGGCGGTACGCGAGATCGGCGGCCGTCTCGACGGCCTCCTCCTCGGAGAGCCGGTGCTCGACCACGAGGCGGGCCAGGTAGCCCGCGTCGATCCGCCGGGCGAGATCGTGGCGCGCCGGGATGGAGAGGAACGCCCGGGTGTCGTCGACGAAGCCGGAGGTGTTGTAGAAGCCTGCGGTCTCGGTCACCAGTTCCCGGAAGCGGCGCATCCCGTCCGGGCTGTCGAGGAACCACCACGGCGCCCCGAGCCGGACGGAGGGGTAGACCCCGGCGATCGGGGCGAGCTCACGGGAGTAGACGGACTCGTCGACCGTGAAGAGCACGAGGCGGAAGTTCGGGTCGCGGCCGAACGCGTTGAGCATCGGCCGGAGCGCCCGGGTGAACTCGGCGGTGACCGGGATGTCGAATCCACGGTCGGAGCCGAACGCGGCGTGGATGGCGTCGTCGTGGTCCCGCAGCACGCCCGGGTGGATCTGCATGACCAGTCCGTCGTCACAGGACATCCGGGCCATCTCGAAAAGCAGGTGCCCGGCGAAGGCCGCGGCCGCCTCGGCGCTCACCCCGCCCTGGCACGCCTCGCAGTAGATCCGCCTCGCCTCGGCCGGCGGCAGGGGCTCGGCGGCGGCGGTGAGGTGGCCGTGGTCGGTGGCCCGCGCCCCGGCCAGCACGAAGGCCTCCCGTCGGCTGCGCAGTGCGGCGAGGAAACCGTCGTAGTCTCCGGTGTCCACTCCGGAGATCTCCTGGAGCTGACGCACCCGCCCGGCCCAGCCGCCGGCGTTGACGTGGGTCAGCGCGTCCGGACGGAACGTCGGTATCACCCGTGCGCCGAACCCGGCGGCCGCGAGCCGGGCGTGGTCGTCGAGCGTCGAGGTGGCCGGATCGGTGGTGGAGATCAGCTCGATGTTGAAGGTGTCGAGCAGCGCCCGCGGCCGGAAGCCCGGTTCGGCCAGGCGGGCCTGGATGAGGTCGTAGAGCAGGTCGGCGGTGTCCGGGCCCGGAGCAATGTCGATCTTGAGGACCTCGGCGATCTCGTGTTCCAGCCAGTAGCGGCTGGGGGTGCCGCGGAAGAGGTGCCAGTGGGCGCAGAAGCGCCGCCAGATCTGCCGGGGGTCCGTCTCGACCGCCTCGCCGTCGACCCTGGGGACACCGAGGTCGGCCAGCGGCACGCCCTGGGACATCAGCATCCGGGTCACGTAGTGGTCGGGGACGACCAGCAGGTGGGCCGGATCGGAGAAGCCCTCGTCGTCGGCGAACACCGCCGCCTCGACGTGCCCGTGCATGCAGAGCAGCGGCAGTCCCTTGGTCGACTGGTAGATCCGGCGGGCGACGGCGCGGATGTCGTCTCCGGCGGGCAGGGCTCGGTCGGGATGCAGACGCAACTGGGCCACGCGACTCTCCTTGGCGCCTAGGGCGGAACAACTCTGCAAAGGATTGCATCCGGGCCGATCGCCTTCAAGAGGCGGTGGCATCAGCTCCCGGAAACATCCATGCAATCCAGTATTGACACAAGACTGCAATCGGTTTCAGACTTCGAATCACGCCGGTCACGGACCAGGGAGAAGGTGAGCCGTGCGAGCGACGATCCGCGAGGTGGCCCGCGAGGCGGGTGTCTCGGCATCGACGGTGTCCCGCGCGTTGTCGACGCCCGACATGGTCAACGCCACCACCCGGGAACGGGTCCTGCGGGCGGCGGAGCGACTCGGGTACGCACCCAACCGCGCCGCCCGCGGTCTGATCACCGGCCGGACCGGGAACCTCGGGCTCATCGTCCCGGACCTCACCAACCCGTTCTTCCCCAGCGTGGTGAAGGGCGTGCAGGCCAAGGCGCGGGAGGCGGACTACGCCGTCTTCCTCGCCGACACCGACGAGGACCCGGCCGCCGAGGTGGGTCTGGTGCGGGCCCTCGCGAAGCAGGTGGACGGGCTCATCCTCTGCTCCCCCCGGACCCGGGAGGAGGAGATCCGCGAGCTGACCGCCCACACGACCCTCGTCATGGTCAACCGCCGCTTCGGCACCATCCCGTCCGTCGTCTTCGACAACGCCGACGGCATGCGGCAGGCGATCGCCCATCTGCAGGCCCTCGGCCACCGGCGGGTGGCCTGGGTCGGCGGGCCGCGTACCTCATGGTCCACCCGGGACCGGGTCCGTGGCCTCCGCGCCGCCAGCAGCGCCGCCGGCATGGAACTCTTCGTGGCCGGTCACTTCCCGCCCTACTTCGAGGGCGGGGTGGCCGCGGCAGACCTGATCATCGCCTCCGGCGTCACGTCGGTCATCGCCTACAACGACGTCATGGCGCTCGGTCTGCTCAGCCGACTGCGGGACCGGGGCGTCGACGTACCGCAGGACATCAGCGTGATCGGCATCGACGACATCCAGATGTCCGCCATGTCCTCGCCGGCGCTGACCACCGTCTCCCTCGCCAAGGACCAGGCGGGACGGGCGGCGGTCGACCTGCTGCTCACCCTGCTGCTTCAGCCCGACAGCGTGCGCAACACACGCCGCGAGCTGCCGACCCAACTTCTCGTGCGCGGCTCCACGGGGGTCGCGCGGACCACCTGACCACCACCCCCGACCGCAGGCCACGGCCTCGTAGGTCGGTGACCGAGAAAGGGACCTTTCCATGGGCATTACCCGGCGGAGCGCCCTGATCGCCGCAGCATCGTCCGTAATCACCTTCGCCGCCGCCTGCGGGGCGCCGAGCAGCCCCGGCGGGGACAGCAGCGACAGCAGCGGCCCGGTGCCCGAGAAGCCGAAGAAGGCCGTCACGCTCAACGTCCTCGACGTGGCCGGCAACCTCCAGCTGACCCAGGGCATGATCGACGAGTTCGTGCAGAAGAACCCGGACATCATCTCCCGGGTCACCTACTCCAAGTCCCCTGCCCCCGAGCTGGCCGGCAAGATCAAGGCCCAGCAGAGCGCCGGACGCGTCGACATCGGACTGGTCCTCACCGGGGTGGACGGCCTCGCGGCCGGCATCGACCAGAACCTGTGGATGGACCTGCTGCCCACGTACGCGGACCGGCTGCCGGGCATGAAGGACTACCAGGAACCCGCCGCGGCCATGCAGAAACTCGCCGGCAACGCGGGCGTGACGGTCACCTACTACCCGTCCGGCCCGCTGCTGGAGTACCTGCCGGCGAAGGTGTCCAACCCGCCGACCAGCGCCGAGCAGCTCCTCGCCTACGCCAAGGCGCACCCGGGCAAGGTCCAGTACGCCCGCCCGTCGAACTCCGGGCCCGGGCGCACCTTCCTGATGGGCCTGCCCTACATCCTCGGCGACAAGGACCCCAAGGACCCGGTCAACGGCTGGGACAAGACCTGGGCCTACCTGAAGGAGCTCAACCAGTACGTCGAGTACTACCCGAGCGGCACGACCGAGACGATGAAGAACCTCGCCAACGGGTCCGTCGACGTGATCGCCTCGACCACCGGGTGGGACATCAACCCGCGGGTGCTCGGCACGGTGCCCAAGGAGGCGAAGATCAGCTCGCTGCAGGGCTTCCACTGGGTGACCGACGCGCACTACGCCGTCATTCCGAAGGGTGCCTCCACCGACACCCAGGCCGCCGTGCTGGCCCTGCTGAAGTTCATGCTCACCGCCGAGCAGCAGGCCAAGGCGTTCGACCAGGGCTACTTCTACCCCGGGCCGGCGGTGAAGGGCGTCGACCTGTCGATGGCGCCGCAGAAGAGCCAGGACGCCATCAAGGAGTTCGGCCGGCCGGAGTACGACGCGCTCATCGCCGACAACCCGACCGAGGTGCCGCTGGACGCCAAGGCGCTCGTCGCGGCGTTCGACCGCTGGGACCGGGAGATCGGCAGTGGAAAGGTGAAGCAGGGATGAGCCCGGCCACGTCAGGCTTCTCCGAGCTGCGGCTCGACGGCGTGTCCCGCCGCTTCGGGAGCCAGGACGCGCTCAGCGACCTCGATCTGACCATCCGGGCGGGCGAGTTCATCGCCCTGCTCGGGCCCTCGGGATGCGGCAAGTCGACCGCACTGAACTGTCTCGCCGGACTGCTGCCGCTGACCGCGGGCAGCATCTGGCAGGACGAGCGGCGGGTCGACACCCTGCCGCCGGAGCGCCGCGGGTTCGGGATGGTCTTCCAGAGCTACGCGCTGTTCCCGCACATGTCCGTCCGCGCCAACGTCGCGTTCGGACTGCGGATGCGGCGGCTGCCGAAGGACGAGATCCGCCGACGCACCGCGGAGGCGATCCGCCTCGTCCGGCTGGAGGAGCACGCCGACAAGCTGCCCGGCCAGCTCTCCGGCGGACAGCAGCAGCGGGTGGCGATCGCCCGGGCGGTCGTGCTCGAACCTTCGCTGGTGCTGATGGACGAGCCGTTGAGCAACCTCGACGCCAAGCTCCGGCTGGAGATGCGTACCGAGATCCGCCGGCTGCACCAGTCGCTGGGGCTGACCACGGTCTACGTGACGCACGACCAGGAGGAGGCGTTGTCCCTGGCCGACCGCCTCGTCGTGCTGCGCGGCGGTCGGGTGCAGCAGATCGGTTCGCCGCAGGAGCTGCACACCCGACCGGGCAACTGGCACGTCGCGGACTTCATGGGCTACCGGAACCTCTGGCCGATGCGGGCCCGGTCGGTCGAGGACGGGCTGGTCACCGTGGAGGCCGACGGACTGCGGCTGGTCGGCGACCCGGTCGGGCGGATCGCCCCGGGCGACGCCGTCATCGCCGGCGTACGGCCGGAGGACGTCCGGGTGGACGCACCGGGCGCGCCGAACGGGGTGCCCGCCGAGATCGAGGTGGTCGAGTACCAGGGCCGGGAGCTGGCTGCGGAGGCCCGCACCGCCTCCGGTGTACAGGTGCACGTCCGCACCGAGCAGCGGGTCGCGCCCGGCGACCGGGTCACGTTGAGCGTGACACCGCAGCGGCTGCTCGTCTTCCCGGCCGACGCGGACGAGCAACCCGCCGCCGCCCCTGGTGACCCGGTGGACGCGGTGGTGGAGGAACCGGGGCTGGTCGGATGAGCACCACGGCAACGCGGCCGGCGCGTCCCGCCGGCGCGCCGCAATCCCCTCGGGCGCACTGGCGGCACCGCCTCGCCGAACGCGGCGTGGACCAGCAGTTGTGGCTGCTCGCGCCCGCGGTGCTCTTCGTCGTCCTGCTCTTCCTGTACCCGTTCTTCTACGGGCTGGGCCTCTCCTTCCAACCCACCGAGGGTGGCCCGCTCAGCGACTACGCCCGCTTCTTCGGCGACGCCTACCAGCGGGACACCATGTGGATCACGCTGGGCATCGCCCTGCCGGCGGCACTGCTCAACGTGCTGGCCGCGGTGCCCATCGCGTACCGGATGCGGGGACGGTTCCGCGGCAAGCGGCTGGTCACCATCCTGCTGGTCGTACCCATCACGCTCGGGACCGTGCTCACCGCCCAAGGCCTGCTCAACTTCCTCGGCCCCACCGGCTGGTTCAACCGGATCCTGATGGCGCTGCACCTCACCGACGAGCCGGTACGGCTGGTGCACAACTACTGGGGCGTCTTCTTCTCGCTGATCATCACCGGTTTCCCGTTCGCCTTCCTGCTCGTGCTCTCCTACCTCACCGGCATCGACCCCACCCTGGAGCGGGCGGCGGCTACGCTGGGCGCGGGCTGGTGGCAGCGGTTCCGCATGGTCACCCTGCCGCTGCTGATGCCGGGGCTGGCGACGACCTTCTGCCTGACGTTCGTCCTGGCGTTCAGCGTGTTTCCGTCCGCCGTGCTCGTCGGCAACCCCGCCGGCGAGACCCGGGTCATCTCCATCGCCGCGTACCAGGCGGCCTACGAGCAGTACGACTACCCGTACGCGTCCGCGATCGCCATGGTCATGGGGCTGATCGAGCTGGTCGTCATCTCGGTGGTGCTGCTCGCCCGTACGCGCTTCTACACCGGATCGACGGGGGGTAAGGGCTGATGAGCACGGTCACCGAAGTCCACCCCGGTGGCGCGACGGACACCCGCGAGGCGCGACCGAGACGGCGCTTGGTCGCCCGCCCGGCCGCATGGCTGGTCTGGGGCGTGGTCGTCTTCTTCTTCCTCAACCTCCTCGGCGTGGTCGGATCCGTCCTGGTCAGTTCCTTCGGCCAGCGGTGGTTCGACACCTGGCTCCCCGACGGCTTCACCAGTAAGTGGTACGGCGAGGCGTGGAACGAGTTCGCCCTGTTCGACGTCATCGTGGTCACCCTGCAGGTCTCCCTGCTGGTGGTGGCGCTCTCGCTGCTGGTCGGGGTCCCCGCGGCGTACGTTCTGGCCCGCCGGAACTTCCCCGGCAAACGGCTGGCCTACCTGGTCTTCCTGCTGCCGATCCTGATGCCGCCGATCACCTACGGCATTCCGCTCGCGACGGTGCTCTACAAGTTCGGCCTGGCCGGTCATCTCTCCGGCGTCGTGCTGGCGAACCTCGTGCCGTCGGTGCCATTCGTGATCCTCACGATGACGCCCTTCATCGAGCAGATCGACCCACGGATCGAGAGCGCCGCCCGGATGTGCGGAGCCGGACTGCGGTCGGTCTTCCTCCGGGTGCTGGCACCGTTGCTGCTGCCCGGAATGCTGGCCTCGGCCATCCTCGTCCTGGTCCGGACGGTGGGCATGTTCGAACTCACCTTCCTCACCGCCGGCCCGGATTCGCAGACCCTTGTCGTCGCGCTCTACTACTCGATGTCCGCGGCGGGCATCCGCGCCCAGCAGTCGGTGGACGCCATGGCCATCATCTACACCACGATGATGCTGGTGCTGCTCGTGATCAGCCTCCGGTACGTCAACCCGACCCAGCTGGTCGCCCGGGTAAAGGAGGACCCGGACGCATGAGCGGCGTGATCGATCGGCTGCGCCGGCAGCGGGTCCTCCCGGTGCTGCGCCTGCCGTCGGCGGCAGAGGCGACCGCCGCCGCCACGGCGATGTTCGGACACGGTCTGGAGGTGGTCGAGCTGACCGCCACGACCCCGGACTGGGCGACGGCCCTGCGGGACGCGCGCCGCGAGGCGCCGCAGGGCGGGCTGGTCGGCCTCGGCACCGTGACCAGCGGAG
>NZ_QGGF01000352.1 GCF_003857015.1 Micromonospora globispora | reverse complement strand
GACCGGGCCGCCGCCGCGCTCACCGCCGCCGGCGTCGACCCGGGCGCCCGGGGGGAGTCCCTCACCGTCGAGCAGTTCGCCGCCATCGCCGCGTCGGCCCCGGCCGCCCTGACCACCGGGCAGTAGGCTGGCGCCGTTGTCCGAACCCGCCGAGGAGAGCTGATCGTGGAGAAGCCGTTCGACATCCGTCTGCGCCCGCGGGACATCGCCCCGTGACCGAGGCGTGGCGACCGGACGACGAGGACGAGCAGCAGCGGCGCGGGTCCAGCGGCCCGGTCAAGGTACGGGTGCCGGCCAAGGTCAACCTGCACCTCGGGGTAGGCCCGCTGCGCCGGGACGGCTACCACGAGCTGAACACCGTCTACCACGCGATCTCGATCTACGACGAGCTGACCGCCCGACGGGGTGACACCCTCACCCTCACCATGGAGGGCGAGGGCGCCGGTGAGCTGGCCCTGGACGACTCCAACCTGGTGATCCGGGCAGCCCACGCCCTCGCCGGGTACGCCGGCGTCCCGCCGTACGCCCGGCTGCACCTGCGCAAGCAGATCCCGCTCGCCGGTGGGCTGGCCGGCGGCAGCGCCGACGCGGCCGCCGCCCTGGTCGCCTGCGACGCCCTCTGGGGCACCGGGCTGTCCCGCGACGAGCTGGCCGGGATCGCCGCCGCCCTCGGCTCCGACGTGCCGTTCCTGATTTACGGCGGCACCGCGCTCGGCACCGGCCGGGGCGAGGCGGTCAGCCCGGTGCTGGCCCGCCCCACCTCCTGGCACTGGGTGGTGGCCGTGGCCGAGGGCGGTCTCTCCACCCCGGCCGCCTACCGGGAACTCGACCGGCTCCGTGACGCCGGCACCGCCGGCGAGCCGCTGGGCAGCACCGACGCGTTGCTCGCCGCGCTGCGTCAGCGCGACCCGCGGGTGCTCGCCGCCGCCCTCGGCAACGACCTCCAGGACGCCGCCCTGACCATGCGCCCGTCATTGGCCGCCACCCTCAAGGCGGGCGAGGCGGCCGGCGCGCTCGCCGGGATCGTCTCCGGCTCCGGGCCGACCTGCGTCTTCCTCGTCGCCGACGAGGCGGACGCCGAGCGGGTCGCCGCCGCGCTGGAGGCGGCCGGGGTGTGCCGGGAGGCCCGGGTCGCCCACGGCCCGGTCGCCGGGGCGCGGATCATCTGACCCGCCCAGCGGTTCCCGACCTTGTCGGAACAACCGGGCGACGGGGGCGGTTGACCACCAGGGTCCGGCGTGCGCCGGGCGGGCGGGAGCGTCCGCGTACCCTGGGACGCCAGGCGTCCCGAGGTGCCGGCCGGCACCGGGACGCCTTGATCATGGGAGGTGAGGTCGTGGCCAACATCGTCAACCTGGACCGGGTGTCCAAGGGGTACGGCGCTGCCGGGCCGCTGCTCACCGACGTCTCGCTCGGCCTGGACGACGCCGACCGGATCGGCGTGGTCGGCCTCAACGGCGCCGGCAAGTCCACCCTGCTGCGGATGCTCACCAAGCAGGAGGAGCCCGACGACGGCCGGGTCACCCACCGCCGCGACCTGCGCGTGCTCTGGCTGCCGCAGAGCCTCACCCTGGCCCCCGAGGCCACCGTCCGCGACGTGGTGCTCGGCACCGCCTGGCTCGGCCAGAGCATGGGCGCGGAGCACGAGTGGGCCGGCGACGCCGGCGTCCGGGCCATCCTCGACGGCCTCGGCATGCCCTACCTCGGCCTCGACCAGCCGGTCGGCCCGATGTCCGGCGGCGAGCGCCGCCGGGTCGCCCTCGCCGCGCTGCTCGTCCGCGAGTCCGACCTGCTGATCCTCGACGAGCCCACCAACCACCTCGACGTCGGCGGCGTCGACTGGCTGGCGAAGCACCTGGTCGGCCGCAAGGGCGCGCTCGTCGTGGTCACCCACGACCGGTGGTTCCTCGACGCGGTCTGCACCACCACCTGGGAGGTCGCCGACCAGGCCGTCCGGGCGTACGAGGGTGGCTTCGCCGCCTGGACCCTCGCCCGCGTCGAGCGGGAGCGGGTCGCCGCCGCCACCGAGGCCCGCCGGCAGAACCTGCTCCGCAAGGAGATCGCCTGGCTGCGCCGCGGCCCGCCCGCCCGCACCTCCAAGCCGCGGTTCCGGATCGACGCGGCCAACGCGCTGATCGCCGACGTGCCGCCGCCGCGCGACACCATGTCGCTGCAGCGGCTCGCCACCGCCCGGCTCGGCAAGCAGGTGTACGACCTGGAGCAGGTCACCCTGCACGCCGGCCCGAAGGAGATCCTGCACGACGTCACCTGGCAGGTGGGTCCCGGCGACCGGATCGCCATCCTCGGCCGCAACGGCGCCGGCAAGACCACCCTGCTGCGGATGCTGGCCGGGTTGAGCCGCCCCGACGGCGGCCGGTTCGCCACCGGCTCCACCGTCAAGCCCGCCTTCCTCTCCCAGGAGCTGGCCGAACTCTCCGGAAACCTGCGGGTCCTCGAAGCCGTCGAGGAGGTCGCCCGCCGGGTCCAGCTCGGCGACCGGGAGATCTCCGCCGCCCAGCTCGCCGAGATCTTCGGCTTCGACGACCGGCGGCTCTGGACCCCGGTCAGCGACCTCTCCGGCGGCGAGCGCCGGCGGCTGCAGATGCTCCGGCTGCTCGCCGGCGAACCCAACGTGCTCCTCTTCGACGAGCCCACCAACGACCTGGACACCGACACCCTCGCCGCGCTGGAGGACCTGCTCGACTCCTGGCCGGGCACGATCATCGTGGCCAGCCACGACCGGTACCTGATCGAGCGGGTCACCGACTCGGCGTACGGGATGTTCGGCGACGGACGGCTGGTGCACCTGCCCGGCGGGGTCGACGAGTACCTCGCCCGGGCCGCCGCGGGTGGCGGCCCGGCCCCGGCCGACCTCACCCCGGCCGCGGCCGCACCCGCCCGGGAGGGCATGTCCGCCGCCGAGGTCCGGGTGGCGAAGAAGGAACTGAGCCGGCTGGAACGGCAAGTCGCCAAGCTGGAGCAGAAGGAGGCCGGCCTCCTCGACCAGCTCGCGACGCACGCCACCGACTACGCCAAGGTCGCCGAACTCGACGCCCAGCTCAAGGAGCTGCGGGCCGAGCGGGAGCGGACCGAGGAAACCTGGCTCGCCCTCGCCGAGGAGCTACCGGCCGGCTGACGCACCACGGGTGGGGGTGTGCGGCGTCACAGCCCGACGTGCGGGACAATCGCTGACGACCCCTCACCCGAACGGTCTTGGAGACTCAGAGAATGTCCCACAACCCGGTCAACCACCCCGCGCGGCCTGTCTACCGGGCGATCGGCGGGCTCGTTGGTCTGTACTTCGCGGTCTTCGGCGTGCTCGGCATCGTCGCGAGCGCCGGCAACGACGTCCTCGCCCAGGACGACACCAAGGTCTTCGGCCAGGGCACCAACCTCGGCTGGTCCCTGGTGGCAGTCCTGCTCGGGCTAGCGGTCCTCGCCGGCACCGTGATCGGCCGCAACCTCGACGTGGCGATCAACAAGGCGCTGGCGTACGGGCTGCTGGTCGTCGGCCTGGCCGAGCTGGCATTCCTGCAGACCGACGCCAACATCTTCAACTGGAGCATCCTCAGCGTCATCGTCGTGCTGGTGGTCGCCCTGGTCCTGCTGATGGCCGCCATGTACGGCAAGGTCGGCACCGACGAGGAGAACGAGGCGTGGCAGAAGGCCCGCCTCGTCCTCTGACCCTCGACTGCGCCTCCGGTCGGCCCCACCGCGCTGCGGCGGGGCCGACCTCGGCGTTTTGGCGGACAACCGCTCCCGAGCCAGGCGACAATGTGGCGAAATCGGTCACTTGGCTGGAGGAGCTCATGGCGCACTTTCCGGTGAACCACCCCGCGCGGCCGATCTACCGGGTCCTCTCCGCGCTCATCGGGCTCTACATCCTGGTCTTCGGGGTGTACGGCACGTTCATGACCTGGAACGACGGGCTCTTCGCCCGGGGCGCGCACTGGGTGCTCGGGCTCCGCACCAACCTGGCGTTCGCACTGGTGTCCGTCGTGTTCGGCGCGTTCCTGCTGATCGGGGCGACCCGGCGCACCAACCTCGGCCACTACATGAACCTGACCGCCGGGGTGGTCTTCCTGCTCACCAGCATCCTCATGATGGCCGTGCTGCAGACCCCGGCGAACTTCCTCAACTTCTCGATGTCCACCGTCATCGTGTCGATGCTGTTCGGGCTGATCCTGCTCGGCACCGGCCTCTACGACAAGGTCGGCACGCCCGAGCACGCCGAGGAGGAACGGCGCCGCCGCAACCACTCGATCTCCGAGGTGGGCACCCGCTGACGGCCGCTCGTCAACTCGGCTTGCGGACCGTGATCAGGCCCGGCTTCGCCTCCAGGTGCGACAACCCGTTCCAGGCCAGGTTCACCAGGTGCGCGGCGACCGTCTCCTTGCGCGGCTTGCGCACCTCCAGCCACCAGCGCCCGGTCAACGCCACCATGCCGACCAGCGCCTGCGAGTAGAGCTCGGCCAGCTTTGGGTCGTACCCACGGCTGGAGAACTCCGCGCCGAGGATGTGCTCGACCTGGTGCGCGACGTCGTTCATCACGCTGCTGAAGTTGCCCGTCGCCGACATCAGCGGCGACTCCCGGACCAGCACCCGGAACCCGCTGGTCTCCTCCTCGATGTACGTCAGCAGGGTCAGCGCGGCCTGCTCCAGCAACTCCCGGGGGTGCCCCGCGGTCAGCGCGGTGGTGATCCGGTCCAGCAGCGAGCGGACCTCCCGGTCCACCACCACCGCATAGAGCCCCTCCTTGCCGCCGAAGTGCTCGTACACCACCGGCTTGGAGACCTTGGCCCGGGCCGCGACCTCCTCGATCGAGGTGGCGTCGAAGCCGCGCTCGGCGAAGATCTGCCGGGCGATCGAGATCAGCTGCTCGCGGCGCTGCGCGGCCGACATCCGCACCCGGGAGGAGGACTTCGCCGCGGGGATCGCTCGCCGGCGCGCCGCGCCGGCGTCCTTGGGGACCTCGGTCATCTCGTCGTCACCTCGCTGGCGCGCGGTGACGCCCTGACGTGGAATCTGGGTGCTCACGTAGTCGCCCCGCCGGCGCCGCCGTGCCGTCCGACCGTACCCGCGCGGGGCCCGGCCACCGTGCCGCCGAGCCGTCCGCCGCCCCTCCGCTGCGTCACCCAGCCATCCTGCCAGGCGACGGCGACGCCCACCGACCGGTTTACCGCTCCGGGACCGGCTTCACCTGCTTGGCGGTGACCCGCTCCGGCTTCGGCCAACGCACCGCCCAGGCCGCGCCCAGCTTCTCGAGGAGCCAGATCACCCGGGCCGACATGTCGATCTGGCCGCGCAGCACACCGTGCCGGGCGCTGGTCGGTTCGGCGTGGTGCAGGTTGTGCCAGCTCTCCCCGAAGGACAGCAGGGCCAGCGGCCAGAAGTTGGCGGCCCGGTCGCCCTGCCGGACGGCGAACGGCCGCTCGCCGTAGACATGGCAGACCGAGTTGATCGACCAGGTGACGTGGTGCAGCAGCGCGATCCGGACCAGCCCGCCCCAGAAGAGCGCGGTCAGCGCGCCCTGCCAGGACCAGGTCAGCAGCCCGCCCATCAGCGCCGGCCCGAGCACCGAGATCGCCACCAGCAGCGGGAAGAGCCGGTCGACCCGACGGGTGGCCGGATCGGCGAGCAGGTCCGGGGCGAACCGCTGCCGGTTGGAGAGTTCGCGGTTGAACAGCCAGCCGACGTGGGCGTGGAACAGGCCGCGGGTCAGCCCCCAGACGGTCTCCCCGAACCGCCACGGTGAGTGCGGGTCCCCCTCCACGTCGGAGAAGGCGTGGTGCCGGCGGTGGTCGGCGACCCACTGGATGATCTCGCCTTGGACGGCGAACGAGCCGGCAACCGCGAGCGCCACCCGCAGCCAGGGCTTCGCCTTGAACGAGCCGTGGGTGAAGTACCGGTGGTAGCCGACGGTGATGCCGAGGCCGGAGAGCACGTACCAGAAGCCGGCGATGGCGACATCGGTCCAGCTCAACCAGCCACCCCAGGCGACCGGGATCGCGGCGAGCAGGGCGAGGAACGGGATGACCACGAAGGCCCAGAGGGCGATCAGGATGCCGGGGGACTGGTGGCCCTGGGTCAGCGGCCGGGGTCCGGTGTTCGGGTCGGTGAGGGCGGTCATGGCACCTCCCAGCGAAACGGGTTACGCCTACGTCACCGTAACCAGCAGATTTCTAGATCGCACGGAAGAGTTCCGTTCATGAATGGATCTGCTTGTCGTACGGCTGTTCTAACGTCCCGGGCGTGACCGATCCCCTCGCCGCCGAGGCACGCCGGCAGCGCGTCGAGGGGCAGCTCTCCGTCCGCGAGATCCAGGCCCGCCTCGGCATCGGCCGGGACCGGGTGTACGCGTTGCTGCGCGGCGTGCCGCCGCCCGAGTGGACGCGCCGGCCCAGGGCCAAGGACGAGTTGCGCGCCGAGGCGCTACGGCTGCGTGGCGAGGGGCGGTCGGTCGACCACATCGCGCGGCAGGTCGGCGTCGCCAAGTCGACGGCGTACCAGTGGGTGAAACAGCTGCCGCTGGATCCGGACGACGAGGCCGCCGCGTCGCGTCGGGCGCGGTCCCGGCTGATGACGGACGCCCTCCGCTGGTGGGCGGCGAGGCTCGGGTTGCCGGTCGATCGGTTCGGCCGCACGACGGTGAAGCGGCACAACCCTGCCACCGTCCGCCGGAACACCGGGGCGGACTACCGCGGCTGTCTGGTGATCAATGTGCCCCGCAGTCGCGAGCCCTACTGGCGGATCGAAGGTATGATCGCCGAGCTGTTCCGGATCGCGGGCGACGTGGACCCTGAGTCGATGGGCCGCTAAGTCTTGACACGGCGATGGGGTGTGGGGTAACGGCAACCCGCAGACCTTTGGAGTCTTGAGCTCCTGGTTCGAATCCAGGCACCCCAGCTCAACGGCCAGGTCGGCGCGTGAGGACGGCATTTGTGTGGCCGGATGGGAATTGCAGAGAGCGGCCTGGTTAGCATGGCCGCGAGACTGTCGCCGTCCCGACGGGAGCCACGTCGTGTCCCAGCCCCACCTCCGCACCGTTGTCGTGCTCGCCGCCGGTGAGGGCAAGCGGATGAAGTCGGCCCTGCCCAAGGTGCTGCACCCGCTGCTCGGCCGCACCCTCCTGGGCCACGTGCTCGCCGCCGCCGCGCCGCTGGCGGCGGACCGCACCGTGGTCGTGGTCGGTCACGGCGCCGACCAGGTCCGGGCACACCTCGCGGAGATCGCCCCGGAGGCGACCCCGGTGCTCCAGGCCCAGCAGCTCGGTACCGGGCACGCGGTTCGGATCGCGCTGGACGCCGCGCCGGACGCCACCGGCACCGTCGTGGTGATCAACGGCGACGTGCCGCTGCTCCGACCCGAGACCGTGACCGCGCTGGTAAAGGCGCACGAGGGCGCGGGGACGGCGGCGACGGTGCTCGCCGCCGAGGTGCCCGACCCGGCCGGCCTCGGCCGGATCGTCCGGGACGCCACCGGGCGGCTGGAGCAGATCGTCGAGGAGCGCGACGCCACCCCCGAGCAGCGCGCGCTGCGGGAGATCAACGCCGGCATCTACGCATTCGACGTGGTGCGCCTGCGCGACGCGCTGGGCAAGATCTCCACCGACAACGACCAGGGCGAGGAGTACCTCACCGACGTCTTCGGTCTGCTCAACGACGCCGGGGAGCCGGTGGCCGTGCACGTGGCCGCGGACCACGTGGAGACGCTGGGCTGCAACGACCGGGTCGAACTCGCGGGGCTGCGCCGGCTGCTGCGCGACCGGGTGAACGAGGCCTGGATGCGTACCGGGGTGAGCATCCTCGACCCGCAGACCACCTGGATCGACGTGACCGCCACCGTCGAGCGGGACGCGATGATCGACCAGAACACCCAGCTCCAGGGCGCGACCGTGGTCGGCGCCGGTGCGGTGGTCGGCCCGGACACCACGCTGATCGACACCACGGTCGGCGCGGGCGCTACCGTGCTGCGCAGCCACGCGGTGGGCGCCGAGGTGGGCCCGCAGGCCACCGTCGGGCCGTACGCGTACCTGCGGCCTGAGTCGCGCCTGGGGCGCAAGGCCAAGGTGGGCACGTTCGTGGAGACCAAGAAGGCCACGATCGGCGAGGGCTCGAAGGTGCCGCACCTGTCGTACGTCGGGGACGCCACGATCGGCGAGCACAGCAACATCGGCGCGGCGACGGTCTTCGTGAACTACGACGGCGTGCAGAAGCACCACACCACGATCGGCAGCCACGCCCGTACCGGGGCGGACAACATGTTCGTCGCACCGGTGGAGGTGGGCGACGGCGCGTACACCGCGGCCGGCTCGGTGATCATCGCGGACGTGCCGCCAGGTGCGATGGCGGTGGCCCGCGGCCAGCAGCGCAACGTCGAGGGCTGGGTGCTGCGCAAGCGGGCCGGCACGCCCGCCGCGGAGGCGGCGCAGCGGGCCCGCGAGGGTGCGTCGGGTGGGGCCGCCGCCGCAAGGGAAGGTGAGCCAATCCACGGGGGTGTCGAGACGGTGGGAGAGCCGTCCGGCGCGGGGGATACTGCAACCGAATAGTCCCCGGCCCACCGCCGCCGGGAACCACCGACAAACGGGAGCAGACGGGCCCATGGGCAGCATCGTCGCCGAAAACCGCAAGAGCCTGATGCTCTTCTCCGGACGTGGCTTTCCGGAGCTGGCCAAGGAGATGGGTGAGGTGCTCGGCGTCGCGCCGACGCCGACCGACTCGTACGAGTTCGCCAACGGCGAGCTCTTCGTCCGGTACAAGGACTCGGTACGCGGCTCGGACGCCTTCGTGGTGCAGTCCGTCACGCACGGGGTCAACACCTGGGTCATGGAGACCCTGATCATGGTCGACGCGCTGAAGCGCGGTTCGGCCAAGCGGATCACCGTGGTCCTGCCGTACTACCCGTACTCCCGGCAGGACAAGAAGCACCGCGGCCGGGAGCCGATCTCGGCCCGGCTGGTGGCCGACATGCTGAAGACCGCGGGTGCCAACCGGATCCTCACCGTGGATCTGCACACCGCGCAGATCCAGGGCTTCTTCGACGGCCCGGTGGACCACCTCTTCGCGATGGACACGCTGGCCGAGTACGTCGAGCACAAGTACGCGGGCCGGCCGATGACGGTGGTGGCGCCGGACTCGGGCCGGGTGCGGGTGGCCGAGCGCTGGACGGACCGGCTGGGCGGCTGCCCGCTGGCGTTCATCCACAAGACCCGGGACCCGCTGAAGCCGAACCAGGTGGTGGCGAACCGGGTGGTCGGTGAGGTCGAGGGTCGGGTCTGCCTGATCGTCGACGACATGATCGACACCGGTGGCACGATCAGCAAGGCCGCCGACATCCTGAAGGAGGCGGGCGCGGCGGAGATCCTCGTCGCCGCGACGCACGCGCTGCACTCCGACCCGGCGACCGAGCGGCTGAAGAACAGCCCGATCAGCGAGGTCGTGGTGACCAACACGCTGCCGCTCCCGCCCGAGAAGCAGCTCGACAAGATCACCGTACTGTCGATCGCCCCGCTGCTGGCCCGGGCCATCCGGGAGGTCTTCGACGACGGCTCGGTGACCACCCTCTTCGGTGGCCTGAGCTGAGCTGGCCGTACCGTTCCCGTCGGCCTGCGGGCCGGCGGGAACGGTAACCCTGGGGACCGCCGGAAATCGCGGATTCCCCTCGGGTAGACTGGTGCGGTTGCCACGGCGAGGGTGCCCGGCGGGTCGCTGAAAAGCACCGCACGGAGGCGCCGTCATCGACGCGGTGCTCCGGGCAGTCGTTCATGACGCATGAGCCCCAGCGAGCCCCTCGCCCCAGCACCGCCAGACGACAAGCCGCCGCAGCGAAGCATCAGGAGTTTTCCCGTGTCCGAGGTAAAGATCAGCGCCGAGCCCCGTACCGAGTTCGGCAAGGGTGGTGCCCGTCGTACCCGCCGGGCCGGCAAGGTGCCCGCCGTGCTGTACGGCCACGGCGAGAAGCCCAAGCACATCGCGCTCCCGGCGCGTGAGTTCGCCGCCGCGATCCGCAAGGGCGGCGCCAACCAGCTCTTCGCGATCGAAGTCAGCGACGGCACCCAGGTGCTGGCGCTGCCGAAGGCGATCCAGCGTGACGCGATCAAGGACACCTTCGAGCACGTCGACCTGCTGCTGGTCCGCCGCGGCGAGAAGGTCACCGTCGACGTCCCGGTCGAGCTGACCGGTGAGGCCGCCAAGGACACCCTGATCGTGCACGACCACGACACCCTCTCGGTGACCGCCGACGCCACCAAGGTGCCGGACCACCTGGAGGCCTCGATCGAGGGCGCCGAGCCGGGTGTCCAGGTCACCGCCGCCGACGTCGAGCTGCCGGCCGGTGTCGAGCTGGCCGCCGACCCGGAGCTGCCGGTCGCCACGGTTACCGCCGCGCCGACCGCCGAGCAGCTCGAGGCGACCCTCCCCGAGGTCGAGGAGGCCGCCGAGGAGGCCGAGGCCGAGGTTGGCGAGGAGACCGCCGAGGCCCCCGAGGGCGCTCCGGCCGCCGAGGGCGCGGAGGCTCCGGCCGAGGGGACGACCGAGGCCTGATCGGCCCGCGGTTCTGTGCGACAGGCGCTCCCGGTGTTTCGGGGGCGCCTGTCGGCGTATCGGGGACGGCCGCCGGGTGGCGGCCTGCGCGGTGAGAGCGGGAGGGGCGTGGCGTGACGGACGAGGTGGGGCCGTGGCTGGTGGTCGGCCTGGGCAACCCCGGCCGGGAGTACGCGGGTAACCGGCACAACGTCGGTTTCATGGTGGCCGAGCTGCTCGCCGGCCGGGTCGGCGCGAAGTTCAGCCGGCACAAGCGGGCGGTGGCGGAGGTCGCCGAGGGGCGGCTGGGCTTCGGCGGTCCGAAGCTGGTGCTGGTGAAGCCGCTGACGTACATGAACCTCTCCGGTGGGCCGGTGGTCGCGCTGGCGCAGTTCCACAAGATCCCGCCGGAGCGGGTGATCGCGGTGCACGATGAGCTGGACATCCCGTACGGGCAGCTGCGGGTGAAGTGCGGCGGCGGCGAGGGCGGGCACAACGGGCTGCGCTCGATGTCGAAGTCGCTCGGCACCAAGGACTACGTCCGGGTGCGGTTCGGCATCGGCCGGCCGCCGGGGCGGCAGGACCCGGCCGACTACGTGCTGTCCGACTTTTCGTCGGTGGAGCGCAAGGAGCTGGAGTTCCTGGTGGACCGGGCGGCGGACGTGGTGGAGTCGGTGGTTACCCGTGGGGTGGAGCCGACGCAGAACCTGTACCACGGCGGCTGAGCCGGGGCGGGGCGTACGCGAACCGGGTTGTCCGGGCCGGTAGTCTGCCCCTTCTGGCGTGGCGGGAGCCGACGACGCGGGTCGCGGCCGGGCGACGGGAGCAGTACATGGGCAGTCCTCCGATGATCGACAGCGCGTTCGCCCGGTGGCTGGCGGCGCAGGCGGGGCAGGCGCTGATGAACCTGCGCTCGGAGCTGGGCTTCGCGGATTCGGGGGCGTTGAAGTCGGCCGGGGACAAGGTCTCGCACGACCTGATCCGCACCGAGCTGGCGAAGTGGCGGCCCGCGGACGCCGTGCTCTCCGAGGAGGACGAGGGCTCCCGGCTGGCCTGGACGGCGGAGGTGAGCAGCGAGGCGGTGTCCCGGCTGAACGCCGACCGGGTGTGGATCATCGACCCGTTGGACGGGACCCGGGAGTACTCCGAGGAGGGGCGCTCGGACTGGGCGGTGCACGTGGCGCTCTGGTCGCGCAACGCGCCGACGCCGCACGGTCTGGTGGCGGGCGCGGTCGGCCTGCCGGCGCAGCACCGGGTGCTGGGCACGGACTACCCGCCGGCGTACCCGCCGATGACGCTGGAGGCGGCGACGTCGGGGGGCGGGCGGACCATCCGACTGGCGGCCAGCCGTAGCCGTCCGCCGGTTTTCCTGACCGACCTGGCGGAGGACGTCGGCACTCATCTGGTTCCGATGGGCTCCGCGGGCGCGAAGATCGCCGCTGTGGTCACCGGTGAGGTCGACGCGTACATCCACGCTGGCGGCCAGTACGAGTGGGACTCGGCCGCTCCGGTCGCTGTGGCGACGGCCACCGGACTGCACGCTTCCCGGATCGACGGTTCTGCGCTGAAATACAACGAGGCCGACCCGCGCCTGCCCGACCTGCTGGTCTGTCGCAAGGATCTCGCCAGCCGGTTGCTTGCAGCGTTGCAACGGCATTCCGGGTAGCCTGAGCGTTCTTCTTGATGAGTCCGACCGGAAAGGTCTGGAATCCCGTGAGCGGATCCGAGCGAATCGAGCCCGTGTCATGACCGCCCCCGCCGCCTACCAGGTGTCGCACCTTGACGCGCTCGAGGCCGAGAGCATCTTCGTGATGCGCGAGGTGGTCGCCGAGATGGAGCGCCCGGTGCTGCTCTTCTCCGGTGGCAAGGACTCGATCGTGATGCTCCGGTTGGCGCAGAAGGCGTTCGCCCCGGCGAACATCCCCTTCCCGGTGATGCATGTGGACACCGGGCACAACTTCCCCGAGGTGCTGGAGTACCGCGACCAGCGGGTGGCCGAGCTGGGCCTGCAGCTGATCGTGGCCAGCGTGCCGGAGGCCCTGGCGAAGGGGCTGGTCCGGGAGTCGGCGGACGGGATGCGCAACCGGATTCAGACTCCGGTGCTGCTCGAGGCCGTGGAGAAGCACCGCTTCGACGCGCTCTTCGGCGGCGCCCGTCGGGACGAGGAGAAGGCTCGCGCCAAGGAGCGGGTGTTCAGCTTCCGCGACGAGTTCGGCCAGTGGGACCCGAAGAACCAGCGGCCCGAGCTGTGGGCGCTCTACAACGGCCGGCACCACCCGGGTGAGTCGATCCGGGTCTTCCCGCTCTCCAACTGGACCGAGCTGGACGTCTGGCACTACATCGCGCGGGAGCGGATCCCGCTGCCGTCGATCTACTACGCGCACGAGCGCGAGGTGATCGAGCGGGACGGCATGCTCTACGCCGTCAACGAGTTCTTCCGCCCGCGGGCGGGCGAGGAGCGGTTCAAGGCGCAGGTGCGCTACCGCACGGTGGGCGACGCCTCCTGCACCGCGGCGGTCCGGTCGGACGCCGACACGGTGGAGAAGGTGATCGAGGAGGTGGCCGCAACCCGGATCACCGAGCGCGGCGCTACGCGCGGCGACGACCGGGTCAGCGAGGCCGCCATGGAGGACCGTAAGCGGGAGGGCTACTTCTGATGAGCGTCGACACCGCGGCCCCGGCCGCCGAATCCGTGCTGCCCGAGGGGCGGCCGATGGACCTGCTGCGGTTCGCGACCGCGGGCAGCGTCGACGACGGCAAGTCGACCCTGATCGGTCGGCTGCTGTACGACACCAAGTCGCTCTTCACCGACCAGCTCGCCGCGGTCGAGGCGGTCAGCGCGGCCCGGGGTGACGAGTACACCAACCTGGCGTTGCTCACCGACGGCCTGCGGGCCGAGCGGGAGCAGGGCATCACCATCGACGTGGCGTACCGCTACTTCGCCACCCCGCGGCGGAAGTTCATCATCGCCGACACCCCGGGGCACATCCAGTACACCCGGAACATGGTCACCGGCGCCTCCACCGCCGACCTGGCGCTGATCCTGGTGGACGCCCGCAAGGGCCTGGTGGAGCAGTCCCGCCGGCACGCGTTCCTCTGCTCGCTGCTGCGGGTGCCGCACCTGGTCCTCTGCGTCAACAAGATGGACCTGGTGGACTGGTCGCAGGAGGTGTTCGAGCGGATCGCCGACGAGTTCACCGCGTTCGCGGCGAAGCTCGACGTGCCGGACCTGACCGTGGTGCCGATCTCGGCGCTGAAGGGCGACAACATCGTCACCCGGTCGGAGAACATGCCCTGGTACGAGGGGTCGTCGCTGCTGCACCATCTGGAGCGGGTGCACATCGCCTCGGACCGCAACCTGGTGGATGTCCGGTTTCCGGTGCAGTACGTGATCCGGCCGCAGTCCACCACCGTCACCGACTACCGGGGGTACGCCGGCCAGGTGGCCTCCGGCGTGCTGAAGCCGGGCGACGAGGTGATGGTGCTGCCCTCCGGTTTCACCAGCCGGATCGCGTCGGTGGAGACCGCGGACGGGCCGGTCGACGAGGCGTTCCCGCCGATGTCGGTGACCGTCCGGCTGACCGACGAGATCGACATCTCCCGTGGTGACATGATCTGCCGGCCGCACAACGCCCCCGCCGTCGCGCAGGACATCGAGGCGATGGTCTGCTGGATGGACGAGACGCGTCCGCTGCAGATCGGCGGCAAGTACGCGATCAAGCACACCACCCGGTCGGCGCGGGCGATCGTCCGCGGGCTGCAGTACCGGCTGGACATCAACTCCCTGCACCGGGACGAGACGGCCAGCGAGCTGAAGCTCAACGAGATCGGCCGGATCCGGCTGCGCACCACCGTGCCGCTGCTCGCCGACGAGTACCGCCGCAACCGCACCACCGGCGGCTTCGTCATCATCGACGAGACCACCAACCGCACGGTCGGCGCCGGCATGATCGTCGAGGCCGGCTGAACGCCCCGCTTCTCCACGCGCACATTCACGGAGAGAGTGGCTGTCCGAACGCGGATGGCCACTCTTTTCGTGTAACAGGGCGCATGCCACGTCGACGCGGCGCGGCGCGGCGGGTGGGGTCAGGGGAGGCGGTGGGCACCGCCCGCCGGGAGCACCGTGACGTGGCCGGGGGCGGCGAAGCCCCGTTCGGCGTAGGCGGCGGTGACGGCCGCCGCGACGGTATCGGCGCGCTCGGCGTCGACCAGGGCGAGGACGCAGCCGCCGAAGCCGCCGCCGGTCATCCGGGCGCCGTACGCCCCGGCGGCGAGCGCCGCGTCGACCGCGGTGTCGATCTCCGGCACGGTGATCTCGAAGTCGTCCCGCATCGAGGCGTGCGAGGCGGTCAGCAGCGGTCCGATGTCGCGTACCCGGCCGGCGCGGAGCAGCGCGACGGTGTCGAGCACCCGCTGGTCCTCGGTGACCACGTGCCGGACCCGGCGGCGGGTCTCGTCGTCGTCGAGGCGGGCGAGCGCGTCGTCGAGGTCGTCGGGGGAGACGTCGCGCAGCGCGGGCACCCCGAGCAGGCCGGCGGCCCGTTCGCAGGACGTCCGGCGGGAGGCGTACTCGCCGTCGGCGTGCCGGTGCGGGGCGCGGCTGTCGACGACCAGCACGGCCAGCCCGGCGGCGTCCAGGTCGAACGGGATGTGCTCCACCTCCTCGCTGCGGCAGTCGAGGAAGAGGGCGTGCCCGGCCCGGCAGCGGATCACCGCGGACTGGTCCATGATCCCGGTCGGCGCGCCGACGTAGTCGTTCTCGGCGCGCTGGGCGAGCCGCGGCTGCCGCTCGGCGGGCAGGTCCAGCCCGCCGAGGTCGACCAGGGCGGCGAGCACCGCCGCCTCCAGGGCCGCCGAGGAGGAGAGCCCGGAGCCGAGCGGTACGTCGGAGGCGATGGCCAGCCGGGCGCCCGGCACGGGGTGGCCGGCCGCGCGCAGCGCCCAGACCACCCCGGCGACGTACGCGGCCCAGCCGGTGACCTGGCCGGGCTTGTCGGCTTCGGTGGGGCCGAACTCGACCGGAGCATCGGCGAGCTCCGACCAGATAGTCCAGCGTTCGTCGTCCTGCGGCGCGGCGGCGACCACGGTGTGCAGTGGCAGCGCGAAGGGGAGTACGAAGCCGTCGTTGTAGTCGGTGTGCTCGCCGATCAGGTTGACCCGGCCGGGAGCCGCCCAGCGGCCCGCCGGCTCGGCCGCGTACCGCTGGCGGAACCCGGCGGTGGCGCGGGCCGCGACGTCGCCGGCCGGCTCGGTCACCGCTGCCCCAGCACCTGGTCGCGGTAGAAGGCCCAGGCGTCGCCGACCATGTCGCGCAGGGTCGGCTTCTCCGGCACCCAGCCCAGCTCCTCCCGGGCCAGCGCGGAGGAGGCGACCAACTCGACCGGGTCGCCCTCGCGGCGCGGGGACACCTCGACCGGCACCGGGTGGCCGGTGACCTCGCGGACCACGTCGATTACCTGCTTGACGGTGAAGCCGCTGCCGTTGCCGAGGTTGTAGATCCGGTGCTGGCCGGGGACCGCGGCGGTGAGCGCCAGCAGGTGGGCCCGGGCCAGGTCCTCGACGTGGATGTAGTCGCGCACGCAGGTGCCGTCGACGGTCGGGTAGTCGTCGCCGAAGAGCTGGAGCTTCTCCCGCTTGCCGGCGGCGACCTGGAGCGCGAGGGGGATCAGGTGGGTCTCCGGGTCGTGCCGCTCACCGATGGTCCGGCCGCCGTGCAGGTACGCCCCGGCGACGTTGAAGTAGCGCAGCGAGACGGCGGCCAGGTCGTGCGCGATCGCCTCGGAGGTCAGCGCCATGTCCACCGCCAGCTTGGTGGCCCCGTACGTGTTGGTGGGGGCCTTGACCGCGGTCTCCGGGATGGGCAGCTCGGTCGGGTTGCCGTAGACGGCGGCGGTGGACGAGAAGACCATGCGGGGCACTCGGGCGGCCCGGACCGCGTTGATCAGGGCGAGCGAGCCGATGGTGTTGGTGTCCCAGTAGAGCTCCGGCTTGACCATGGACTCGCCGGCGGCGATCAGCGCGGCGAAGTGCAGTACGCCCTCGAAGCCGGCGTCCGGGGTGAGCACCCGGGCGGCCTCGTGGATCGGCAGGTCGACGTGGGTCGCCTCGGGCGCGAGTGCCTCCCGGTGGCCGGTCCGCAGATCGTCCAGGACGGTCACGTCGTGGCCGCTGTCGAGCAGCATCCGGGTCACCACGCTGCCGATGTAGCCGGCTCCGCCGGTGACGAGCAGTTTCACGTCCGGTTCCTCCCACCTGGGCCGCGGCGCGGTCCTCCGGTGATCACCCTACGGCGGGTGGAGGAGGGTCCGGCGCCTCGCCATCACCAGGATTCCACCACAACTCGCCATTTTCCAACAGGGCCGAACATGCAATCGGCTCCGGCGCCGCTGCTGTCTACCATCCATCACATGCGGGAAGCAGGCGGTCCCGGACTCCGTCGACGACCGTCGGCGCGGCCGCGGCGCGAACCTGGCCCGGTCGCCCGCACCGTCGCCCGGCTCGTGGTCCGCGCCGCCGACGGCGCCACCCGGCTCGTCACCGATCTCCTCGGCGCCAGCCCGGCCGCCGGCCGGGAGCGGATCAGCGAGGCCGAGCTGCGCGACCTGGTCGCCGCCAACACCGTGCTGGATCCGGACGAGCGCCGGATCATCGACGAGGTGCTGGTCGCCGGAGCGCGCCTGGTCCGCGAGGTGATGATGCCCCGTACCGAGGTGGTCTTCCTCTCCGCCCGACAGACCATCGGCGAGGCCGAGGCGCTGGTCCGGATCGAGACGCACACCCGCTACCCGGTGGTCGACGGCACCCACGACGACGTGGTCGGCTTCGTGCACCTGCGCGACGTGCTGCTCCGCCCCGACCTCGACCCGTGCACCACCATCGGGGAGCTGACCCGCGAGGTCAAGCAGCTGCCCGGCAGCAAGCGGGTGCTCGCCGCGCTGACCGAGATGCGCCGGGAGGGGCACCACCTCGCGGTGGTGGTCGACGAGTACGGTGGCACCGCCGGCATCGTCACCCTCGAGGACCTGATCGAGGAGCTGGTCGGGGAGATCCACGACGGCAACCCCGAGCCGGTGCACGCCGGTCTGCCCGCCGTGGTGGACGGCCGGCTCAACCTCGCCGACTTCGCCGAGCGGACCGGGGTGCCGATCCCCACCGGCCCGTACGAGACCGTCGGCGGCTACGTGATGGCGGCGCTGGGACGGCTGCCGGTGGCCGGCGACGAGGTGCCGGTGACCCCGGCCGACGCGCCCGAGCCGGTGGAGCCGGGCGGCGGCTGGCTGCTGCGGGTGCTCGCCCTGGAGGGGCGGCGGGTGTCCCGGCTCGCGGTCTCCGCGGCACGTCTGCCCGAGCAGCGGCGCGAGGTCACGGCCCCGGTGACGGCGGCGGAGCGCCGACCCGCCAGCCCGTCATGACGTACGCCGGGCGTTGCTGACAGAATTGCCGCCATGTCCGACGTACCCGCCCGCCCGCGCGTCTTCTCCGGCATCCAGCCGACGGCCGACTCGTTCCACCTCGGCAACTACCTGGGCGCGGTGCGGCACTGGGTGGCCCTGCAGGAGACCCACGACGCCTTCTACTGCGTGGTCGACCTGCACGCCATCACCGCGGGCCACGACCCCAAGGTGCTCAAGCAGCGGTCCCGGGTGGCCGCCGCGCAGCTCTTCGCCGTCGGGCTCGACCCGGAGCGCAGCACCCTCTTCGTCCAGTCGCAGGTGCCCGAGCACGCGCAGTTGGCCTGGGTGCTCGGCTGCATCACCGGCTTCGGCGAGGCCAGCCGGATGACCCAGTTCAAGGACAAGTCGCAGAAGCAGGGCAACGAGCGGGCCAGCGTCGGCCTCTTCACCTACCCGATCCTGCAGGCCGCCGACATCCTGCTCTACCAGGCCAACGCCGTCCCGGTGGGCGAGGACCAGCGACAGCACCTGGAGCTCTCCCGCGACCTGGCTCAGCGGTTCAACTCGCTGTTCGGGCCGACCTTCACCGTGCCGGCGCCGCACATCGTCAAGGACACCGCGAAGATCACCGACCTGCAGGACCCGACGGCCAAGATGTCGAAGTCGTCCTCCTCGCCGGCCGGCATCATCGACCTGCTGGAGGACCCGGCCCGCTCGGCCAAGAAGATCCGCTCGGCGGTCACCGACACCGGCCGCGAGATCGTCTTCGACGCGGAGACCAAGCCCGGCATCTCCAACCTGCTCACCATCTACTCGACGCTTTCCGGCCGCAGCATCGACGACCTGGTGGCCGCGTACGCGGGCAAGGGCTACGGCGACCTGAAGAAGGACCTCGCCGAGGTGGTGCGGGAGTTCGTCACCCCGATCCAGGAGCGCACCCGCGCCTACCTGGACGACCCGGCCCAGCTCGACAAGCTGCTCGCGCACGGCGCCGAGAAGGCCCGGTCGGTCGCCGCGGCGACGCTGCGGACGGCGTACGAGCGGGTGGGGTTCTTCCCGCCGGTGCGCTTCGAGTAGCGGCCCGGACGCGACGGGAACGGGTGGGGGACGCAGTCGGTGGCCGGAGGGGTGGCGCGGAGCGTGGATCGCAGGGACGGGGCGCCGGACGCCGGTGACACCATCCAGATCGGGATCGCGGTGGACATCCCCGAGCCGTGGGGCGGGATGCTGACCCGCCGCCGGATCGAGGCGGGTGATCCGCAGGCGGTCCCGGCCCACGTCACGCTGCTCGGGCCGACCGAGATCCCGGTGGCCGTGCTGCCGGCCGTGGAGGCGCACCTCGCCTCGGTGGCCGCCGCCCACCTGCCGTTCACCCTGCACCTGCGGGGCACCGGCACGTTCCGGCCGGTCACCCAGGTGGTCTTCGTGGCGGTCGCGGCCGGGATCAGCGAGTGCGAGCTGCTGGCGTCCGCGATCAGGTCGGCGCCCGAGCTGCACCGGGAGACCCGCTTCCCGTATCACCCGCACGTTACGGTGGCGCAGGACGTCGCATCCGAGGCGCTGGACAAGGCGTACGAGGACCTGGCCGACTTCTCCGCGCTGTTTGAGGTGGAGTCGTTCACCCTCTTCTCGCACAGCGGGCAGGCCCGGTGGCAGCCGCGCCGGGACTTCCGGCTCGGCGGCTGAGCTGAGCGCGCGGCCCGGCTGCCCTCGCGTCGGCGACGGATCGGCGAGGATGACCTCGTGAACGTGATCGGCCGGATCGAGGCCAGTCTCGGCCGCCGGATCGACGCGGCCCGGGAGCGCCTGCCCGGCTTCGACCACCTGTGGCGGGCGGGCGTGCTCTACGGCGACGTGCTGGGCGGCCGGCTCGCCGCGGCGATCGCGTACTACGGCTTCTTCGCGGTCTTCGCGCTCGCCCTGGTCGGGTACTGGATCCTCGGCTCGATCCTGCAGGACAACGACGAGGTCAGCCGGGCCGCGGCTGACTTCCTCGAGAAGAACCTGCCCTTCCTCAACCCGCAGCAGATCGCGGAGAGCAGCGGCAGGGTCGGCGTGGTCGGCCTGATCATTCTGGTCTTCACCGGGATCGGCTGGGTAGAGGCGATCCGCTCGTCGCAGCGGCTGATGTACGGCTTCAACCAGCAGCCTGGCAACCTGGTGATCCGCCGCGTGGTCGACCTGGGCGTACTGGTCGCGGTCTTCGTGCTGCTCGGCGTCTCGGTGGCCGCCGTCGACGCGCTGGAGTCCCTGCTGCGCTTCCTGCTGCGCAGCACCGGCTTCGTCGGGCTGACCACGGTCAGCGTGCTGCTCAGCGTCCTGGTCAACGCGATGCTGGCAACTGCGCTGCTGGTGGCGGTGCCCCGGCTACGGATGAGTCGCCGCCGGCTGCGACCGGCCGTCCTGATGATCGCCGTCGGCATCACCCTGCTGAACACGGTCGGGCGCTACTACGTGGTGCGGACCGAACGGAACCCGGCGTACACGGTGGTGGCCACCGCGGTGGGGCTGCTGCTCTACCTCTACCTGCTCAACCAGTTGGTGCTCTTCGGCGCCGCGCTGGCGGCCACCAGCCGGTACGGGCGGGTGGTGGACCTGGCCTCAGGGCCGTCGGCGCCGGAGGTGGACGTGGAGATCGACGAGGAGACCGAGCCCGGTACGCCGGGAGGGGCGGGCTGACATGCGGATCCGGATCGACCCGGCCTCGGCCGTGCCGCCGTACGAGCAGGTGCGCGGGCAGCTCGCTCGGATGATCGGCGACGGACGGCTGCCGGTCGGCACCCGGCTGCCCGCCGTCCGGCAGCTCGCCACCGACCTCGGGCTGGCGGTGAACACGGTGGCCCGGGCGTACCGGGAGCTGGAGGGGGCCGGGCTGGTGGAGACCCGGGGGCGGCACGGCACCGTGGTCGCGCCGGGGCGCGACGACGCGACGGACCGGCTGCACCGGGCCGCCACCGAGTACGCCGTCGAGGCGGTGCGGCTCGGCGTGCCGGCCGAGCGGGCGCTGGCCCTGGTCCGGGCCGCCCTCGACGCCACGCGTACGAGCTGAGCCCGACGATCGGGGGAGGGATGTCATGAGCGCGACACCGGGAGAGATGGCGTTTGGAGCGATTGCCGCCCAGCTCGGCGCCGGGAGCGACCATGATGAGCGCGTGGGCGCTCTCGTGACACTGGACCTGCCGGACGACTCGCCGATTCTCGGCCTGCCGTGGATCATCACCTTCGGGCCGCTCGGCGACGCCGACGAGTGGGAACCGGTCGTCTGCGGGCCGTACGAGCGGCCGCACGCGCTCGCACTGGCCGAGGCGGTGGTCGCCGACGAGCAGCTGATGGCGGTGGTCGAGCCGTTGCTGCCGGCGCTGTCGGCGGAGGAGATCCGCAGCGAGATCGCCGCCGCGCAGATCGCCGCCGAGGATGAGGCGGCCCAGATCGACGCGGCCGATCTCTACGGCGACTTCGAGGACACGATCGACGAGGAGCTGGAGCGGGCGGCCGAGCAGGAGCCGTCGCCCGAGCCGGCCACGCCGCCCACTCCGGCCGAGCTGCACGACGGTTTCGTCCGGATCGCCAAGCTGCTGGCCAGCAAGGGCGCCTGATCCGGCCGACGGGTCCCCGATGGACACCGGCGCCCCGGGAAGCGGACTCCCCGAGGCGCCGGCGCCACCTCACCCCCCACCACAAGGGGTCGGTAGCCCAGCCGCCCGTCGGCGCGGGGCACAACGGACGACCAGGTCAATGGCGGGTTACCCGGCTCAGCGCCGTTCGAACCACGCAGCTGCGTCAACCGGCAGAACATGTCCGTCGTCCTGCTCGGTGAGGGTGGCGCTGGCGACGACCGGTCGGCCGTAGCCGTCGATCGTGACCTCGGCGCCGCTGATGTTGACCACGCAGGTCAGCTCGGTGTCGCCGGCGCAGCGGCGGAACGCCAGCACGCCGGGCTCGGTCTCCAGCCAGGTGATGCCGCCGGTCGTACCGGCCAGCGCCGGGTGCTCGTGCCGGATCCGCAGGGCGGCACGGTAAAGCTCCAGCGTGGAGTCGGCCACGCCGGTCTGGGCGGCCACCGAGAGGGCCTGCCAGGTCGCCGGCGCCGGCAGCCAGCTCAGCTCGCTGCCCTCCGGGCTGAAGCCGTACGGGGCCAGCTCGCCGCTCCACGGGATCGGCACCCGGCAGCCGTCCCGGCTCTCGCCGGTCCGGAGGAACGCCGGGTCCTGGCGCAGCTCGTCCGGGAGGTCCAGCACCTCGGGCAGGCCCAGCTCCTCGCCCTGGTAGACGTAGGCGCAGCCGGGCAGGGCGAGCATCAGCAGGGCGGCTGCCCGGGCGCGGCGCAGGCCCACCTCGCCGTCGCCGTACCGGGTCACGTGCCGCTGCCGGTCGTGGTTGGAGAGCACCCAGGTGGTCGGGGCGCCGACGATGGTCGACTCGGCCAGCGCGGTGTCGATGACCTTGCGAAATGAGTCGGCCGACCAGGTGGCGTCGAGGAAGTCGAAGCTGAACGCCTGGTGCAGCTCGTCCGGGCCGATGTAGCGGGCCAGCCGCTGCGGGGTCTCCGCCCACGCCTCGGCCACCGCCATCCGGCCACCGGGGTAGCTGTCCAGGATGGGCCGCCAGGCGCGGTAGATGTCGTGCACCTCGTCCTGGTCGAAGTAGGGGAGCCGGCCCTTGCCGAGCAGTTCGGACTGGCGCTGGCCGGTGGTCATCGAGTTGAAGCCGACGTCCGGCAGTCCCTCGGCCTTGATCATGCCGTGCGCCACGTCGATCCGGAATCCGTCCACGCCCCGGTCCAGCCAGAAGCGCAGGACGTCCTCGAACTCCGCGCGCACCTCGGGGTGGCGCCAGTTCAGGTCCGGCTGGGCCGGGTCGAACAGGTGCAGGTACCACTGGCCGTCTGCCACCCGGGTCCAGGCGGGGCCGCCGAAGATGCTCTCCCAGTCGTTCGGCGGCAGCTCGCCCTGCTCGCCCTTGCCGTCGGCGAAGAGGTAACGCTCCCGCTCGGCCGAGCCGGGGGCGGCGGCGAGGGCGGCCTGGAACCACGGGTGGGCGCTGGAGGTGTGGTTGGGCACCAGGTCCACGATGATCCGCAGGCCCAGGGCGTGCGCGTCGGTGATCATCGCGTCGAAGTCGGTGAGCGTGCCGAACATCGGGTCGACGTCGCGGTAGTCGGCCACGTCGTAGCCGCCGTCGATCTGCGGCGAGGTGTAGAAGGGGGTCAGCCAGAGGGCGTCCACGCCCAGGTCGCGCAGGTACGGCAGGCGTTCCCGGATGCCCTGCAGGTCACCGACACCGTCGGAGTTCGCGTCGGCGAAGCTGCGGACGTACACCTGGTAGACGACCGCGGAGCGCCACCAGTCGTCGTCGGAGGTCAGCGGCGTGGGGTTGGTGGCGGCGGTCATCGGTGACGGTCCCCGTTCTCTGGCGCGGGTCGGCGGCACTGCGCCGGGGCATGCGGGTGGGCGCGGGTGTCTGAGCAGAATGCCGCCCCAGCGCTGCAAGAGTCAAGCATTTCTTGCGCAAGGAATGACGGCCATCACGCTTTGCGGGGTGGCGTTCACCTGACGCACTGGCCCAGGATCCGGAAGGGGCCCGCATGCGGGGCAGCCGGAAGGGACCCGCTGCGGCGGCGGGAGCACATGGAACCGGTGGGCCCTAGGCCGGCACGGCCAGCGGCGCGGGCGGCTGCCGCTTCTGACCGCCGGCGGCCTGCGGGGCGACCGCGGTCGAGCCGCGCACCACCAGCTCCGGACGGAACAGGTACTCCGAGTTCGGGGCGGCGTGTCCGTTGATCTCGTCGACCAGGGCCCGCACCGCGGCCACCGCCATCGCCGTGACCGGCTGGCGCATGGTGGTCAGCGGCGGGTCGGTGAAGGCCATCAGCGGGGAGTCGTCGTACCCGACCACGGAGACGTCCGCGGGGACCGACAGGCCGCGCTGGCGGGCGGCCCGGATCGCGCCCAGCGCCATCAGGTCCGAGCCGCAGACCAGGCCGGTGACACCGCGCTCGATCAGCCGGCCCGCGGCGGCCTCGCCGCCCTCGACGCCGAAGAGGGAGAGCTCGGCCAGCTCGTCGACCTCCGCCTCGGTCGCGCCGACCAGGCGGGTCATGGCGGTCCGGAAGCCGGCCACCCGGCGCTGCACCGGCACGAAGCGGTCCGGGCCGGTGATCAGGCCGATTCGCCGGTGGCCGAGCGCGACCAGGTGCGCGATCGCCAGCTCGGTGGCCTCCCGGTCGTCACAGGAGACGAAGGGCGCCGCGATGCCCGGCGCGTAACCGTTGATCATCACGATCGGCAGCGGCCGGCCGATCAGCGCCCGGTACCGGTCGTGGTTGGCGGCGGTGTCGGCGTGCAGGCCGGAGACGAAGACGATCCCGGAGACCTGCCGGTCGAGCAGCATCTCCACGTACTCGTCCTCGGTGACCCCGCCGGGGGTCTGGGTGCAGAGCACGGGGGTGAACCCGCTCTGCGCCAGCGTCGACTCGATGACCTGGGCGAAGGCCGGGAAGATCGGGTTGTCGAGTTCGGGGACGACCAGGCCGACGAGCCCGGCGCTGCGCTTGCGCAGCCGGGCGGGGCGCTCGTAACCGAGCACATCGAGGGCGGTCAGGACGGCCTGCCGGGTCTCCGGGGCCACTCCGGGGCGGTCGTTGAGCACCCGCGACACCGTGGCCTCGCTGACTTCGGCCTGTTGGGCGATGTCGGACAGTCGAGCGCGCATGGCGGCACTTTAGCTCACGGGCAAGTTCTTGCGTACGCTCCTGCAAGCCCTTCCATTCCCTGCAACCTCTTGCTAACGTCCCCGCAACATGCGAGAGCAGCGGCGCAGCACCCTAGCGCCGGTCAGCAAGAAATTACAGGGGTTTCCACTGGCGGGCCGCCCTTCCCCCGGCGGGCCGCCATGACGACAGGAGTACCGATGCGCATCCGTACCGCGGGTGTGGTCGCTGTCCTCGGCCTGGCGCTCGCCGCCTCCGGCTGCGGTAACAGTGGCAGCGACAAGCCGGCCGCCAAGGAGTCCGCCAAGGCGACCGGCGGCAAGCTGGTCATCTGGGCCGACGACAAGCGGACCGCGGCCCTCAAGCCGTTCGCTGAGGAGTTCGGCAAGGAGAACGGCGTCACCGTCGAGGTGCAGGCCGTCTCCAAGGACCTGCAGACCAACTTCGTCACCGCCTCCCAGCAGGGCAGCGGCCCGGACGTCGTGGTCGGCGCGCACGACTGGATCGGCAACCTGGTCCAGAACGGCGCCATCGACCCGGTCCAGCTCGCCGCCGAGCAGAAGAGCGCCTTCAACGAGACCGCGATCAAGGCGGTGACCTTCAACGGTCAGCTCTACGGCGTGCCCTACGCCACTGAGAACGTCGCGCTGATCCGCAACACCGAGCTGGCCCCCGAGGCGCCGAAGACGATCGAGGACCTGGTCGCCGCCGGCAAGAAGCTCAAGGCCGAGAAGAAGGCCAGCGAGATCCTCTGCCTGCAGTCCGGCCAGAACGGCGACGCGTACCACATCTACCCGCTGTACACCTCGGGTGGCGGCTACCTCTTCGGCACCACCGCCAACGGCGACTACGACCCGAAGGACCTGGGCGTGGGCAAGCCGGAGTCGATCGCGGCCTTCCAGAAGATCGCGAAGCTGGGTGAGAAGGGCGACGGTGCGCTGAAGCGCTCCATCACCGGCGAGAACTCCATCGCCACCTTCACCGGCAAGAAGTGCGCCTTCCTGGTCTCCGGCCCGTGGGCCATCGCCGACGCCAAGAAGGCCAACATCAAGTACGACATCTCCCCGGTCCCCGGCTTCGCCGGTGGCAAGGAGGCCCAGCCGTTCGTGGGCGTCCAGGCGTTCTACGTCGCCGCCAAGGGCAAGAACAAGGCCCTGGCCCAGGAGTTCGTCACCAACTACGTGACCAAGCCCGAGCTGGCCGTCGCCCTGTACAAGGCCGAGCCGCGCCCGCCGGCGCTGACCGCCGCCTTCGACCAGGTCAAGGGCGAGGACCCGGACCTGGCCAAGTTCTCCGAGGCCGGTAAGAACGGCCAGGTGCTCCCGGCGATCCCGGCCATGGCCGCGATCTGGGACCCGTTCGGCAAGGCGGAGGCCGCCGTCATCGGTGGCGCCGACCCGGCCAAGACGATCACCGCCGCTGGCAAGACCATCGCGGGTCAGATCAAGTAATGAGCACGTCGCTGTCCGGCCCGGGGTCTGCCATGCAGGCCCCGGGCCGGGGGCCCGTTCGCACCGGGCTCCCGCGCAAATCCCGTAACGCGCGGAACCACGCGCCGATCACCGCGACCGGCCTCGTCGTCAAGGTGATCCTGCTCGGCCTGGTGGCCGGGATCGCGATCTGGGCGGCCTTCCCGCTCATCGAGGCCAAGATGTGGGTCGGACTGGGCATCCTGGCGGCCACCACCGCCGGCCTGTTCTACCTCTACCTCACCCGCCGGCACATCCCGGCGAAGTACCTGGTCCCGGGCACCCTCTTCCTGCTCGCCTTCCAGGTCATCCCGATTCTCTACACCGCGACCACCGCCTTCACGAACTTCGGTGACGGCCACCGTGGCAGCAAGGACGACGCGATCGTCGCCATCCAGACCTCCTCGGTGAAGCAGGTTCCCGGCTCGACCGAGTACTCCCTCTCCATCGCCACCAAGGGCGACCCGCAGACCGGCTCCCTGGCCTTTTTGCTCAGCGACGCGAAGACCAAGGAGGTCTTCGCGGGTGACGCGGGCGGGCTGCGCAAGCTCGACGCCGGCCAGGTGACGGTCAGCCCGACCGGCAAGATCACCGCCGCCGACGGCTACACCGTGCTCAACTTCGGTCAGGCCAGCGGGCGCAGCAAGGAGATCACCGACCTGGTGGTGCCGACCTCCGGGGGCGCGATCCGGTCCAACGGCCTGTCCCGCGCCTACGAGGGCAGGGCGGTCCGGGCGTACGACGCGGGCTGCGACTGCATCAAGGACAACGAGACCGGCAAGACCTGGACGGCCGACGAGAAGACGGGCGCCTTCGTGGCCGCCGACGGCGAGCGGCTCGCCCAGGGCTGGAAGGTCAACGTCGGGTTCAAGAACTTCAGCCGGGTGCTCACCGACCCGAACATCTCCCGCCCGTTCTTCGGCACGCTGCTGTGGAACTTCGCGTTCGCGATCGGCTCGACCGGGCTGACCTTCCTGCTCGGAATGGCCGTCGCGCTCGCCCTGCACTCGCCCCGGATGCGCGGCACCAACCTCTACCGGGTGCTGCTGATCCTCCCGTACGCCATGCCGTCGTTCGCGATGCTGCTGGTCTGGCGGGACATGTTCAACACCGACTTCGGCCTGATCAACAACCTCTTCGGGCTCGGGGTCGACTGGTTCGGCGAGGCCTGGACCGCTCGCGCCGCGGTGCTGCTGGTGCAGCTCTGGCTCGGCTACCCGTACATGTTCCTGGTGGCTACCGGCGCGCTCCAGGCGATCCCGCGCGAGCTGACCGAGGCCACCTCGGTCGACGGCGCGTCACCATGGCAGTCGTTCCGAGCGGTCACCCTGCCGCTGCTGCTGGTCGCGCTCTCGCCGCTGCTGATCTCGTCGTTCGCGTACAACTTCAACAACGTCAACGCGATCCTGTTGACCACCGAGGGCGGGCCGTTCCCGGCGGACAACCCGACCAACGGCGCCACCGACCTGCTGATCACCTACACCTACCGGCTGGCCTTCGGCGCCCAGGGCGCCGAGTACGGCTTGGCCACCACGGTATCGGTCTTCATCTTCGCGATCGTGGCTGTCGTGGCGACGATCAGCTTCCGGCGCACCCGCAAGCTGGAGGAGGTGTACTCGTGACGACCTACGCGGACGCCCCCGTGGCCACCCGTACCGTGAAGGGGAAGCCGAAGGGTCGCTGGTTCGCCCAGGTGGGCTGGCGGCACGCGGTCGGCGTGCTGGCGGTGGCGTTCAGCCTCTTCCCGATCCTGTTCGTGCTCTCGGCGGCGCTCAACCCGCTCGGCACGCTCTCCTCGACCGAGCTGCTGCCGACCGGGGCATCGTTCGAGAACTTCACCAACCTGTTCGACAAGACCGCCTTCGCCCACTGGTTCCTCAACTCGCTGTTGCTCGCCGGCGTGGCCAGCTTCGCGTCGATCTTCCTGTCCGCGCTGGCGGCGTACGCGTTCTCTCGGATGCGCTTCGCCGGCCGGCGGGTCGGCCTGCTGACGCTGCTGCTGATCCAGATGTTCCCGCAGTTCCTGTGCATCGTGGCGATCTTCCTGATCTTCACCACGGTCACCGACCTCTGGCCGGCGATCGGCTTCAACAGCCCGTGGGGTCTGTTCCTGCTCTACATGGGCACTGCCCTCGGCGCGAACACCTGGCTGATGAAGGGCTTCTTCGACACCCTGCCGAAGGAGCTGGACGAGTCGGCGACCATGGACGGTGCCTCGCACGCCCAGGTCTTCTTCCGGATCATCCTGCCCCTGGTGGCGCCGATCCTGGCGGTGACCGGGCTGCTCGCCTTCATCGGCTCGATCAACGAATTCATCATCGCCAACGTGTTCCTCACCCAGCCGGAGTCGAAGACCTTGGCGGTCGGGATGTTCGGCCTGGTGGCCGGTGAGCGCAACAACAACTTCGGGATGTTCGCGGCGGGCACCCTGCTCACCGCCATCCCCACGGTGCTGGTCTTCCAACTTCTCCAGCGCTACATCGTCTCCGGCCTCACCGCCGGAGCAGTAAAAGGCTGAGCCTCCTCGGCTCACGCTGCGGCAAGGGCGTCGGCGTCCGACGTACACCGGAGCAGTCACAGGGCTGACCGCCGCGGCCGGGAGACCGGCCGCGGCGGGCGGGGCCCTCCTTCTCCCCGTCCGACGACGCGAAAGGTTCTCCCATGTCCGTGCAGCCGCACCACGACGGATCCGCCACCTACGTGCCCGAGCAGGCGCCCGCGCTCGGGCAGACCGTGCCGGTCTTCGTCCGGGTTCCGGCCGGCGTCGACGTGCGCCAGGTGCACGTCCGCACCACCGGTGACGGCGAGCCACGGTTCGCCGAGGCCACCGTCGACCGCCGTGCGGGGGGCGATGTCTGGTGGCGGGCCGACGTCGAGGTCCGCAACCCGGTCAGCAACTACCGGTTCATGCTCTCCGGCCCGAAGGGCTACCGCTGGCTGAACGCCTCCGGTCTGGTCGACCACGACGTGCCGGACAACGGCGACTTCAAGCTGGTCAGCTACGCCCCGCCGCCGGCCTGGGCGCGGGATGCGGTGATCTACCAGATCCTCCCGGACCGGTTCGCCCGCTCCTCCGCCGCGGACGACCGGACCCCGCCGGACTGGGCCATCCCCTGCGACTGGGACACCCCGGTCATCGGCCGCGGGCCGGAGACCCCGCGCCAGTTCTACGGCGGCGACCTGGACGGCATCACCGAGCGGCTGGACCACCTGGACCGGCTGGGGGTGAACACCGTCTACCTCACCCCGATCTTCCCGGCCCGCTCCAACCACCGGTACGACGCGTCCAGCTTCGACACCGTCGACCCGCTGCTCGGCGGGGACGCAGCCCTGGTCCGGCTCGCCGACGCGGTGCGCGCCCGGGGCTGGCGGCTGCTCGGCGACATCACCAGCAACCACACCGGCGACGCGCACGAGTGGTTCACCAGCGCCGCCTCCGACGTGCACGCGCCCGAGCGGGAGCTGTACTACTTCGACGGGGTGACCGGGGACTATGAGTCCTGGAACGGGGTCAAGTCACTGCCGAAGCTGAACTGGGGCAGCCCGGAACTGCGCCGGCGCTTCGCCACCGCCGACGACTCGCTGCTGCGGCGTTGGCTGCGTCCGCCGTACGGGCTGGACGGCTGGCGGGTCGACGTGGCCAACATGACCGGCCGGCGGGGTGCCGACGCGTACACCCACGAGGTGGCGCGGCTGCTGCGCGAGGTGGTCGCCGACACCCGGGCCGACGGGCTGCTGCTCGCCGAGCACGGCCACGATCACACCGGTGACCTGGACCGCGACGGCTGGCACGGCACGATGAACTACGTCGGCTTCACCGACCCGGTCTGGTCCTGGCTACGGCACGGCGACGACCCCGTGCCGAACTTCCTCGGCACTCCCGGCGGGGTGGCCCGGCGGGACGCGGGCGGGGTGCTGGCGACCATGAACACCTACCGCTCGCTGATCTCCTGGCGGTCGTACGTCCACTCGTGGCAGCTGCTCGGCTCGCACGACTCGGCCCGGATCCGGACCGTGGTCGGCGACGCCGCCCGGCAGGAGGTCGCCGCCGGGCTGCTCGCCACCATGCCGGGCACCCCGGTCATCTTCGCCGGTGACGAGCTGGGGCTGACCGGCACGAACGGGGAAGGGTCGCGTACCCCGATGCCGTGGCACCGGCCGGAGAGCTGGGACCAGGGCATCTTCGCCGCGTACCGGTCGCTGCTGGCCCTGCGCCGGGGTGAGCCGGCGCTGCGGCACGGCGGCCTGCGCTGGGTGCACGCGGATGCGGACAGCCTGGTCTTCCTCCGCGAGGCACCCACCGGCACGGTGCTGGTGCTGGCCCGCCGCGCGGCGGGCACCCCGGTCCGGCTGGCCGGCCTCCCGGCGGGGGAGAACGTGTACGGCGGCGCGCCCGCCCTGCGCCCCGATGCCGACGGCGCGGTCACCGTGCCGGGTGACGGCCCGACGTTCCAGGTCTGGCGCCTTGTCTGAGGCTGGGTTCGCCGCTCACGATCGCGCTGCAACCAGGAAGTAGTGGCCTCCCGGTGCGGTGGTGCGGGGGAGGCCACTACTTCCAGGATCGAGCACGATCGTGCGGCGAGCGGTCAGCGCGGCGCCGGGTGGTGACTGGCCAGCAGTGCGCGTACCCCGCCGAGGTAGGTCTCCCGGTCCGGGGTGCCGGTGAGGATGCGCTGCAGGAAGTAGCCGGGCACCAGGCCGAACAGGGCCGCCCCCACCGCCTCGGGGTCGGCGTCGGCCGGCACCTCGCCGGCCTGCTGGGCCTGGCGCACGATCGAGGCGAAGTGCCGACGGAGCCGGCGGTACGTCGCGGCGACGAACTCCGCCAGCGCGGGGTCGCGCAGCGACTCGCTCCACACCTGGATCGCCAGCGGCAGCACGCCGTCCTCGCCCGCCTGGCTGTCGACGAAGTCCAGCGCGCGGCCCAGCGCCTCGACCAGGGGCAGCGGCGGTTCGTGCCGGGCCAGCTCGGCGAAGATCTCCTCTGCGCCGCCGATTGTCGCCTGGGCGATCGAGGTGATCAGGTCGTTCTTGCTCGGGAAGTAGCGGTAGACCGCGCCGACCGACAGCCCCGCCTCGGCGATGACGTCCTGCATCGAGGTGTTGTGGAAGCCGTCGCGCAGGAAGCAGCGCCGGGCCGCGTCGAGGATCTGCTGACGGCGGGCGGCGAGGTGTTCGTCCGATACGCGTGGCACGCCGCACATTCTAAAGCGAACGTTCGTTCTTGACTCTGGCGGCGAACGGAGCGCACTCTGAGCCTAAGAGAATGAACGTTCGTTTTTAGGAGCCGGAGATGGCCGTCCACCCGTCCCGAACCCGATCGCCATGGCTGACCGCCGTCCTGCTCGCCGCCGCGGCGGTGGCGGTGCAGGCGCTGCTCGTACCACTCGTCGCCGCGCCCGCGG
>NZ_QGGF01000127.1 GCF_003857015.1 Micromonospora globispora | reverse complement strand
GGGGGTGGGGCGGCGGAGGCGGAGGGCCTGGGCGATGTAGTCGAAGCCGGTCAGGACCGTGACGAGGACGGCGGCGCCCATGATCCACGGGCCGACGGCGACCAGGGCGGCGGGCATCGGCCACAGGTACCAGGTGATGGCCAGGATCTGCAGGGCGGTCTTGATCTTCCCGCCCCGGCTGGCCGCGATCACCCCGTGCCGGATCACCCAGAAGCGCAGCGCCGTGATCCCCAGCTCGCGGGCGAGGATCACCGCGGTCACCCACCAGGGCAGCAGGGCGTACCAGGAGAGCAGCACCAGGGCCGCCCCGGTGAGCGCCTTGTCGGCGATCGGGTCGGCGACCTTGCCGACCGAGGTGACGAGCTTGAACCGCCGGGCGATCCAGCCGTCCACCAGGTCGGTCACCGAGGCGACGACGAAGATCAGGCAGGCGGCCATCCGCCAACCCGCGTGGGTCATGGCCGAGACGACCACGGTCGCCCCGAAGACCGGGACCAGCAGGACCCGCAGCGCGGTCAACGCGTTCGCCGCGTTGAGCACCGGCACCCGGGCCACCACCGTGGACTCCGCTCCGGTCATCCCCACACCCCGCTCCGGCCGCCGTGGCGTTCCTGACACCGCACCACGTGGCTCCCCCGCTCCGTCCGGACCCGACGTCACCGTGCCGCGCCGGGCGCCGCCGAGATCATCTCATCCGGCACGGCGACCAGGTCGACACCCTCGGTCGCGGTGACCGTGGCCCGGACCAGGTCACCGGGGCGCAGCGCGGCCAGGTCCACCCCGCCGCCGTCCGGCGCGACCAGGGTGGTCGAGCCGTCGACCTCGGGGGCCTGGTGGGCCGCCCGCCCCTCCACCACGCCGTCGGCGACCGAGTCGACCAGCACCTCGACCGTCGAGCCGACCCGGTCCTCGGCCCGCTGCGAGCAGAGCTCGTCGGCGAGCGCGCTGAGCTTGTCGTACCGGCGCTTGATGGTGGCGGCGGAGACCTTGCCGGGCAGTCCGGCGGCCTCGGTGCCGTCCTCGTCGCTGTAGTCGAACATGCCGATCGCGTCGAGCCGCGCCTCGGTCAGGAACCGGACCAGCTCGTCCACGTCGGCCCGGGTCTCCCCCGGGAAGCCGACGATGAAGTTGCTCCGGGCCCCCGCCTCTGGGGCCAGCGCGCGGGCGGAGGCCAGCAGCTCCAGGAAGCGGTCGGTAGAGCCGAATCGCCGCATCCGGCGCAGCACCGGCTCGCTGGAGTGCTGGAACGACAGGTCGAAGTACGGCGCCACGCCGGGTGTGGTGGCGATCGCCTCGACCAGGCCGGGCCGGGTCTCGGCGGGCTGGAGGTAGCTCACCCGGACCCGGACGATCCCGGAGACGGCGGCGAGCTGCGGCAGCAGCTTCTCCAGCGCCCGGGGGTCGCCCAGGTCCTTGCCGTAGGAGGTCGAGTTCTCGCTGACCAGCACCAGCTCGCGGACGCCGGTCTTGGCCAGCCATTCCGCCTCGGCCAACAGTTCGTCCGGCGTACGGGAGACGAAGGCGCCGCGGAAGGCGGGGATGGCGCAGAACGCGCAGCGTCGGTCGCAGCCGCTGGCCAGCTTGAGCGAGGCGACCGGACCGGTGTCGAGCCGGTGCCGCAGCACCTGCCGCAGGTGGGCCGGGGTGTGCTCGTCGGTCTCGGTGGCGGCCCGGGTCGGGGTGCCGTGGCCGGGCAGCGACACCGCCGCCTCGCGGCGGGAGACCGGGGTGAGCGGCAGCAGCTCGCGCCGGTCGCGCGGGGTGTGCGCGTCGATGGCCTCGCCGGCGACGACCGCGTTCAGCCGGGCGGAGATGTCCGGGTAGTCGTCGAAGCTCAGCACCGCCCGGGCCTCGGGGAGGCTGTCGGCCAGCTCCCGGCCGTACCGCTCGGCCATGCAGCCGGCGGCGACCACCTTGGCGCCGGTGTCGGCGGCGGCGAGCAGCGTCTGGATGGAGTCCTGCTTGGCCTTCTCCACGAAGCCGCAGGTGTTGACGACCACCACGTCGGCGCCCTCGCCGTCGGTGGTCACCTGCCAGCCGTCGGCGTGCAGCCGGGCAGCCAGCTCCTCCGAGTCGACCTCGTTACGGGCGCAGCCCAGGGTCAGCAGGGCGACGCGGCGGCCGTCAGCAGCGGAAGGGGGGGTGGCAGACACGATCCGAGGGTACCGGGCCGGGACGGGAACGCCGCGATGGCGGGCCGCCGGGCATCGGTCGGCTCACACCGGCGGGGCGGTCAGCGGGTGCGTGCGCCGACCCGGGCCAGCCGGTCCAGGAGGAAGACCTCCGTGCCGGCCAGGCCGGTGGAGCAGAAGACGGAGATCTGGTCCGCGCCGGTCCGGCCAGGGACCGCGCCGGCCAGCACCGCGCCCAGGTCGCGCAGCCGCTCGGCGTACGGCGGGAGGACGGCCAGCATCGGCGGGTCGTACGCGGCCGCCTGGGCCGGCGAGTCGGTGACCAGGACGTCGGCGGCGTCGAGCAGGTCGGCGCCGAACTCCGCGCGGTGCCGCTGCTTGAAGCCGACGGTGTTGACGTGGGTGCCGGGGGCGAGGTCGCGGGCGTCGAGCACCGGGGTCCGGCTGGTGGTGGCGAGCACCACGAGGTCCCGGCCGGTCACCGCGGCCGTCGCGCTGCCCACCGCCCGGGCCGGTACGCCCAGCTCGGCGCGGACCCGGGCGGCGAACGCCTCCCGGTTGGCCGCCGAGCGGCTGTGCACGGTCACCTCGCGCAGCGGGCGGACCGCGGCAGCGGCCCAGACCTGGGTCCACGCCTGCCGCCCGGAGCCGACCACGCCGAGGGTGGCCGCGTCGGGGCGGGCGGGGGCGTCGACGGCCACCCCGCCCAGTCCCCCGGTACGCCGGGAGCCGAGCTCCTCGCCGACCGCGATGGCCCGCACCGCCCCGGTACCCGCGTCGTGCAGCACCACCAGCTGCCCGCTCTCCCGGTGCCCGAAGGTGTCGTACGACCGGAAGCCGTACCACTCGCCGGTCAGGTGGCCGGCGGTGAGCACCATCCGCCCGCCGCCGAGCGAGGCGCTGACCCGGGGCGGGGCGATCAGGCGACCCTGGTACGCGGCCAGCAGGGCGTTCCGCATCGCGTCCACGGTGAGTGGGGCGTCCAGCGCGGCGGCAACGTCGTCGTCGGAGAAGAGCAGGGTCATGTCTCCATGGTGCAACTTGAAGTGAAGTTGAGATCCACCGGAGGTGGGCTTCCTCACCCCCCGCCCCCGGCAGCGGTGTTAGCGTCGCCTGCCATGGCCTGGATCGTGCTGGTGCTCTCCGGACTGCTGGAAACGGCGTGGGCGGTCGCCCTCGACCGCAGCGCCGGCTTCAGTCGACTCCTTCCCTCCGTCGTCTTCGCGATCACCCTGCTGCTGAGCATGGCCGGCCTGGCGTACGCGCTGCGCGAGATCCCGGTCGGCACCGGCTACGCGGTCTGGGTCGGCATCGGGGCGGTGGGCACCGCGCTGGTCGGCATGCTCGCCCTGAACGAGCCGGCCAGCCTCCCCCGGATCGTCTGCCTGCTGCTGGTGATCGCCGGCGTCGTGGGGCTGAAGATCTTCCACTGAGGCGTCCGGAAAGCCTCCCGCCGCCCGGTATCGAACCGGATGCGTAGCGCGAGCGCGGATTGGGTAGTCATCGGCCACCCCACCAGAGGGCCTACTTCACGGAGGACACCATGGCCGACATGCACGCCACCGCCCGCCCGCGCAGCAGCGCCGCGCGGATCTGCACCATCCTGGGGTTCGTCTTCGCCGTCATCGCCGTCTTCTTCTCGCCGCTGTTCTTCGGCCTGGCCGGTCTGATCCTCGGCATCGTCGGCGCGGTCCTCGGCGACAAGCCGCTGGGCTGGTACGCCGCCGCCGCTGCGGTGGTCGGCGCGATCCTGCACATGGTCGTCACCGCCGCGTTGCTGAACTCCTGACCGCACCCGTCACGACGAAGGGCCCGCCGGATCCCGGCGGGCTCTTCGTGTCGTCGCCGTCGGGCTACTCCTCGCCGCCGCGCAGCCCGACCAGGACCTCCTCCAACTCGTCCGGCTTGACTAGCACGTCCCGGGCCTTGGACCCCTCGGACGGGCCCACCACGCCCCTGGTCTCCATCAGGTCCATCAGCCGGCCCGCCTTGGCGAAGCCGACCCGCAGCTTGCGCTGCAGCATCGAGGTCGAGCCGAACTGCGAGGTCACCACCAGCTCGACCGCCTGCACCAGCAGGTCCAGGTCGTCGCCGATGTCCTCGTCGATCTTCTTCTTGCTGTCCTGCGCCGGGGCGAGCACGTCCGGGCGGAACTCCGGCTCCCGCTGGTCCTTGCAGAACTTCACCACGTCGTGGATCTCGCGCTCGGTCACCCAGGCGCCCTGGATCCGGATCGGCTTCGAGGCGCCCATCGGCAGGAAGAGCCCGTCACCGCGGCCGAGCAGCTTCTCCGCGCCCGGCTGGTCGAGGATGACCCGCGAGTCGGCCAGCGAAGACGTAGCGAAGGCCAGCCGGGACGGCACGTTCGCCTTGATCAGACCGGTCACCACGTCCACCGACGGGCGCTGGGTGGCGAGCACCAGGTGGATGCCGGCGGCCCGGGCGAGCTGAGTGATCCGGACGATCGAGTCCTCCACGTCCCGGGGAGCGACCATCATCAGGTCGGCCAGCTCGTCCACGATCACCAGCAGGTACGGGTACGGCCGCAGCTCCCGCTCGCTGCCCGGCGGCGCCTTGATCTCGCCGTTGCGCACCTTGCGGTTGAAGTCGTCGATGTGCCGGACCCCGTTGGCCGCGAGGTCGTCGTAGCGCATGTCCATCTCGCGGACGACCCACTCCAGCGAGTCGGCCGCCTTCTTCGCGTTGGTCACGATCGGCGTGACCAGGTGCGGGATGCCCTCGTAGCCGGTCATCTCGACCCGCTTCGGGTCGATCAGCAGCAGCCGCACCTCGTCCGGCGTCGCGCGCGCCAAAATGGACATGAGCAGTGAATTCAGGCACGAGCTCTTGCCGGCGCCGGTGGCCCCCGCGATGAGGATGTGGGGCATCTTGGCCAGGTTGGCCACCACGTAGCCGCCTTCGATGTCCTTGCCGAGTGCCACCACCATCGGATGGTGGTCGCTGGTCGCGGCCCGGGAGCGCAGCACGTCGCCGAGGGCGACGTTCTCCGGGTCGGTGTTGGGAATCTCCACACCGACCGCGCTCTTGCCCGGGATCGGGCTGAGGATCCGCACGTCGGGCGACTTCACCGCGTACGCGATGTTGCGGGAGAGCTGGGTGATCCGCTCGACCTTGACGCCCGGGCCCAGCTCGACCTCGTACCGGGTGACCGTCGGGCCGCGGGTGAAGCCGGTGACCGCGGCGTCCACGTCGAACTGCTCGAAGACGCCGGTCAGCGCGGCGATCACCTCGTCGTTGGCCTTGCTCCGCTTCTTCGGCGCCGCCCCGCTGCCGAGCATGTTGGCCGGCGGCAGCGTGTAGTCGCCGGCCAGGCCGGTGAGCGCGAGCTGCTCGGCCCGGGTGGGCAGGGGCGAGTGCTCCGGCGGCTCGACCGGCTTGCGGCTGGCGGGCACCTTGTTCGGCGGCTTGCGGGGCAGCACCAGGGTGTCCTGCATGTCGACGCCGTCCAGGTCGGCGTCGGGGTCGTCCGGGTCCAGCGGCGGCGGCATCCGCTTGGCCGGCCGCTTGCGGGCCGCCTTCTCCACCACCTCGGTGCCGGCCTCCTCGGCGCCTGGCGGGGCGACCAGGGTGCCGGCGAGCAGGCCGAGCCGCTCGGGAATCTTGTTGATCGGGGTCGCGGTCACCACCAGCAGGCCGAAGACCAGCAGCAGGATCAGCAACGGCACCGCCACCCAGGCGGTGATCGCCGCCTCCAGCAGATCACCGACCCCGGCACCGATCAGCCCGCCCGCGTAGTCGCGCTGGACGGAGTCGACCGGGTCCTGTCCGATGTGCAGCATCGCCGCGGTGGCGATCAGCATCGACCCCCAGCCGACCAGGCCCCGGCCGCGGTGCTCCGGGTCGGGCGGGGTGCGCATCAGCCGCCAGGCGCCGATCATCAGCAGCACCGGCACCACGATCGCGATCGCGCCGAGGAAGAGCCGCACGGTGTCGGCCAGCCGCGCGCCGACCGGCCCGGCACCGCCGAACCAGATGGCCACCGCGGTGAGGATGGCGAGCCCGAAGAGCAGCAGGCCACCGCCGTCGCGGCGATGCTCCGGGTCGAGGTCGCGGGCCGCGGCGGCCTGCCGGCCGGCGGCCCGCACCGCCCAGCCCACCCCGTGTGCCAGCCCCATCCACAGCGCACCGATCGCCCGGCCGATGTAGACGGCGGGCCCCGGGCGGGCCGCCGGTCGCCGCCGGGTGGTCGCCCTGGTGGTCTTCTTCGCCGGCTGGCGGGCACGGCTGTTCGTGGTACCGCGCGGCGACGCGCCGCGCCGCCGGCTCGCCTGAGAGGTACGGCCCGCCATACAGTCACCGTAACGGCGTCACCCGGCAGATCGCCGCTTTTCCGGGTCGTGTCCGCGCGTCGCAGCGCGGACCGCGCCGTCGGCTGTGTTATTCGCCTCAGAAGGGATGCCCGATGGCGTCGCCGGAGAACGAGGACGGTCCGGACGGCCCCCTGGCCGGACACCCGCAGGCGTTGCGACCCCTGACCGGCGAGCTGCTCGCCGCCGTGCTGGCCAACCGCGGCTACGCGGTCGCCCGGGACGCCGACGGCGATCTGGTGGGCCGCTGGGAGGAGAACCTGATCTGGTTCTTCCGCCGCGGTGCCGCCGGCGAGATGCTCCAGGTCCGCACGATCGCCGCGCCCCGGTTCGGCATCGAGCACGTACCGTCCCTGTACGCCTTCTGCAGCTCCTGGAATCACGACCGGCTCTGGCCCAAGGCGTTCGTGCACGTCGCCGACGACGGGCTGGCGCAGATCTGCGGCGAGGTGACCACCGACCTGGAGGCCGGGGTCACCCCGCACCAGCTCGACCAGCTGATCGACGGTGGCATCTCCACCGGGTGTCAGCTCGCGGCCGCCGTCGGCCAACTTCCCGGCGGGTCGGACCGGTGACCACCTCCCGGGACCGGGGGCTGGCCGCCGCGCTGGCCGACACCGGGGACCTGCCGGACGGCGAGGCCCGCTTCGCCGAGCTGGAGCGGATCGCCGCCCAGGCCGACGCCGCCGGCGACCCGCGCACCGGGCTGGCCGCCCGGTTCGCGCTGATCGAGGCGTACCTGCACCACGGGGAGCGGTGGCGGCTGCTCGAACCGGTCCGCCGCTGCCTGGCGGCCGTCGATCGGGCGCCCGGCCTGCTCGACGACCACCCCGACGACGCCGGGACGCTGCTTCGCCACCAGCGGCAGGCGGTGGAGGCGCTCTTCGGCACCCCGCGGATCGGCCTCGACCAGGCCCGGTCCCTGTTGGACGATCTCGCCGACCGGCTGGGCCCGGACGCCGAGTCGGTCGCCGAGCTGCGCTGCCGGCTCGCCGACCACCTCGGTGACGAACCGACCGCCCGCCGGGAGTACGACCGATGGCGT
>NZ_QGGF01000274.1 GCF_003857015.1 Micromonospora globispora | reverse complement strand
CGACGGCGACCTGGCCCGGCTGACCGAGCTGGTCGCGGTCGACGCCACCGCCTGGACCGACGGCGGCGGGCGGGTCCGCGCGGCGCGCAACCCGGTGCACGGCGGGGACCGGGTCGCCCGCTTCTTCACCGGCGTCTACGGGCACCGGCGCCCCACCGTCGAGGCGGCGCCCGCCGAGCTGAACGGCGGCCCGGCGCTGGTGCTGCACTGGCCCGGCGGGGCGCGCTACGCGCTGACCCTCGCCGCCGCCGACGGGGTGATCACCGATCTGTACCTGGTCGGCAACCCGGAGAAGCTCACCCGGCTGCCCGGCTGAAGACGCGGAACGGCCCCGACCCGCCCGGGGTCGGGGCCGTCACCACGACGGGTTCAGCCCAGCTCGGGGAACCAGAGCGCGATCTCCCGCTTGGCGCTGTCGGCCGAGTCGGAGGCGTGCACCAGGTTCTCCCGGTTCGACAGGGAGAAGTCGCCCCGGATGGTGCCGGCGGCGGCCTTGCGGCCGTCGGTGCTGCCGAGCATGCCCCGGACCACCTCGATCACCTGATCGCCGGAGAGCACCAGGGCGACCAGCGGACCGCCCGTCATGAAGGCCTTCAGCGGCGGGTAGAACGGCTTGTCCACGTGCTCGGCATAGTGCTGGTCGGCGAAGTCGCCGTCCATCGTCCGGGTCTCCATCACGTCGATCCGCAGGCCCTTCCGCTCGAAGCGGGAGATGATCTCGCCCACCAGACCGCGGCGGACCGCGTCGGGCTTGATCAGTACGAGCGAGCGCTCATCCGGGCTGCTGCTGGACACGCTGGGTTCCTCCTGTGCGCGGAAGCGGGTCGGGCTGGGTACGGTCAGCCTAGCGACCCGGTCCCGGCGCCGGCGCGGCGGCCGCTCTTTCCCTCGTTCGCCGATCCGGCCTAGCCTGGCCGTAGACCCCTGGGAGGTCCACTGTGGCGAATGGCGGGAGCCGGACCATCGCGCCGGTACGCAAGCTGATCGGCGCGGTGCTGGGCACCGTGGCGACCTTCATCGTGCTGTTCGGGCTGGGCATGACCAGCTGGGCCATCGTGGCGCTCGGCGTCGCGCTGCTGGTGCTGGCGATCGCCCTGGCCACGGTCCGGGGCGGCGGGCGCACCTGGGTGGTCGGGGTGGGACACGTGCACAGCGCCTCCGAGCCTCCCACCCAGTACGCCTTCGGCCGCTGCGAGCTCCAGCTGGTGATCGACGCTCCCGGGCTGCCGCCCCGGTCCAAGAAGATCATCGAGCCGCGGGTGCCCGTCGCCAAGTGGCCGTCGCTGGGCCAGGCGCTGCCGATCCGGGTGGCCCTGGACGACCAGCGTCACGTCCGGGTGCTCTGGGACGAGGTGCCGACCCACGCCGAGACCAACGCCGGTGTCGCCGACCTCCCACTGGAGTACGCCGACGTCGACCCGGTCGAGGAGGTGCTGATCGCGCAGGAGGCGCCGCCGTGGGTGGACCGTCCGGAGGACGACTTCCGCGACGACTTCCCGCCGGCCCCGGACCCGCTCGTCGACGACGTCACCGTCCTGCCCGAGGAGCGCGAGCCGGTGGTGGTGCACCAGAGCCCCGGCGGCCCGAAGGTGCTCGAGGGCACGTTCGTCGAGCAGTCAAAGCCCGACCCGTTGCCCCGCCGGGCCACCCCGGTCCAGCGTCCGCCGGCCGAGGAGCGGTTCTACGACACCGTGCGGGTCGACCCGATCGACCTGCCGCTGGACGACCCCGCGCCGGAGGCCGGGCCGACCGCGGAGGAGCTGGACGAGGCCATCTTCGGGTACGCGGGCGACGACGCGGCCGAGGTGGCCACCCCGATCAGCGGCATCGGCATCACCCTGCTGGTGACCGACCTCGCCAGGTCGCTGGAGTTCTACCGGACCCTCGGCTTCGACGAGCTCGACCGGGGCACCGGCAACGCGGTCCTCGCCTCCGGGCCCACCCGCCTCGTGCTGCGCGAGGTCACCGGGGCCGCCCCGATCAGCCGCCGACTGGTGCACGTCAACCTGGAGGTCGACGACATCCAGGCCGCGTACGAGCGGCTGCGCAGCTCCGGCGTCCGCTTCACGTACGCCCCGCGGGTGGTCAACCGGGGCAGCAAGCTGGAGGTGTGGGCGGCGGCCTTCCGCGACCCGGACGGCCACGGCATCGCCCTCACCCAGTGGCGCAGCCTCGCCGACGTCTGACCCTTTACGCCGGGCCCGCGGTCAACTGAGGATGACCCGCCGGACGTGCAGCGCGTACGCCCACACCAGGGCGAAGATGACGCCCAGCACCAGCAGCGACCAGTGCAGCAGCCCGGAGAGCATGAGCAGGCCCTGCAGGACGGTGCCCGCGTTCCAGGCCCACGAGCGCCGCATCTGTCCGGCGAGCACGACGCAGGCCACGGCCAGCGCCACGATCGCCGCGATGGCGGCGCCGCCGAGGTTCCCGCCGACGACCCGGATCGGCTGGACGGCGAGCAGCAGCACCAGCGCCTCCAGGGCGAGCGTGCCCGCGCCCAGGCCGCGTACGGCCTTCTCCGGGTTCCGCAGCCCGGACCGCCGTTCGCCCGGCCCGGCTCCGCCCGGATCCCCACCGGCGGCGGTTTGCTCCGGGCCGCCCGCCGTCGACCCGGCCTGGTCGGTACCCGTCGACGGCGCGCGACCGGCGGCCCCAGGCCCACCGGTACCCGTCGGCACCGACCCGGCCTCGGGTCCGCCAGCCGGCCGGCCCGCCGCGCCGCCCTCGGGCCGCTCCTCCACCGGGCCGGTCATCGCTTGAGCAGCCGGCGGGCGTCGGCCACGGTCACCACCGAACCAGTGATCAGGACGCCGACGCCGGACAGCTCGCCGGGAACATCGGACTCCGCCTCGGCCACGGCCGCCTCGATGGCGTCCGGCATCTCCTCGGCGACCTGCACCCGCTCCGGCCCGAAGACCTCCCGGGCCAGCGCGGCCAGCTCGTCCACCGGCATCGCCCGGGGCGAGCTGTTGCGGGTCACCACCAGCGAGTCGAGCACCGGTTCCAGCAGCTCCAGCAGGCTGGCCGCGTCCTTGTCGCCGAGCACGGCGAGCACGCCGACCAGCTTGCTGAACGCGAACTCCTCCTGCAACGCGGTGACCGTGGCGGCCATCCCGTGCGGGTTGTGCGCCCCGTCGAGCAGGACGGTCGGCGCGGTGCGGACCTTCTCCAGCCGGCCGGGCGAGCTGGTCGCGGCAAAGCCCTCCCGGACGGCCTCGATGTCGAGCTGTCGTCTCGCGCCCGCCCCGAGGAACGCCTCGACGGCGGCCAGCGCGACGGCGGCGTTCTGCGCCTGGTGGGCGCCGTGCAGCGGGAGGAAGACCTCCTCGTAAACGCCACCGAGGCCCTGGATGGTGAGCACCTGCCCGCCGACCGCGACCGCCCGGCGGAGCACGCCGAACTCCGAGCCCTCGCGGGCGATGGTGGCGCCCACCTCGGCGCAGCGCTCCAGGATCGGCCGGGCGGCCTCCTCCTCCTGGGCGGCGGCGATCACCGTGGCGCCCTTGTGGATGATCCCCGCCTTGTGCAGCGCGATGTCCTCGAGCGTGTCGCCCAGCCACTCGGTGTGGTCCAGCCCGATCGGGGTGAGCACCGCCACCCCGGCCTGGATCACGTTGGTGGCGTCCTCCGCGCCGCCGAGCCCCACCTCGACCACTGCGACGTCGACCGGCGCGTCGGCGAACGTGGCGAACGCCAACGCGGTGGTCATGTCGAAGTAGGTCAGCGGCTCGGCGGAGCGCTGGTCGACCAGCTCGGCCAGCGGCTCCACCTCCCGGTACGTGGCGACGAAGCGTTCCTCGCCGACCGGCTCCCCGTCCAGACTGATCCGCTCCCGGACGGTCTCCAGGTGCGGGCTGGTGTAGCGACCGGTGTGCAGCCCGAACGCCCGCAGCAGCGAGTCGATCATCCGGGCCGTCGAGGTCTTGCCGTTGGTCCCGGTCAGGTGGATCGACGGGTACGCCCGCTGCGGGCTGCCGAGCAGGTCCAGCAGGCTCTCGATCCGATCCAGCTCGAAGTGCATGCGGGTGAACCCGCGCCGGGCCAGGGCGGCGTCGACGGCGGCGAATTCGGTGCGGTCGGTCACGAGGGCAGCGCCTCCAGGGCAGCGTCGATCCGGATCAGGTCCGCCTCGGCGACGGCCAGCCGCTCGCGGATCTTGGCGACCACCGGTTCGGGGGCCTTGCCGACGAACGCCGGGTTGTCCAGCTTCGCCCGGGCCTGCGCGGCCTCCTTCTCGGCGGCCGCCCGGTCCTTGGTGAGCCGGGCCCGCTCGGCGGCCACGTCGATCGAGCCGCGGGTGTCCAGCGCGACGCTGACCTCGCCCGGCATGGCCAGCGTGGCGCTGGCCTGGAAGTCCTCGGCGGGAGCGTCGAGCCGGACCAGCGACCGGATCAGCCGCTCGTGCGCGGCGATCCCCGCCGGTGCCAGCCCGTCGAGCCGCGCCGCGACCCGCTGCGTCGGCCGCAGCCCCTGGTCCGAGCGGAACCGCCGGATCTCGGTCACCACCCGCTGAAGGGTGCCGACCTCGACCTCCGCGGCGTCGTCGACCAGCGCACGGTCAGCCACCGGCCACGCCGCCGTCAGCACCGTGTCGGCACCGGTCAGCGCGGTCCACAGCTCGTCGGTGACGAACGGGATCATGGGGTGCAGCAGCCGCAGCAGCTGGTCCAGCACGTGCCCGAGCACCCGGCGGGTGGCCTCGGCCCCCGGGCCGCCCTCGGCCAGCACCGGCTTGCTCAGCTCCACGTACCAGTCGCAGACGTCGTCCCAGGCGAAGTGGTACAGCAGGTCGCACACCTTGGCGAACTCGTACGCCTCGAACTGCTCGTCCACCTCGGCGGCGACGTGCGACAGCCGGGACAGGATCCACCGGTCGACGGTCGACAGCTCGTCCACCGCCGGCAGCGGGCCGTTGGTGTGGGCGCCGTTCATCAGCGCGAACCGGGTGGCGTTCCAGAGCTTGTTGCAGAAGTTGCGGGAGCCCTGGCACCACTCCTCGCTGACCGGCACGTCACCGCCGGGGTTGGCGCCCCGGGCCAGGGTGAACCGGGTGGCGTCCGCGCCGAACCGGTCGATCCAGTCCAGCGGGTCGACCACGTTGCCGAACGACTTCGACATCTTCTTGCCGTGCTCGTCCCGCACCATGCCGTGCAGGGCGACCACGTCGAAGGGCTGCTTGCCGTCCATCGCGTACAGGCCGAACATCATCATCCGGGCGACCCAGAAGAAGAGGATGTCGTAGCCGGTGACCAGCACGCTGGTCGGGTAGAACTTCGCCAGGTCCGGGGTCTGCTCCGGCCAGCCCAGCGTGGAGAACGGCCACAGCCCGCTGGAGAACCAGGTGTCCAGGACGTCCTCGTCCTGGCGCCAGCCCTCGCCGGTGGGCGGCTGCTCGTCCGGGCCGACGCAGACGATCTCGCCGTCCGGGCCGTACCAGACCGGGATGCGGTGGCCCCACCAGAGCTGCCGGGAGATGCACCAGTCGTGCATGTTGTCGACCCAGGCGAAGTAGCGCTTCGCCAGTTCGGCCGGCTCGATCCGCACCCGCCCATCCCGCACCGCGTCACCGGCCGCTTTGGCCAGCGGGGCGGTGTTGACGAACCACTGCAGCGACAGCCGCGGCTCGACCGTCGTACGGCAGCGGGAGCAGTGCCCCACCGCGTGCACGTACGGCCGCTTCTCGGCCACGATCCGGCCCTGCTCGCGCAGCGCCGCGACGATCGCCGGGCGGGCCTCGTACCGGTCCAGGCCCTGGAACGGGCCGTGCGCGGTGATGATGCCCCGCTCGTCCATGATCGTCAGTGCGGGCAGGTCGTGCCGCTGGCCGATCTCGAAGTCGTTCGGGTCGTGCGCCGGGGTCACCTTCACCATGCCGGTGCCGAAGGACGGGTCCACGTGCTCGTCGGCGACGATCGGGATCCGCCGGTCGGTGAGCGGGACCGGCACCTCAGTGCCGATCAGGTGCTGGTACCGCGGGTCGTCGGGGTGGACGGCCACCGCGGTGTCACCGAGCATCGTCTCGGCGCGGGTGGTGGCCACCACCACCTCGTCGCTGTACCGGATCGAGACGAGCTCGCCCTCGTCGTCGGTGTGCTCCACCTCGATGTCGGACAGGGCGGTCAGGCACCGCGGGCACCAGTTGATGATCCGGTTCGCCCGGTAGATCAGGCCGTCGTCGTAGAGCTTCTTGAACATGGTCTGCACGGCCCGGGAGAGGCCCTCGTCCATGGTGAAGCGCTCGCGGTCCCAGTCGACGGAGTCGCCGAGGCGGCGCATCTGGCCGAGGATCGCCCCGCCGGACTCGGCCTTCCACTGCCAGACCCGCTCGATGAACTTCTCCCGGCCGAGGTCGTGCCGGGACAGCCCCTGGGCGGCGAGCTGCCGCTCCACCACGTTCTGGGTGGCGATGCCGGCGTGGTCCATGCCGGGCAGCCAGAGCGCCTCGTAGCCCTGCATCCGCTTACGCCGGATCAGCGCGTCCTGCACGGTGTGGTCGAGCGCGTGGCCCATGTGCAGGGAGCCGGTGACGTTGGGGGGCGGGATGACGATGGTGAAGGGGGGCTTGTCGCTCTCCGCCGATGCCCGGAAGTGGCCGGCGGCTACCCACTGCTCGTACCGTCGCTGCTCTACCTCGCCGGGCTGGTACTGGCCGGCAAGGGTCGGGGCGTCGGGGCGTCGGGCATCCAGTCTCTCGGTCACCCTGAAAGTCTACGGAGCGCTTCTCCGGACCTGACGTGCGCCACCTGGTGTTCGCGTACGGTGTCGGCTATGTCCGACGCACATCTCACCGAGCGTCCGCTCGGCGACGGGCCCGACCCGGTCGACCTGACCGACGAGCCGATCCACCTGAGCCGCCGCGACGACGCGTACGACCCCGAGGGGAAGCGTCCGATGTCCCGCCGTCGGCGGGTGGCGCTGAGCATCGCGCTCGTCGCCGGGCTGGCGGGGGCCGGGGCGCTGGGCGCCGGCGGCTGGCGGGTGCTTCAGCAGAAGGACACCAGCCTGGCCACGCCGGTGCAGGTGGCCGGGCTGACCCGCGACGACAGTGAGCGGGCCCGCAGCACCGCGGACTACCTGCGCAGCGGTTTCGCCGCCGACATCGAGCTGGACCGCAGCTTCGGCACCGTCTACAGCGATCCGGCGGACGCCAAACGGGCGGTGCTCGTCTTCGGCGGTACGACTCTGCTCTGGCAGCCGGAACGGGATTTGAACAGCCTCTTCGACCTGATGGCCGACGAGGCCGGCAAGGTGAACGGCGTGCACGAGGTGGATGCCGGCCGCTTGGGCGGCGTGATGAAGTGCGGCACCACCAGCGGGGACGGCGGCGACTTCGCGATCTGCGGTTGGGCCGACCACGGCAGCGTGGTGATGGCGATGTTCCCGGGCCGCTCCGTGGACGATTCCGCGAGGCTGTTCCGCCGCATTCGCGAGGGCATCCAGAGCCGCTGAGCCCCTGCCCGGCGCCCTAGGTGCCGGGCGGTGAACGGGCGTGGAAACGCAGTCAGGGCCACCCCGAAGGGTGGCCCTGACTGGAATGATTGTCCGGCGGTGTCCTACTCTCCCACACCCTCCCGAGTGCAGTACCATCGGCGCTGGAGGGCTTAGCTTCCGGGT
>NZ_QGGF01000497.1 GCF_003857015.1 Micromonospora globispora | reverse complement strand
GCCTTGGCCCCGCCGCCCCGGCGGGCCGGCTTCTTCGCGGCGGGCGCGGCGGTGGTCGTACCGGCGCCGAGGCCGGCGGGGAGGGTGACCTCCAGCCGCTTGCCGCCCACCTCGACCACGACGGTCTCGCGCTCGGCCGGCGCCTCGGCGGCGCCGACGGTGGGGGTGAACGGCGGGACGGTGTTGTCGAACTCGGTCTCGATCCACCGGGTGTGCACGGTGAACGGCTCGGCGGTGAAGGCCTCGTCCCGCACGACCAGCCGGTGGAACGGCAGCGCGGTCGCCATGCCCTCGACGACCATCTCGTCCAGCGCCCGGCGGGCGCGCTCGATCGCCTCGGTACGCGTCTCGCCGACGATGATCACCTTGGCCAGCAGTGAGTCGAAGTTGCCCCCGATCACGTCACCGGCCGAGATGCCGGTGTCGACCCGGACGCCCGGGCCGGTGGGCAGCCGCAGCGCGGTGATGGTGCCCGGGGCGGGCAGGAAGTTGCGGCCCGGGTCCTCGCCGTTGATCCGGAACTCGATGGCGTGCCCGCGCGGGGTCGGGTCCTCGGTGAAGCGCAGCTTCTCGCCGTCGGCGATCCGGAACTGCTCGCGGACCAGGTCGATGCCGGCGGTCTCCTCGGTGACCGGGTGCTCGACCTGGAGCCGGGTGTTGACCTCGAGGAAGGAGATGGTGCCGTCCGCACCGACCAGGTACTCCACCGTGCCGGCGCCGTGGTAGCCGGCCTCCCGGCAGATCGCCTTGGCGCTGTCGTGGATCTGCGCGCGCTGGTCCGGGGTCAGGAACGGCGCGGGCGCCTCCTCGACCAACTTCTGGTGCCGGCGCTGGAGCGAGCAGTCCCGGGTGCCGACCACGATCACGTTGCCGTGCTGGTCGGCGAGGACCTGCGCCTCGACGTGGCGCGGCTTGTCCAGGTACCGCTCGACGAAGCACTCGCCCCGGCCGAACGCGGCGACCGCCTCGCGGGTGGCCGACTCGAACAGGTGCGGGATCTCCTCCATGGTGCGGGCCACCTTGAGGCCGCGACCGCCGCCACCGAAGGCCGCCTTGATGGCGACCGGCAGGCCGTGGTCCACGGCGAAGGCGATCACCTCGTCCGCGTTGCCGACCGGGTCCGGGGTGCCCGGGACCAGCGGCGCTCCGGCGCGCTGGGCGATGTGCCGGGCGGTCACCTTGTCGCCGAGGTCGCGGATCGCCTGCGGGGTTGGGCCGATCCAGGTCAGCCCGGCGTCGATGACCGCCTGGGCGAAGTCGGCGTTCTCGGAGAGGAAGCCGTAGCCGGGGTGGACCGCGTCCGCGCCGGAGCGGGCGGCGACGTCGATCAGCTTGTCGATCCGCAGGTAGCTCTCGGCCGCCGTGTCGCCGCCGAGGGCGTACGCCTCGTCGGCGAGCGTGGCGTGCAGGGCGTCCCGGTCGGAGTCCGCGTACACGGCGACGCTGCCCAGGCCGGCGTCGCGGCAGGCGCGGATGACGCGGACGGCGATCTCGCCGCGGTTGGCGATGAGTACCTTGCGCACCTTTGTGGCTCCTCCCGGGAGGTCGATTCCGGGAGTGTATCGGCCGTCCTCGCCGCCCTAACGATCGCTCAGTGTGGGATGCCGCACTGTGGTCCCGGACTCCTAGTCAAACTTGTTTATTACGCTTGTCCGGTGTCGGCAACCCGGATGATGATTCTCGGACTGGTCAGGTGGATGCAGCCGGTGCACGGCTACGACGTGCGCCGCGAGCTGCTGAGTTGGAAGGCCGACCGGTGGGCGAACGTGCAACCGGGATCGATCTACCACGCGTTGCGCAAGCTGACCGAGGAGGGGCTGCTCCGCGCGGTCGCCACCGAGCAGGTCGGCGGCCGGCCGGCGCGGACTACGTACGAGATCACCGAGAAGGGGGCCGACGAGTTCGAGTCGCTCCTGCGCGGCCTCTGGTGGCAGTTGGACGAGCCGACTGATCCGTTCTCCGCGGCCTTCTCGTTTCTGCCGGCCCTGCCCCGGGAAGAGGCGGCGGCGGCGCTGCGCAACCGCGCCATGCTGCTGCGGGCCAATGTGGAGTCGATGCGGGCGGCGGTCGACTCGGACTGGATGCGCAAGACCCGGCCGGTGCACGTGACCTGGATGTTCGAGCTCTGGGCGGCCCGCGCGGAGGCGGAGATCGCCTGGTGCGAGCGGATCGCCGAGCGGATCGACTCCGGAGTGTCGTACCTACCTGCTGGACTGGCCGACGAGGAGAGCTGGCGGGAGTGGCGGCGGCGTACGGCGGACGGACCGAAACCCGACAGTCAGACGCAATAATCAACGTTGACCAAAAAAGCTATATCGCGTTAGCCTCAGCGCGAACGGGGGGAGCGGCGCGTCTCCTCCGTGTGATCGGCGGCCGGTCCCGTCCGGCCCGGACGACCAGGAGCAGACATGATCGAGACCAGGGGACTGCGGAAGTCGTTCCGCTCCCGGGCGGGTCGCGAGAAGAAGACCGTGGACGCGGTCCGGGGCGTCAACCTTCAGGTCGCCGAGGGGGAGATCTTCGGCTTCCTCGGCCCCAACGGCGCCGGTAAGACCACCACCCTGCGGATGCTGGCCACGCTCATCGAGCCGGACGGCGGCGAGGCCACCATCGCGGGCGCCGACCTGCGCACGGACCCGGCCGAGGTGCGCCGCCGGATCGGCTACGTCGCCCAGGGCGGCAGCACCTGGGACGAGTCCACCGCCCGCGAGGAGCTGGTCCTGCACGCCCGGCTGTACGGCATCGCCAAGGCCGAGGCGCACCGACGTGCCGCCCGTGCCCTGGAGGCCTTCCAGCTCAGCGAGTACGCCGACCGCAAGTGCAAGACGTACTCCGGGGGTCAGCGGCGCCGGGTGGAGATCGCCCTCGGCATCATCCACGAACCGAGCATCGTCTTCCTGGACGAGCCGACCACCGGCCTCGACCCGCAGAGCCGCGCGCACATGTGGGACGAGATCCGGCGGCTGCGCACCGAGGGGATGACCGTCTTCATCACCACGCACTACCTCGACGAGGCGGACGCGCTCTGCGACCGGATCGCGATCATGGATCACGGCGAGGTGGTCGCCGAGGGCACCCCGGCCGAGCTGAAGCGCGAGATCTCCGGGGACGTCGTGCTCGTCGGCCTCGACACCGCCACCACGCCGCAGGCGGCGCAGCTGCTCGACGGCGAGCCGTACGTCAACAAGCTGGAGACCGCCGACGAGGGTGGCCTGCGCCTCTACGTCGACGAGGGCGCCACCGCCATCCCCCAGATCCTCCGCCGGCTCGACGGCTCCGGGCTCACGCTCTCCTCGATCGAGCTGCACCGGCCGAGCCTCGACGACGTCTTCCTCACCAAGACCGGCCGCTCGCTGCGCGAGTCCTGATCCCGCCGCCCGACAGGAGAGAACCCGTGAAACTCGCCCGCGACACCTGGCTCATCTTCCAGCGGCAGATCCAGCTGCTGCTGCGCAACCCGGTGTGGGTCTTCGTCGGCGTCTTCCAGCCGGTGATGTACCTGCTGCTCTTCGCCCCGCTGCTCAAGCCGGCGCTGAACGCGCCCACCCAGGCGGCGGCCTACAAGGTCTTCGTCCCCGGCCTGCTGGTGCTGCTGGCCATCTTCGGCGGCCTGTTCCAGGGCTTCGGCCTGATCGCCGAGCTGCGCGCCGGGGTCATCGAACGCTCCCGGGTCACCCCGGTCAGCCGGCTCGCCCTGCTGCTCGGCCGTTCGCTGCGGGACGTGGTGTCGCTGATCGTGCAGGCGGTCATCATCACCCTGCTGGCGCTCTTGTTCGACCTGCGCGTCTTCATCGGGGACCTGCTGCTGGCGTACCTGATGCTGGCGCTGATCGCGCTGATGACCTCGGCCGTCTCGTACGGCGTCGCGCTCAAGGTGAAGAGCGAGGACGCGCTCGCCCCGCTGATGAACACCGTCGCCCAGCCGGTGCTGCTGCTCTCCGGCATCCTGCTGCCGCTGACCTTCGCCCCCGGCTGGCTGCAGGGGGTCGCCGAGTGGAACCCGTTCTCCTGGGCGGTCGACGGCACCCGGGCGCTCTTCGCCGGGGACCTGAGCAACGACAAGGTCTGGCAGGGGTTGAGCATCATCGCGGTGCTCGCCGCCGCCGGCGTGGTGTGGGCGGCCCGGCAGTTCGCCCGCAGCGTCCGCTGATCGAGAGACCTGTCTCTCACCAGGGGCGGGGCGCCGGCCGGACGCTTGTAGCGTAAGGCCAGTGCCCCGCCTCACCCATGACAAGATCACCTGGCTGACCTACGCCCAGCTGGGGTTGTGGGGCTTCTTCCTCTACGGCTTCGGGCCGGTGGTACCCCTGCTCCGCGACGAGCAGGGCACCAGCGCGGCCGTCGCCGGCCTGCACAGCACCGGTATCGCCGTCGGCGCGCTGCTCGGCGGTGCCCTCTTCGCGCCGGTCGCCCGCCGCCTCGGCCGGGGTCCCGCGATCTGGCTCGGCCTCGCCGTGGTGGCCGCCGTCGCGGCCGGCTTCGTGGCGGTCGGCGCCACCGGCGCGCGCAGCCTCTTCGAGCGCTTCGACGTCTGGGCCCGGCTGCTCGGCGCCGACCTGCCGCCGTGGGGGCTCGGCATCGGCGGGGTCGGCGCCGCCACCACCTCCCGGGTGACCAGCGGCCCGCAGGTCTTCGTCGACAACTACTTCGTCAGCGTGGCGCTGCAGTTCGGCCCGGTGGTGGGGGTGGCGCTGGTCGCGGCGTTCGGGTACGCCCTGTGGCTGCTGTGGCGCCGCTCCGCCGAGCGGCCGGTGTCGGTGCTCTTCGTCGCCCTGCTCGCCGGCCTCGCCTGCTCCTTCCTGGTCATCGAGGCGTGGGAGTACCCGGGCGCGATGATGTGCCTCGCCCTCTTCGCCGCGTACGGCCGCTGCCTCGACGCCGCTGGAGAGGTGGAGCCGCCGCCCGTCGCGGAGCCGACCGGCGTGTGGGTGCCGGCGAGCCCGGACTCCGGGGTGCCGCCGATCGTCTGGGTGTCGGCGGCGCCGGCCGTCGGGAAGGCACCCGCCGCGTCGGCCCCCGACGCACCACCCGCCGCGCTGGACGCGGCGGAGCCGGTCGAGTGTCGGTCGGCCGCCGACGTCCCGCCGGGTGCACCGGCGATCGAGCAGCCGACGGCCTGACCGTGGGGCCGGTTGTCGACGCGGGGCGCCGCCTGCAACGCTCCCAGCTCTCGGTGCAGGCGCTCGCCCGGCTGTGCAGCGTCTCGGTCTTCCTCCTCGCCTCCTGGGCGGACACCGAGCGGCTGGCGCTGGTCGCGCTCCAGGGCACCCTGCTCGCCCTGCCGTACACGCTGATGGAGTCGTTGGTCGGCCGGCCGCTCTCCGCCGGCCTGGTGCCCGCCGGCTGGTCGCTGGACGCCTGGGCCCGCCGCGTCGCGGCGGCGGCCATGCTCCCGGTCGGGGTGATCGGCTTCCTCTCCGCCTCCGTCGCGCTACCGGAGACCGGGGTGGCCGACCGGCTGCTCATGGTCGCCCCGGTGGTGCTGCAACTGCCGCTGGAGGCGCTGTTCTGGTCCACGGCCCGGACCCGCTCGACCCAGCGGGCCAACCTGATACCGCAGCTCGTCGCCGTCGGCACCGTGCTCACCGGCGTCGCCTTCGCCGCCACCGACGTTCGGGTCGACGTCGCCGCCGTGCCGGCTCAGACGGCGGTACTGGCCTGGCTGCTGCTACCCGGCTCCGTTCCGGCGGGTCCGGGCGGGGTGCGGCCCGGGGTCTGGGCGAGCGTCCGCGTCGGGTCGGTCTACTGCGTGGCGGCCGCGGTCGACCTGGCGTACTCCGTGGCACTGCCGTCGGTCGCCGGTGCGGTCGCCGGCCAGACCGCCGTCGTCGTGCTGCGCGCCCTGGACCTCGCCTTCGGCCCGTTCCACGTGGCCCTGTCCGCCAGCACCCGCGAGGACATCGTGGCGGGCCGGGACACCCGGTGGCGGACCGGCACCCGGGGGCTGACGGTGGTGGCCCTGCTCGCGGTGTCGGCGGTGGTACTGGGCAGCGAGCGGGTCCGCGCGCTGCTCGCCGCCGATCTGGCCACGGTCGGCACCGCCGCGGTCGCGCTGTACTGCGGGTACAAGGGGTTCCTGGCCGCCGCGACCTGGCTGGCCACCCGGCACATGATCTGGGCGCCGCCCCGCCGGTTCCTGGTGTCGGCGATCGGCTCCCGGGCCATTGCCTTCGGCGGCCTCGCCGTCTCGGCGGTCTGGGCGGGTCAGGTCGGTGGCCTGGTCCTCCAGTTGCTGCTCAGCGAGGCCCTGGTGGTCTGCTGGTTCCTGGGCCGGATCCGGCTGACCCGGGGGTCCGGCACCGGCACCCCGGCGCCGGACACCGGCCGCCGCCAGGCCGTACCGGTGGAACTCGCCGACGTCATCCGGGCCGAGGAGGCGCCCCCGGCCGGCCGGGCGGTGCCGTTCTAGGCCAGCCCACCGCCCGGCCGGTCAGGGCTCGGTCGCCATCACCTGGATCGCGCCGCTGGGGAACATCGCGCAGAGCTGCGTCCTGCCCCCCACCTCGCGGGCGAAGAGGCGCACCGAGCTGTCACCCGGGCGGCTCGGGGTGGCCTGGGCGCGCAGGTCGAACGCGGGCCGGATGACCAGGTTCTTGTCCGGGTGGCCGAGGCCCTGGGTGATCTCCACCTGGGTGGTCGGCGCCGGCGTCCCGATCCAGCCCCGACCCGAACCCGGGACGGGCCGGCCCCGGTCGTCCTGGGCGCCGGGCTGGGACAGACTCAGCCGCACGCTGGACAGCCCCCGGTCGGCTCCGAAGTCCACCGCGGCGGTGCCGCAGTTGACCACCTTGCCGTCGATCAGGCAGCCCGACGGCTCATCCGGCTGCACGCCCGGCACGAACTGCACACCGATCTCCGGGTGCGGGTCGGTGTTGTTGTATCCGAGGACCATGCCGCCGATCCAGCGGCAGTCGTTGCGCGAGATCCGTACGCCCACCCCGCCGCTCAGGTCGGCGTAGCAGTTCATGCAGCTGATACCGGTCGCCGCCAGGTCGAACGAGACGTTCTGCTTGATGCCCCAGGCATGGCAGTTCACCATCAGCGTGCCCATCGAGTCGCCGGCCAGCCGGAAGCCGGCCGCCCCGTTCTCGAAGGTCAGGCAGTTGAGGAACATCGAGTCGTGCGGGCCGTGGAAGTTCACCCCGTGCCCGTCGTTGCCGTGGGTGCGTACGGCGTGCAGCCGCGCCTCCATCTGATGGGACGGCGCGGGCAGCGCGCCGATCGGCCCCCACTCGCTGACGATCCCGTCGTTGCGGCAGTTGAAGACGATCACCTCGGTCAGCTCGTAGCCATAGCCGTAGAGGCGCAGCCCGTAGCCCCCGTCGGGGTTCTGCGCCTTGTTCCCGTCCAGGGTCAGGTCCCGGACGCTGAACAGGGTGATGCCGTCGCTCGACCCGGTGCCGGTGAGTCCGGCGTAGCCGTCCGACTCCAGGATGGCCGAGTTCGACCCGGGTCGGAGCCGCAGGATCGTGGCGTCCCCGCCGGAGCCCCGCAGGTGGACCCGGGAGTGCAGGGTCACCCGGCCGGTCAGGTACGTCCCCGGCGGGAAGAACACGATCCCGCCGCCGTCCCGTACCGCGTCGACCGCCGCCTGGATCGCGCGGGTGTCGTCGGTGGCCCCGTCACCGGCCGCCCCGTGGTCGCGGACGTTCACCATCCCGGGGCCGTCCACTGTGTCACGGGAGGGGACCGATGGGCCACGACGGTACGACCGGAGCCCGCGCCGGCGGTCGCTGACCC
>NZ_QGGF01000130.1 GCF_003857015.1 Micromonospora globispora | reverse complement strand
GCGGCGGGGTGCGCTCGGTCCGCGTGTCGACGGGTCGACGCCCGGCCCGGGTACCGGCGCGGGCGTCGGCGGGTCGGCCGCCGGGCCAGATGACGCTGGACGCGCCAATGGGGCAGCTCCAAAGCGGCTGAGCAGTCCCTTCTTCCCCAGCCCGCTACGGATATCCCCAGGGTTATCCACAGCTTGTGCCAGGTAGTTGTGCACCTGGTCGACCACCGAAAGCATCGGGGCGTGACTGAGCGGACCGTTCCAACCGTGGCCGAGCCGACGGCCCTCGGCCCGGCGCTGCGCGCCCTTCGGCGCCGGGCCGATCTGAGCCAACGCGAGCTGGCTGCCAAGGCAGGGGTTCCGAAGAGCACCGTTGCACGGATCGAGTCGGCGACCGCCGACCCGCGGTTCGGCACCGTCGAGCGGTTGGTGAGGGCGGCCGGGGGACTGCTGGTGATCGGCGCGTCGGGCGACCTGGCCGCGAATGCCCTCGCACCGCCCGAGCCGGTGCCGCGCGACGGGCTGCGGGACGAGGCCGGGCGTAGGTATCCGGCGCACCTGGACGTGTGGGAGGTACGGGAACCGAAGGACTGGCCGGGCGCCTGGTGGGCGGAGTGGTACAACCTGTCGCCGGCACGGTGGCCGCGGCCGCTACCGCTGGCCACGTACGAGCTGAACCGGACGTACCGGGACCGGCGGCGCCGGACGGAGTGGGTGCGTGAGGCCGTCGCGGTGCGGCGAGTGACCGGCGGACGGGTGCCGGCGACCTGCTGGCGGTTCGTGGCGGAGCTTCCCGGGGGTGACCTGGTCGGCGAGTTGCGCGCGCACGAGCAGAGCCCCCATCTTCAGTGGGGCGGCGACGAGCGGGAGTGGGCGCGCGAGGTCGTCATGGATGGGGTGCTGGTCGCAGCGGAGCATCGCCGGCTCGGCATCGGGACGCGGCTGGTCGGGGCGTTCCTCGAGGAGATGACTTCGTCGGGAATCGGCATAGCCCGTGCGATCGCGGAGCATCCCGGCGTCAACTTTCTGATCTCGTGTGGCTTTCGCCAGGCAGGGGCACGTCCCGTCGCCCTGCGGCTCGACCGAGCGGTCAGCGCAGGGCGGCGGCCGCCTCGGTGAGGGCGGCGAAGGCCTCCTTCATCCGCCACGCCCCCCGATCCCGGGGCCCGATCGGGTTGGAGACGGTACGCAGCTCGGCGAAGGGGAGCCCAGCCTGGGCAGCGGCGACGGCCACCGCGTACCCCTCCATGGCCTCGGCCACCGCGTCCGGGTGCCGGGCGGCCAGGGCCTCGGTGCTCGCGGCCGTGCCGGTCACGGTGCTGACCGTGAGCACCGCGCCCACGGTGGCCTCCGGCAGGGCGGTACGCAGGGCGCCCAGCAGCCCGGGGTCGGCGGGCAGGGCGGTGGCGATGCCGAGCAGCTCGGGCGGCATGCCCAGCTCGTCGACCGGGATGAAGCCCTCCGGCGACTCGGCGCCCAGGTCGGCCGCCATGCTGCGGGTGGCCAGCACTGTTCCGCCTACCGGCACGCGGCCGGCGAACCCGCCCGCGATGCCCGCGCTGACCACCGCCCGGTACGGCCGTCCGGCGGCCTCGGCGAGGGCCAGCAGTCGGGCGGTGGCGGCACCGGCGATCGCCGGGCCCACCCCCAGCGGGGCGACCGTGATCGTCGGATCGGTCAGCCCCGCCCGGACCGCCTCCGCCTCGGCGGGTACCGCGGTCACCACCAGCAGACCGGTCACGCGACCGGTCCCCGCGGCTCCCGCCGGTTCTCGTCTTCCGCGCTGCCCGGTCCGCCGACCGACGAGGAGGGGCGGTAGATGTGGTAGCCCGGCGGGGCGAGCCCGTCGTCGTCGACGTGGTTGGGCGTACCGGACTGGGGTGGGGCCGGCGAGGTGGGCGCGGAATCCCGGAAACCCCGCGCCGGCTCGGGTGCCGGGGTGGCGAGCTCCTCGGTCTGCTCCTCGCTGATCTCGTCGTCGCCGAGCGGCCGCCCGATCAGCCGCTCGTTGCGCAGCCGGCCGGCGACGACGACGCCCCGGACGGCGACGAGGGCCGCGACCCCGGCCGCCACGGCCACCCCGACCCAACCGGCGAACGGGACGAGGCCGAGCCCGCCGCCGGCCACGAAGGCCAGCACCAGCGCGGTCTCCGAGTGGGCGAAGGAACTGGCCCGCAGCCGTTCGGGGATGCGCTCCTGGATCGAGGCGTCCACGGCGAGCTTGGCGATGCCGCTGATCAGCGCGGTCACCAGGCAGAGCAGCGCCACCAGAGGGAGGGAGAACTTGAGCGCGGCGAGGACCGCCACACCGGCCACGATGATCATGCCGCTGGACTGGATCGCGGTGGGCCGGTGGATGTGCAGCCGGGTGCCGACCGCGGTGGCCAGGAAACTGCCCACGGCCAGCGCCCCGCCGATCAGGCCCAGCGCGGCCTGATCGCGCAGCTCGCGCCCGAAGAAGTCGGTGGTCAGGTCGCCCGCCTTGAGGGCGAAGGCGAGGAAGAGCAGCAGGAAGCCGTAGAGCCCGCGCAGCGCGGCGGCGCCGATCAGGGTCGCGATCACCAGGCGTCCCGCCGGGCGGCCCCGGCCCAGCGGCCGGTCCCCGTCTCGGCGGCGCAGCGCGCGCAGCGGCCGGGGCACCCGCTCGGGCGGTTCCGAATCCGCCTTCGGCGGCAGGCGCAGCGAGATCACCATGCCGACCAGGAAGATCACCGAGGCCACCCGGAGCGGCCACTGCGGCCCCAGCCAGAACGCCGCCACCCCGATCGGAGCGACGAGTGCGCCGGCCACCGTGCCGTAGACGCTGGCCCGGGCGCCGGCCTGGGACAGCCCGAGCCCCTCGGGCAACAGCCGGGGCACGGCCGCCGAGCGGGCCACCCCGTACGCGCGGGAGAGGGCGAGCACGCCGAACGCGGCCGGGTACAGGCCGAAGCCGCCGATGTAGTCGGAGATCAACCAGGCCAGGAAGGCGCGGCCGAGCATGGTGGCCGCCAGCGCGTACCGGCGGCCGTGGCGGAAGTGGTCGAGCAACGGCCCCACCACGGGCGCCAGCATGGCGAACGGCACCATGGTGACGAGCAGGTAGAGCGCGACCTTGTTGCGGGCCTCGCCGAGCGGCACGTTGAAGAAGATCGTCCCGGCCAGGCCGATCGCGATCAGGGTGTCCCCGGCGCAGGAGAGGGCGTGCAGGTCGAAGAGGCGGACCATGCCGATCTCGTTGCCGGCGCTGCGGGTCCGGGCCATCCCGGCCCGTCGGGTCATCCAGCGCCCGCTGTTGACCGAGCCGCGAAGCAGCAGGCGGGTGGCGCGGATGCCCGTGCCGACGGTCCGCCCGAGGACGGACCGCCCGGAGCGGGAGGACAGCGGCATGTCTCCCATCCTCGCCCATCTGATCGAGGCGTGCCGCACCACCCGAGGAGAACGACTCCGGGGAGTGCCTGTCAGTCGGCCCCGGGCATGGGGAACAATGGGCGGGTGACCAGGCCCGCCTCCGCCCGCGCCGCCCGTCTCGACCAGGTCTGCGCCGCCGCCGTCGAGGTGGCCCGCGCCGGCATCACCGAGGTGGACCCCGCCGACGTCGGCGACCACCTGCAAGCCGTCGCCGAGGGCGACCGGCTGGTCACCCACTACTTCGAGTGCCGGCTGGCCGGCTACCGCGGCTGGCGCTGGGCCGTCACCGTCACCCGGGTGCCGCGCAGCCGCAACGTCACCATCTGCGACACCGTGCTGCTGCCCGGCGCGGACGCGCTGATGGCCCCCGGCTGGGTTCCCTGGCAGGAGCGGCTCAAGCCGGGTGACCTCGGCCCCGGCGACCTGCTGCCCACCCCGCCGGACGACGAGCGGCTCGCCCCTGGCTACCTGCTCTCCGACGACCCGGCGGTGGAGGAGACCGCGTGGGAGCTCGGGCTCGGCCGGCCCCGGGTGCTGTCCCGGGAGGGTCGCTCCGAGGCCGCCCAGCGCTGGTACGACGGCGACCACGGCCCGTCCGCCGCGATCTCGGTGGCCGCGCCGGCCGCCGCCCGCTGCGGCACCTGCGGCTTCTACCTGCCGCTGGCCGGTTCGCTCCGGCAGGCCTTCGGCGCCTGCGGCAACTTCTACGCCCCGGACGACGGCCGGGTGGTGAGCGCCGACCATGGCTGCGGTGCCCACTCGGAGACGCTGGTGGAGACGCCCGAGACCCCGGTGGACGAGTTGCCCACCATCTACGACGACAGCGCGGTCGAGGCCATGTCGGTCAGCCGGGCCCATGGTTCGGTGGAAGCGGCCGAGCCGGCCGAGCCGTACGGCCACTCCTGACCGCCGGGCCACCGGCCCGCGATCAGCTCAGCGGCGAGCGGCCGCTGTCCGGCGACGGCGCCGGTTCGCGTCGTGCCGCATCATCACGGCCAGCCCGGGAAAGCCCCAGAGGAACCCGGCCAGGCAGGTCCAGAGCCAGTTCTGGTGCCCGTGCTCGGTGAGCCACCCGCGGAAGAAGATCAGCAGGACCAGCCCGACCACAGCCCAGGCGATCAGCCCCGCGACGGCGAAGGGCACCATCGGCGGATCGAGCGGCTCGGGCCGCGGTGGTTGCTCCTTGGGCACCGGCAAAGCGTACGCGATCGTCTTTCCCCGGCCGCCGATGATCTGGGACGATGCGCGCGCGAACCTCCCGTGAGCCTGGTCATATCGCATGTCGTTAGCCAGGCTCATTAGTTAAGCTAACGATTGTGACGGAGCGGACGGTGACGGCGAAACGCGTGCCACCGGCGCAGCTGGCGCCCCAGCTGCGTGATGCGATCACCCGGCTCAACCGGCGGGTCCGACAGGCCCGCCCGGTCGGCGACCTGACGGTCACCCAGCTCTCCGCGCTCACCAGCCTGAAGCTGGCGGGCGCGCTGACGCCCCGGGAACTGGCCGACATCGAGCGGGTGCAGCCACCGACGATGACCAAGATCGTCGCGAAGTTGGAGGAGCGCGGCCTCGTGCAGCGCACCCCCCACCCGACCGACGGACGGCAGGTCATCCTCGCGGCGACCGAGGGGGGACGGGCTGTCCTCGACCAGTTCGAGCGGGCCCGCAACTCGTGGCTGGCTGAGCGGCTGGCTGCGCTGACCGAGGAGGAACGCGACACGCTGCAGCGGGCCGCCGAGATCCTGCAGCAGATCGCTCGCGCCTGAGCCGCACCCGCGCCACCGGGTCCGCGCCGTCCGACGTCGATGACGCGTACGACCGCAAGGAGGCGCACCAAGAGTGCAGGCGAAGCTGAGCACGATGTTCCAGTCCCTACGAGTCCGTAACTACCGACTCTTCGCCACCGGACAGCTGATCAAACTGATCGGCGTCTGGATGATGTTCATCGCCCAGGACTGGCTCGTCCTCGAGCTCTCCCACAACTCGGCCACCGCGCTCGGCGTGGTGACCGCACTCCAGTTCACCCCCGTCCTGCTGCTCACCCTGCTCTCCGGCCGCCTCGCCGACCGGTACGACAAGCGGCTGCTGCTCTTCATCGCCAACGCCTTCTGGACGGTGCTCGCGCTGGTGATGAGCCTGCTGGTGCTCACCGGCCTGGTGCAGCTCTGGCACGTCTTTGCGTTCGCGGCCCTGCTGGGCGTGGCCAACGCGGTGGAGACCCCGGTCCGGCAGGCGTTCGTCTCCGAACTCGTCGGCATGCCCCTGCTCCCGAACGCGCTCTCGCTCAACGCCGCCACCTTCAACTCGGCGCGGATCATCGGCCCCGCTGTCGCCGGCCTGGCCATCGCCGCCTTCGACGTCGGCCCGGTCTTCCTGTTCACCGCCCTCAGCTCGATCGCCCCGCTGGTCAACGTGGTCCGGATGCGTACCGCCGAGCTGCACCGCAAGGACCTCCCGCCGGCCGGTGAGCGCAACCAGGCCAAGGTGGTCGACGGGCTGCGCTACGTCTGGCGCCGCCCCGACCTGCTGCTGCCGATGGCGGTCATGTCGGTGATCGGCATGTCGCTGTTCAACTTCCAGCTCACCCTCGCCGCGCTGGCCAAGACCGTCTTCCACACCGGAGCGGCCTCGTTCGGCCTGTTCTCCACCGCGCTCGCCGTCGGCGCGCTGGCCGGGGCCCTCGCCGGCACCGGGCGGCGCAGCCGCCCCTCGGTCTGGCTGGTGCTCGGCGCGGCGGTCGGCTGCGCCACCTTCGGCACCCTGGTCGGCCTCGCTGGGGTGTACTGGCTGGTGGCGGCCCTGCTGCTGCCCACCGGGTTCTTCATGGTCTTCTTCGCCCAGGCCGCCAACCAGCGGGTGCAGCTCGGTGTCGACGCCGCCTTCCGCGGTCGGGTGATGGCGCTCTGGGTGCTGGTCTTCCTCGGCACCAACCCGGTCGGCGCGCCGATCATCGGCTGGGTCGCGGAGACCTTCGGCGCCGGCGCCAGCATCTGGATCGGTGGGCTGATCTCGCTGGCCACCGCGCTGCTCGCGCTGACCTGGCAGCTGCGCCGCTCGGGCGCCCGGCTGCGGCTGCGGATGCTGCCCATGCCGCGCTTCTACGTCGTCTCGCCCACGGCCGAGTGACACCGCCGGTCCGGCGGCACCGCCCGCCGGATCGTCCTGGAAAGACCGGCTCCCGCAAACAGGGGCCGGTCTTTCCGTATTCCAGGCCGTCGGATGTGCGCAATCGGGTAGCGGGCGATCACGTTGGGCTTTAGCGTCGATGCGTGGGAGTCGGACGGGGCCTGCTGCTGGTGCTTGCGATCCTCGCCGTGTGCTGCCTCCCCGCCCTCTTCGCGCTGATCTTCTGCGCCGACGAGATCCTGGACCGGGTGGCCTGCGGCTGGGCCGAGTGGCGCGAGGAACGCCGGGAACGCCGCACCATCGCCCGGCTGGACCGGGCGATCGAGGCGGACGCGCTGACCCGCGACATCGACCTGACCGCGTTCGACCGGCACGACCGGCGCTCACTGCAACAGATCGCCGCCGACCTGCGGCGGCTCGGCGGGCACCGGCTCGCCGCCGCCCACCGCTCGGTGGTCTGGCACAGCGCGGTGATCGACGCGTACGACGATCGGCTGCGGGACGCCTGCCGGGCACTGGGCATCGCCGAGCACCTCGCCGAGCTGGACGGGGTGGACCGGGAGATCGAACGGGTCCGGGTGGAGGGGCTGCTGCACGCGGCCGGGCTCACCCTGCCCGCCGCCCGGCCCGGTCACCATCAACGGCACCGCTGAACGGCGTACCGGGGTGCGGCTCTTCGTGGCGGTCTACCCACCCCGGCCGGCCGTCGAGGACCTGAGCGCGCAGGTGGCCCGGCTCCGGGTGGGTGCCGCGTACGCCGCCGGCACCAACGTACGACTGGCCGACCCGACCAACGCCCACCTGACCCTCGCCTTCCTCGGCGAGGTCGAGGAGAGCCGGTTGGTCGAGGTGGAGAGTGCGCTCGGCCTGGCCACCGAGACGTTCCGGGACGGCCGGAGCGGTTCCCCGACGCTGCGCCTCGGCGGCGGGGGGAGCTTCGGACGGGGCCGGTTCACCGTCCTGTGGGTGGACGTCCAGGGTGACGTCGAGGCGCTGGCGGTGCTGGCCCGGCTGATCCGCTTCGGGCTGCGGCGAGCCAAGCTGCCGCACGACGAGAAGACCTTCCGCGCCCACCTGACCATCGCCCGCCCCGGCGACCGGATCGACCGCGCCGACATCATGGCGGACCGGGAGACCCTGCACGACTATCTCGGCCCGGAGTGGCCGGCGAACGAGCTGGTGCTGGTCCGCAGCCACCAGGGCCCCCGCCCCACCTACGACCGCCTCGCGGCGCTGGCCCGGCTGATCCGCTTCGGGCTGCGGCGAGCCAAGC
>NZ_QGGF01000759.1 GCF_003857015.1 Micromonospora globispora | reverse complement strand
ACGCTCTTCCACCCCGAGCGGCAGCGCCCGGCCGCCCGGCTGTTCTGGCTGGCCCACGCCACCACCCCGCGCGGCCGGCTGCACCTGGACGCCGGGGCGGTGCAGGCCGTGGTGGGCCGGCGCAAGTCGCTGCTCCCCGCCGGCATCACCGCCGTGGACGGCGCGTTCACCGCCGGCGACCCGGTGGACCTGGTGGACACCGAGGGCGCGCCGGTCGCCCGTGGGCTGGTCAACTACGACGCGGTGGAGCTGCCCGGGCTGCTCGGCCGCTCCACCACCGAACTCGCCGCGGCGCTCGGCCCGGCGTACGAACGGGAGGTCGTTCATCGCGACGACCTCGTACTGCTGTGAGGAGTGCACACATGAGCGAGCGTCAGCGAGCGAATCATCGGTTCAGCGCGGTGGTGCCTCATGGCGGCACGGAGCGCAGCGGAGTGCCGGCATGAGCGTCGTCGAGCAGGCCCGGCGGGCCCGGGACGCGGCGGAGGCCCTCGCCGTCGCCACCCGTACGGTCAAGGACGCCGCGCTGGTCGCGATGGCCGACGCGCTGGTGGCGCGTACCCCGGAGATCCTGGCCGCGAACGCCACGGACCTGGCGGCGGGGCGGGAGGCCGGGCTGACCGCGGCCGTGCTGGACCGGCTGGCCCTCGACGCGGGCCGGGTGGCCGGCATCGCGGACGCGCTGCGGCAGATGGAGGCGCTGCCCGACCCGGTCGGCGAGGTGGTCCGCGGCTCGACCCTGCCGAACGGCCTGGAGCTGCGGCAGGTCCGGGTGCCGTTCGGGGTGGTCGGCATCATCTACGAGGCCCGCCCCAACGTCACTGTGGACGCGGCCGGCATCTGCCTGAAGTCCGGCAACGCGGCGCTGCTGCGCGGCTCCTCGTCCGCGGCGCACTCCAACGCGGCACTGGTCGCGGTGCTCCGGGACGCGGTGGCCTCGGCCGGGCTGCCGGCGGACGCGGTGCAGCTGCTCGACGCCACCTCCCGGGATTCGGTCAAGGAGCTGATGCGCGCCCGCGGCCTGGTCGACGTGCTCATCCCGCGCGGCGGGGCGTCGCTGATCCGGACGGTGGTCGAGGAGTCGACCGTGCCGGTGATCGAGACCGGCGTCGGCAACTGCCACGTCTACGTGGACGCGGCCGCCGACGTGGCCAAGGCGGTGGCAATCACGCTGAACGCCAAGACCCAGCGCCTCTCCACCTGCAACACCGCCGAATCGCTGCTGGTCCACGCGGACGTCGCGGACGCCTTCCTGCCGGCGATGCTGACCGCCTTCGCCGACGCCGGGGTCACCGTGCACGGCGACGCCCGGGTGGCCGGCTACTCACCCGCCGTCGTCCCCGCCACCGACGAGGACTTCGCCACCGAGTACCTCTCCGCCGACATCTCCGTCGCCGTCGTCGACTCACTCGACGCGGCGGTCGCGCACATCCGCCGGTACGGCACCGGCCACACCGAGGCGATCGTCACCGACTCGCAGCGCGCCGCCCGCGAGTTCGTGGCCCGGGTCGACGCGGCGGCGGTGATGGTGAACGCCTCCACCCGGTTCACGGACGGCGGCGAGTTCGGCTTCGGCGCGGAGATCGGCATCTCCACCCAGAAGCTGCACGCCCGCGGCCCGATGGGCCTGCCCGAGCTGACCAGCACCAAGTACGTGGTCACCGGGGACGGCCACCTGCGCTGAGCCGCGCGGGTGGTCTGGGCGCCGCTCAGGCGGTGGGCGCGGCCCGCTCGGGCGGCGCGGATTCCGGCGGGGGGGTCGGCCCGTCGGGCTTCGGCCGCGGGAGTGGCACGACCGGTGGTACGAGCGGAGGCACCACCTCCGACGCGGGCGCCGGGCGTGGTGACGGCACCACGGGTGGCGACGGCAGCGCGGCCGGCTGCGGCGGCACGAACGACGTCCCGGAGCCGGGGGCCTCGGGTGTCGTCCGCCGGCAGGCCCGGATCGCCCGCAGCGTGGTGTGCACGTCGAACTGGGGGCCGTCGTCGCTGTCCCAGCCACCGTCGCTGCGTTGCGTCTCGGCGAGCCGTCGGCGGGCCGCGACCAGGAGCCACTGCTCCTCGCCCACGTCGACGTGGCGCAGCGTCGCGGCCAGCCACGCGACGTCGTCGGGGGACATGTCCGGGATGCGCTCGGCCAGCACGGCCTGGATCCGCGCCGACTCGTAGTACATCTGCTGGGCGTGCAGCACCGCCGCGCTCAGCCAGCCGGCGGGGAGGAAGGACGGCCAGCTGCCGTCCGGCCGGAGCCCGCCGGCGAGCGCCTGCGCGGCGCCGTGCAGGACGCCGGCGTAGGCGCCACCGACGCGGTGGTCCAGCGGGCCGGCGGCGCGGGCGTCCAGCCCCCCGACGGTGAGCCAGAACGCGACGTTGGCGGTGAGGTAGTAACGGGCCTCCGGGTCGCCGGGGGTGGCCCACTCCGGGGCGAACCCGGCCAGCGCCGGGTCCTCGTCCCAGCCGCCGTCGGGCAGCTGCCGCGCGGCCAGCCAGTCCAGGGCGTGCCGGGCCGCCGGTCGGCCGAGCCCGCCGAGGTCGTCCAGCTCGGACAGGCGGAAGCAGGTCGCGTCGACCGACGCCACCTCCGATCCCAGGGTGGCCGGCCACCCGCCGCCCGGCGCCTGCCCGGCCTCGGCCGCGTCGAGCAGTTCGACCGGCACCGGAGCACCGGTGCGCAGCCGGGAGAGACGGGCGCGGTCCACCGCGTCCCCATGAGCCACGACGAAGCCGATCGCAGCGTCCAAATCCACCACGGCGGACACGCTACCTGCGCAAACCTTGTTACGCCTCGGTAGCTCGGCCAGGGGTGGCCGGGCCCACCGGGCGGTATGCGAAAGGCCCGTCCGATGCCGGACGGGCCTTTTGCGCGACGACTCAGTACGCGGGCAGCGACGGGTCGATCTGCTTGATCCAGGAGAGCACGCCGCCCTGGACGTGCACCGCGTCCCGGAACCCGGCCGCCTTGAGCGCGGCGAGCGCCTCGGCGGAGCGGACACCGGACTTGCAGTGCAGCACGATCTGCTTGTCCTGCGGGAGCTTGGCGAGCGCCTCGCCGGAGATGATCTCGCCCTTGGGGATCAGGGTCGCGCCGGGGATGCGGACGATCTCGTACTCGGCCGGCTCGCGGACGTCGACCAGGAAGATGTCCTTGCCGGCGTCCTGCCACTCCTTGAGCTCCAGCGCGGTGATGGTTGCCTCGACCACCGCCTCCTGGGCCTCCTCGGAGACCGCACCGCAGAAGTCCTCGTAGTCCTCCAGCAGCTCAGTCACGGTCGGGTTCTCGCCGCAGAGCACGCAGTTCGGGTCCTTGCGAACCTTGATCTTGCGGTAGCTCATCTCCAGGGCGTCGTAGACCATCAGCCGGCCGACCAGCGGCTCGCCGATGCCGGCGAGCAGCTTGATGGCCTCGTTGACCTGGATCGACCCGATCGAGGCGCAGAGCACGCCGAGGACGCCGCCCTCGGCGCAGGACGGCACCATGCCGGGCGGCGGGGGCTCCGGGTAGAGGCAGCGGTAGCACGGGCCGTGCTCGGCCCAGAACACCGACGCCTGGCCGTCGAAGCGGTAGATCGACCCCCACACGTACGGCTTGCCGAGCAGCACGGCCGCGTCGTTGACCATGTAGCGGGTGGCGAAGTTGTCGGTGCCGTCGACGATCAGGTCGTACCGGGAGAAGATCTCCTTGACGTTGTCCCGGTCCAGCGCGGTGTTGTGGATCTCCACGTTGACCAGCGGGTTGATCTCGCGGATCGAGGCCGCGGCCGATTCGGCCTTGGAACGGCCGACGTCGGAGACGCCGTGGATGATCTGCCGCTGGAGGTTGGACTCGTCGACGGTGTCGAAGTCGATGATGCCGAGCGTGCCGACGCCGGCGGCGGCGAGGTACAGCAGGGCCGGTGAGCCGAGACCGCCGGCGCCGACGCAGAGCACCCGGGCGTTCTTCAGCCGCTTCTGCCCCTCGACCCCGACGTCCGGGATGATCAGGTGGCGCGAGTAGCGACGGATCTCGTCAACGGTCAGCTCGGCGGCGGGCTCGACGAGCGGGGGCAACGACACGGTGGACTCCCCGGGATCGGCGGTGGTGAACCGCGCCATTGTTGCTCGGGAAAGCCGACCCCGGCCATGATGAGGGACACGTCGTCCGACATGCGGGAGCGGGAATAACTCAGACGCCGTCGACGGGCGCGCCCTCGTATCGGGCGCCGTCGACGTACGGCCAGGCGTTGGCGACACACCCGTCGAGCCCGTACGTCTGCTGCTGCATCACCGGCGCCGGCGCCCCCGGCCGCGGGCAGGCCTGGTGCCCCTCGCCCAGTTCATGTCCCACCTCGTGGTTGATGACGTACGTCCGGTAGGTCTCCAGCGGCGCCCCGTAGTTCGGGACCGCCTCCATCCACCGGGCCAGGTTGACGATCACCTGACCGGGCAGCCGGCAGGAGGTGTACCGCTCCGTGGTCAGCCCGCCCTCGGCGCACATGCGCTCGGAGGTCGCCGGGCTGGCCAGGTAGATGGTGAAGTCGGCGGCCGCCGCCACGGCCACCCGCTGCAGCCGCAGCTGGCCGGAGGCGATCCAGCTCCGCGGGTCGCCGAGCACTCCGTCCACGGTGGCGGCGAAGTCGTCGACGTCCTGCCCGGTCCCCTGCTCGACGGCGACCCGGTAACGACGCAGCGGACCGCCGGATCCGCGTACCGGGGAGTCGCCGTCGGCGGCCGCGAAGCCGCCGGAACCCTCGGTCGGATAGCCGCTGGGCTCCACCCGCACGCCGGCGCCGCCCAGCCCGTTGGCCAGGCGGGTATCGCCGGCCGTCGACGACGGCTGGTCCGCGGGCCGGTGGACCAGCTCCGTCACGCCGACCGCCGTCCCACCGACGGCGAGCAGGAGGACCAGGAGCAGGACGGCCCGGCGGCGGCGCCGACGCATCCGCCGCAGGCTGGGCCGGACCGCACCGGGTCGGGCCGGCGGGTGACCGGAGCCCTGCACCGGCGGAGGCTCAAAGTCGAGGCCGGCCGGGCAGCCGGGGCGGGCGGGCACCTCGCCGGGCTCGGCAGGCGGGTCGTAAGGGGACGACGACGTCATGACCCCAGCGTGCCACGCAATTCGGGCGCTAAGCCGTCTTTACCGCCAATACCCCGAATGTGCCTCATCTTCGCGCATTAGGGTGATCACACCAGCGGTCCGGTGTACCGCTTCCCATCCAGGTACACCCACGGGTTCGGCGTGCACCCGTCCAGGAAGAGGGTCTGCTGCTGCATCACCGGGGCCGGGCGGCCCACCCCCGGGCAGCGCTCGTGGTGGTGCCCCAACTGGTGGCCGACCTCATGATTGATCACGTAGAGCCGGTAGGTGTCCAGCGGCAACCGGGCGCGGACCAGGTGCGGCACCGACTTGCGCCAGCGGTCCAGGTTGATGACCACCTTGCCCGCGACCCGGCAGGACGTGTACGGACGGCCACCCACCCGGATGTTGATGCCGCCGTTCAGGCACAGCCGGCCGGCCGTGTTCGCCGTGGCCAGGTAGATCGTGAAGTCGTACCGGGAGCCGGGGGCGACCCGCTGCAACCGCAACTGCCCACCGTCCACCCAGCTCCCCGGGCCGGCGAGCGCCTTCTGCACGGCGTCGCCGAAGGCGTGCACGTCCTCGCCCGAACCGTTCTCCACCGCCACCCGGAACCGGCGCAGCACACCCGCCCGGCCCAGCACCTCACCCTGCCGGTCGTCGTACCCGAAGCTGCCGCGACCGGCGCTCGGCACCGGCCCGGGCAGGCTCAGCACCGGTGCGGGACGCGTCGGCGGCGGCGCGACGGTCGGCGACGCCGACGGCGTCGGAGGCGCGGTCGTCGGCGGGATGGTCACCGGCCCGTCGGCCAACCGTTCAGCGACCAACTCCCCGGCGCTGGCGTAGGGGCGCTGCACCGCCACCGCGACGCCCACCCCGGTGGCGACCACGAACGCGAGCACCACGACCGCCGGTCGCCACCGGCCTGCCGTGGAGCGACCGGTCGAGGCCGGGACGGGCCGCACGGCACCGCGGCGCGGACGGCGGGAAGTGGACATCCGGCTCAGCCTGCCATGTCGCGGCGTCGCCCGCTCTCCTCCGTTTCGGCGAGCAGCCCCACCACCGCCCGCGCCACCGTGCGGGGCACCTCCAACTGCGCCACGTGCCCGACCCCGTCGAGCATCAACAGGCGACTGTCCGGGATCACCCGGGCGGTCTGCGGCGCCACCCGGACGTCGACCAACCGGTCTGCCCGCCCGCCGACGACCAGCGTGGGCGCCCGCACCGACGCGGCCAGCCGCCACAGCGAGCCCGACCCCGGCAGGTACGACCGCAGGAAGCTGGAGACCAGGCCGCGGAAGGTGCGGACGTACGCGGCCGCGTAGTGCGTGGCCTCGTAACGGATGCGGATCTCCTCGATCGCCTCCTGCCGGCGCTGCTCGCTGATCCGGGTCAGGTCGGCGATGCACGCCTCCATCACCTGCTGGGCCATCACCTCGGGGGCCAGTTTCGCCAGCCGCCAGGCGGCCAGCCGCTCGCCTCGGGGGATCGCCAGCACCGGCAGCATCCGGCCCTGCAACGACCGGCGGAAATCCAGGAAGGGCAGCGCCGGGGAGACCAGGGTCAGCGTCCGCACCAGGTCCGGTCGCAACGCCGCCACCTGCACCGAGATCGCGCCGCCGAGGGAGTTGCCGAACAGGTGCACCGGCCCCCGATCGCTGTGCTCGATCCAGCGGACCACCCGCTCCGCGAAGGCCGGGATGGTGTAGCGCCGGCCCGGCTCGCTGCGGCCGAAGCCGGGCAGGTCGATGGCCTGGCCGTCGAGCCGGTCGGCGAGCAGACCGGCCAGGTCGGTCCAGTTCTGCGACGAACCGCCGAGGCCGTGCACGTAAAGCGCCGGCTCCGCGCCGGGCGCGGTGGCCGGGGTGTCCCGGACGTAGGTCTTCGTGCCGTCGAGCAGCACCTCACGGCCGGGCCAGGGCGGGGGTACGTGGTGCGCGGGCAGCAGGTGGTCCGGCCAGAGGGTGGCGGGCTTCATGCCTCCAGTTTTCCCGTCCCGCGCCCGGCCGACACCGTGTCCGGTCAAGCCAGCAGCGCCTCGAGTCGACGGTTCACCGCGGCCAGGGTCGCCCGGACCACCGCCTGCCGCGGGTCGCCGGCCACCAGCGCGGAACCGGCGAGCTGTTCCACCCAGCCGTCGCACACCAGCAGCACCACCACGGTGGCGACCTCGCAGTTGCCGAACGGCACCACGGCGGCGTGCTCCACGAAGCAGCGACCGCGATCCGACGACTGGACGGCACCGCGCAGCAGCTCGTCCACCGCCGCCGCGGCGGCCACCGCGCAGAGCCGGAGCACGTACCCGTCGACGGCCGGTCCGGTCGAGTGACCCACCGCCGTCTCGCCGCCGGCGATCAGGCGAACCTCCACCGTGGCGTCCAGCCCGAACGTGCTGACCTGAACGTGGTCGATCACCACCCGTGGGCCCGACGCGCCGTCGGTGTTCAGCGGTCGGGACGGCGCCGTCTCCGTGGTGGTCATCTGGCCACCGGAGTACGACGTCCCGACGGTTCCCGGGTTGGCGGTGGGCGTACCGGCCGGCGCGGCGGCCAGCGACTGCTCCTCGACCGCGGCCCGGCCCCGGTGGGTCGTCTGCCGGCGTCGCCGCGGCGGCTCGGTCTCGGTACGCAACCCGCCCCGGGACTCCGGGCGCTCGGCGCCGGGCACCTCGGCGAGCCGGCCGGCCTGCCCCTCCGACCGGCGGCCCTCGGCGGGGCGGCCCTCGCCGACACGCGGCT
>NZ_QGGF01000131.1 GCF_003857015.1 Micromonospora globispora | reverse complement strand
GCACCCCCCAGGGCAGCCGGGCCCAGAGCGCCGTACGGCCCGCTCCGGGCACGGGCCGGAGGCGGACCACCGCGGCCGGGTCCAGCCGGACCAGCCGGGCCAGGAAGGCGCCCGCGTCCGCGACCCCGACGAGGCCGTGCCCCTCGTTCCGGGCGTCGGCCGCCCCGCTCACGCCGCGGTCTCCCCCGGCGCGTACCGGAGCAGGAAGGCGCGTTCCTCCGCGCTGATCCGCCGGGGCTGCTGCCGGGTCAGGTCGAACGGGACGAGCACCGAGCGGGCCGTGCTCGCCAGCACGTCGCCGTCGTACAGCTCGTAGGCGACGGTGAACGACGCGGCCCGGATCTGCTCCACCCAGAGCTCGATCCGGACGGTCGGGGCGGTCTCCGCGGTGGACCGGCCGAGCGCGTAGTCGACCGGGCGCAGGTAGTCGACCTCGTGCCGGCGGATGACCACCCCGTCGGCGAACGAGCCCACTCCCCACGCCCGGCCACCGGCGAACATCAACGCCACCCGCGCCTCCTCGTAAAGGGTGAGGAAGCGCGAGTTGTTGACGTGGCCGTACGCGTCCAGGTCGGACCAGCGCAACGTGCAGTGATAGACGAACCGGTCAGACAAGGGTCGGCCCCGGTCAGTCGCGGGTGAGCTTGCGGTAGGTCACCCGGTGCGGACGGGCCGCCTCGGCGCCGAGCCGGTCGATCTTGTTCTTCTCGTACGCATCGAAGTTGCCCTCGAACCAGAACCACTTGGCCGGGTTCTGGTCGTCGCCCTCCCAGGCCAGGATGTGCGTGGCGACCCGGTCCAGGAACATCCGGTCGTGGGAGATGACCACGGCGCAGCCGGGGAATTCCAGCAGCGCGTTCTCCAGGCTGCCGAGCGTCTCCACGTCCAGGTCGTTGGTGGGCTCGTCGAGCAGGATGACGTTGCCGCCGATCTTCAGGGTCAGGGCCAGGTTCAGCCGGTTGCGCTCACCGCCGGAGAGTACCTTGGTCGGCTTCTGCTGGTCCGGCCCCTTGAAGCCGAACGCCGCGATGTACGCCCGGGACGGCATCTCGACCTTGCCCACCATGAGGTGGTCCAGCCCGTCGGAGACCGTCTCCCAGACCGTCTTGTCACCGGCCAGGCCGGCCCGGCTCTGGTCGACGTACGACAGCGAGACGGTCTCGCCGACCCTGACCGAGCCGTCGGTCGGCTCCTCCAGCCCGACGATGGTCTTGAACAGGGTGGTCTTACCGACACCGTTCGGGCCGATGACGCCGACGATGCCGTTGCGCGGCAGCGAGAAGCTCAGGTCGTCGATGAGCACCCGGTCGCCGAAGGCCTTATTGAGCTGGTTGGCCTCGATCACCGTGCTGCCCAGGCGCGGGCCCGGCGGGATCTGGATCTCCTCGAAGTCCAGCTTGCGGGTCTTCTCGGCCTCGGTGGCCATCTCCTCGTACCGGTCGAGGCGGGCCTTGGACTTGGTCTGCCGGGCCTTGGCGTTGGAGCGGACCCACTCCAGCTCCTCGGAGAGGCGCTTCTTCATCTTGGCGTCGCGGCGGCCCTCGACGGCCAGCCGGGCGGCCTTCTTCTCCAGGTAGGTGGAGTAGTTGCCCTCGTACGGGTAGGCCCGGCCGCGGTCCAGCTCGAGGATCCAGTTGGCCACGTTGTCGAGGAAGTACCGGTCGTGGGTGATGGCGATGACGGTGCCGGCGTACTTGGCCAGGTGCTGCTCGAGCCACTGCACGCTCTCCGCGTCCAGGTGGTTGGTGGGCTCGTCGAGCAGCAGCAGGTCGGGCGTCTCCAGCAGCAGCTTGCACAGCGCCACCCGGCGGCGCTCACCACCGGAGAGCTGGGTGACGTCGGCGTCCGGCGGCGGGCACCGCAGGGCGTCCATGGCCAGCTCGAGCTTGGAGTCGATGTCCCAGGCGTCGGCGTGGTCCAGCTCCTCCTGGAGCTTGCCCATCTCCTCCATCAGCCCGTCGGAGTAGTCCGTGGCCATCTGCTCGGCGATCTTGTTGAACCGCTCCAGCTTGGCCTTGGTCTCGGCGACGGCCTCCTCGATGTTGCCGAGGACGGTCTTGGCGTCGTTCAGCGGCGGCTCCTGCGCCAGCATGCCGACGGTGTAGCCGGGCATGAGGCGGGCCTCGCCGTTGCTCGGCTGGTCCCACCCTGCCATGATCTTGAGCAGGCTGGACTTACCGGCGCCGTTCGGACCGACCACACCGATCTTGGCCCCCGGCAGGAAGTTCAGCGTCACGTTGTCGAGCACGACCTTGTCGCCGTGCGCCTTGCGCGCCTTTTCCAGGACGTAGATGAACTGGGCCACGGTGCGGGCTACCTCCGTCGGTTGCGATCGCGAGCTTGGGGCGCGGGCGCGGGCTGCGACTTCCGCCCGCCGCCGCCGGCCAGCAGCCGGCCGCGCGCACGCCGTCGTCAATCCTGACAGGTACGGCGCGCTACGCCCACATCACCCCGTCCAGCGCCATCCGGCGCGTCCTTTGTTCCCGCCGATCGCGACCGACCGGCGCAAGCGGCGCGGTGTCGGCTGCCGGGGTGCCGAGAAGTAGCCGATCCACCACCATCGACCAGCGGATGTCGGCAAGATCACGGGTGTGGTTCGACGGGCGTGGGACGGGTAGGTAAGACCGTCACGGGGCCGCAGACGCCGCAGCTAGGCTCAGTACGCTCATCGCGGTGGACCCGTCAGCACCCGGAGGTGGCCGATCGTGACCGTCCGTAGCTCCTTTGTCGTAGTGGCGAACCGTCTGCCGGTCGACGAGGTGAGCACACCGGAAGGACGGCAGTGGCGACGGAGCCCCGGCGGCCTCGTCACCGCGCTGCATCCCGTCCTCGCCGAACAACAGGGCACCTGGGTCGGCTGGGCCGGCGGCACGGGCGCGGCGCCCGAGCCGTTCGACCTGGAGGGCATCCGACTGCACCCGGTGCCGCTGAGCGCCGAGGAGCTGGAGCGCTACTACGAGGGGCAGTCCAACGCGACGATCTGGCCGCTCTACCACGACGCTGTCGAGACCCCGGCCTACAAGCGCCGCTGGCGCGAGGCGTACCGGCTGGTGAACGCCCGGTTCGCGGAGGCCGCGGCGGAGGTCGCGGCCGAGGGCGCGACGGTGTGGGTGCAGGACTACCAGCTCCAGCTGGTCCCGGCGATGCTCCGCGAGCTGCGTCCGGACCTGCGGATCGGCTTCTTCCTGCACATCCCGTTCCCGCCGATCGAGTTGTTCATGCAGATGCCGTTCCGCACCGAGATCCTGCGCGGACTGCTCGGCGCGGATCTGGTCGGCTTCCAGCAGCGGCTGGCGGCGCAGAACTTCGTCCGGCTGGCCCGGCACCTGCTCGGCCTGCGGTACGAGGGGCAGATGATCCAGGTCGACGGCCGCCAGGTGAAGGCCGGCGCCTTCCCCATCTCCATCGACACGAGGGAGATGGAGCGGATGGCCGCCGACCCGGCGATCCAGGCCCGGGCCAAGCAGATCCGCGAGGAACTGGGCAACCCGAAGACGATCATCCTGGGCGTGGACCGGCTCGACTACACGAAGGGCATCGAGCTGCGGCTCAAGGCGTTCCGCGAACTTCTGGCTGACGGAAAGTTGACAGTTCCCGACGCGGTTATGGTGCAGGTGGCCACCCCGAGCCGAGAGCGCGTGGAGCACTACCAGGCACTTCGCGTCAAGGTGGAACGCGAGGTTGGTCGGATTAATGGTGAATTCGGACGGGTCGGCGTGCCGGCGGTGCATTATCTGCATCAGTCGTACAGTCGCTCCGAACTGGCCGCGATGTACGTCGCGGCCGACGTGATGATGGTGACCCCGCTGCGAGACGGAATGAATCTGGTGGCCAAGGAGTACGTGGCATCGCGCGCCGACCAGGGCGGCGCGCTCGTGCTCAGTGAATTCGCCGGCGCCGCGACCGAGCTGCGCCAGGCCTTCCTGTGCAACCCGCACGACCCGGACGCGGTCAAGGACGCGCTGCTGCGCGCCGTGCACGTGGAGAAACCCGAGGCCCGCCGCCGGATGCGGATAATGCAGCGCCACCTGCGGACCCACGACGTGGGCCACTGGGCCAAGTCCTTCCTGACCGAACTCGGCGTGCCCGATGCGGAGGCCGCGTGAACTCCCCCGCCCCCACCACCCGTCACGGCGGGCCGCTCGACCCCACGCTGCGCGCCGCCATCGGCCGGATCGCCCGGGTCCCCCAGCTCCTCGTCGCCTGCGACTACGACGGCACCATCGCCGCGATCGTCGAGGACCCGACCAAGGCCGTCCCGCTGCCGGAGTCGGTGGCCGCCATCCGCGCCCTGGCCGCGCTCCCGCAGACCAGCGTCGCGGTGGTCTCCGGCCGGGCGCTGCGCGACCTGGCCGCGCTCTCCCGGCTGCCCAGCGAGGTGCACCTGGTCGGCAGCCACGGCTCCGAGTTCGACATCGGCTTCGTCGAGCGGCTCTCCCCCGAGCTGATCGCGGTCCGCACCCGGCTCCGCAACGAGCTGCGCGAGATCGCCGCGGCCCACCCCGGCGTACGCCTCGAACGCAAGCCGGCCAGCGTCGCCGTGCACACCCGTGGGGTGGACCCGCAGGTCGCGGCCTCGGCCATCGAGGCGGTCCGCACCGGCCCCGCCACCTGGAACGAGGTGACGGTGACCCACGGCAAGGAGGTCATCGAGCTGTCGGTGGTGGCCACCCACAAGGGCACCGCCCTCGACCAGCTCCGCACCCAGCTGTCCGCCAGCGCGGTGCTCTTCATCGGTGACGACGTCACCGACGAGAACGCCTTCGGCAACCTGCACGGCCCCGACGTCGGCATCAAGATCGGCCTTGGCGACACGAAGGCGGGCTACCGGGTCACGGAGCCGATCGAGGCCGCCCGAGCGCTCGCGCTGCTGCTGGAGACCCGCCGGAACTGGCTCTTCGGCGAGCGGGCCGTGCCGATCGAGCGGCACTCGATGCTCGCCAACGGCCGGACGATCGCGCTGCTGACCCCGGAAGCCAAGGTCACCTGGCTCTGCCACCCCAAGCCCGACTCGGCGGCGATCTTCGCCGATCTGGTCGGCGGCGCCCCCGCCGGGCACTTCAGCGTGTCGCCGCAGCGGGGCGGCATTCCGCTCGGGCAGCGTTACCGCACCGGCACCATGACCGTGGAGACCCGCTGGTCCGGCCTGACGGTCACCGACTGGCTGGACCTGCCGGCGGCGGAGACCACCCCGGACGGTCCGGCCATCATCACCGGCGACTCGACTCTGGTCCGGGTGCTCACCGGCTCCGGCCGGGCGCATCTGGAGTTCGCCCCCCGGCCCGAGTTCGGCCAGGTCGCCGTGCAGCTCCAACCGCTCGACGATGGTCTGCTGGTGCTCGGCTCCAACGAACCGGTCGCGCTCTACTCGCCGGGCGTCGAGTGGGAGATCCGCAGCGACGGAGTAAACGAGACCGCGACGGCAACGGTGGACCTCTCCGCCGCCGGCGGGCAGGTGGTGCTGGAACTGCGCTTCGGTACGCAGAGCCTGGAGCACCACCGGGTGCCGATCCACGAGCGGCAGGCCGCCGCCGAGCAGCCCTGGAAGGACTGGGTGGCCAGCCTGCGGCTGCCCAGCACCTCCCGGGACCTGGTCGTCCGCAGTGCGCTCACCCTCCGGGGGCTCTGCCACGAGGCCAGCGGCTCGATCCTGGCGGCGGCAACGACCTCGCTCCCCGAGGAACTGGGCGGCGTCCGGAACTGGGACTACCGCTACTGCTGGCTGCGGGACGCGGCGTTGACCGCCCGGGCGCTGGTCGACCTCGGCTCGACCACCGAGGCGGAGGCGCTGCTGCGCTGGATCGACGGCGTCGTGGAGCGCACCGGCGGGCACCCGGAGCGGCTGCACCCGCTCTACACCGTCGACGGGTACGAACTGGGCGCCGAGGCGGTCATCGACACCCTGCCCGGGTACGCCGGCTCCCGGCCGGTCCGAGTCGGCAACCTGGCCAACCACCAGCTCCAGCTCGACGTCTTCGGTCCCGTCGCCGACCTGATCGCCGCGGTGGCGGACGCCCGGGGCTCGGTCCGGGACGACGAGTGGCGGGTGCTGGAGAACATGGTCGAGGCGGTCAGCCGCCGCTGGCACGAGCCCGACCACGGCATTTGGGAGGCCCGCCTCCCTCCGCGGCACCACATCTTCTCCAAGGTCATGTGCTGGATGACCGTGGACCGGGCGCTGCACGTGGTGCGGCAGCACGGCCACGAGGACCGGCCGGAGTGGGTGGAGCTGCGCGACCGGATCGGCGCCAACGTGCTGGAGTACGGCTGGCACGAGGAGGCCGAGGCGTACAGCGTCGCGTACGGGCACGACGAGAGCGACGCGTCGTCACTCTGGATCGGCCTGTCCGGGCTGCTTCCGGGGGACGACCCGCGCTTCCTGTCGACCGTGCTCAAGATCGAGGCGGACCTGCGCAGCGGCCCGGTCGTCTACCGGTACCACTGGGACGACGGCCTGCCCGGCCGGGAGGGCGGCTTCCACATCTGCACGGCCTGGCTGATCGAGGCGTACCTGCGCACCGGGCGCCGGGCTGACGCCGAGGAGCTGTTCCGCCAGATGGTGAAGACCGCCGGCCCGACGGGGCTGCTCCCCGAGCAGTACGACCCGCTCGCCGAGCGCGGGTTGGGCAACCACCCGCAGGCGTACAGCCACCTCGGTCTGATCCGCTGCGCCCTGCTGATGGACGGCATGCTCAAGCAGTGAGCTGACCTTCGACGACGGCGGCGGGAGACCTTGTCTCCCGCCGCCGCCGTTTGTGCTGCTGTGGCGCGCTTGCGCGGCGCTGCCCGCGGTCATGTTGCCGGCCATTCACCGCAGGGCGGCGGCGGCTTCCCGTGGCGCAGAGCCAAGGACGCCACCAGTGCTCTACGGGTGGCCGGTCGTCCGGCGGCACCCGCACGGTCAGGAGCTGAGGTCCGCGCCGTCCCGTGGCCGGGACCCCGGCGACGCCAGCGGCCCGATTCGGCGGGACCCGGGCCCGGGCGGCCGTCAGGGGCGGCGATCAGGCCGGGTGGTCCGGAGCTGCCTCGACTCCACGCGGGCCCGCCTCGGCCGGAGCGAGGGCGTCGACCACGTCGCCGACGACCACCACGGCCGGCGGCCGCAGCCCGGCAGCGACCACGTCCCGGGCCACCGCGCCGAGCGTCGAACGCAGCACCCGCTGCCCGCCGGTCGTACCCTCCTGCACCACGGCGGCCGGCGTCTCCGCCGGGCGGCCGTGTTCGATCAGCGTCGCGGTGATCGCGGCCAGGTTCTTCAGACCCATCAGGATGACCAGCGTGCCGCGCAGCCCCGCCAGGGCGTCCCAACGCACCAGCGAGGCCGGCGAGTCGGGCGCGACGTGACCGGAGACCACGGTGAACTCGTGCGCCACCGCGCGGTGGGTGACCGGGACGCCGGCCGCCGCCGGTACCGCGATCGCGCTGGTCACCCCGGGCACCACGGTCACCGGTACGCCGGCCTCCGCGCAGGCCAGCAGCTCCTCCCCGCCCCGCCCGAAGACGTACGGGTCGCCGCCCTTCAGCCGGACCACGACCTTGCCGGCCAGGGCCCGGTCGACCAGGATCCGGTTGATCTCCTCCTGGGCGCGCGCCGGGCCGTACGGGATCTTGGAGGCGTCGACCAGCTCGACGTCGGGGCGCAGCTCGTCCAGAAGCAGCCCGGGCACCAGCCGGTCGGCGACCACCACGTCCGCCTCGGTGAGCAGCCGCCATCCCTTCACGGTGATCAGCTCCGGATCGCCGGGGCCGGCGCCCACCAGCGCCACCCGGCCGACCGCGGCCCCGGCGATCCGGAGCTGATCACCGTGAAGGGA
>NZ_QGGF01000231.1 GCF_003857015.1 Micromonospora globispora | reverse complement strand
GGCAGAGGGCATCGACCGAGGTGCGCACGCCGGCGGCGGCCAGGCCGAGCCGCTCCGCCGAGCGGCTGCGGTCCACGGCCGACATGGTGGAGCCGACGAAGAAGGCGCCGAGCAGGACCGGGCCGAGCACCACCGCGAGGAAGGCCGCTGTCAACCGCCCGCGTAGCGTCAAGCTTCCCCCCGGAAGTTCCGCACCCGATGCTGCGATGCTGACACAGAGCGACGGGGAGACAAGCGCTGCGTCAGGAGTGTTGCGTGCCGGAATTTTCTCATGGAGCGGAAGTCACGCATGAGGCCAAGCGCGAGATGAGAATCGCGCTGCTCGCCCGCCGCCGGTCGCTGACCGCCGCGCAGCGGGCGGCGGCCGCCGCGCGCGTCCAGGCCGAGCTGGTCTTCCTGGTACGCCGGCTGCGCCCCGCCCGGGTGACCGCGTACGTCCCGGTCGGCTCGGAGCCCGGCGGGGCCGACCTGCCGGCGGCGCTGGGGACGGCGCTACCGCCGGAGGCGGACCTGCTGCTGCCGGTGCTCCTGGACGACCTGGACCTGGACTGGGCCAGGTACACCGGGCCCGGGTCGCTCGTCGCGGCGGGACGCGGGCTGCGGGAGCCGACCGATCCCCCGCTGGGTCCGGAGGCGGTGGCCGGCGCGGCGCTGGTGATCGTCCCCGCACTCGGGGTGGACCACCGGGGCCACCGACTGGGCCGCGGCGGCGGCTCGTACGACCGGGCCCTGGCCCGGGTGCCGGAGTCGACCTTGACGGTGGCGCTGCTGCACGACGGTGAGCTGGTCGAGACGGTCCCCGCCGAGCCCCATGACCGTCCGGTACGCGCCGTGATCACGCCCACCGACGGCCTGCGTACGCTTGTCGCGGCACCCCGTGTCTGACGGCACACTTCCGCTGGACGAATCCTCGCCGATGACGCACCATTGGCACTCGAATACGTCGAGTGCCAACCGGCCGTGCCAGATCCGGAGGAGAACGTGCCCACGTACCAGTACGCCTGCACCGCGTGCGGCCACCAGCTCGAGGCGGTGCAGTCCTTCTCTGACGAGCCGCTGACCGAGTGCCCGGCGTGTGAGGGGCGGCTGCGCAAGCTCTTCAACTCGGTCGGCATCGTGTTCAAGGGTTCGGGCTTCTACCGCACCGACTCGCGCTCGTCGGGCTCGGACACCGCGACGAGCACCGCGAGCAAGCCCGAGAAGTCCGAGTCGTCCGCCGGCTCGTCCAGCTCCTCGACCGGCTCGACGAACGGCTCGTCCGCGTCGAGCAACGGCGGTTCGACCAAGACCCCGGCCGCCAGCTCCTCCGGCGCCGCCTCCTCCTGACCCGAGCGGCCTGACCCGGCTCGGCTCGGCTCGGCTCGGCTCGGCTCGGCTCGGCTCGGCTCGGCTCGGCTCGGCTCGTCAGGATGATCGGTCGACGCGGCCGTCGGGCCGCAGGGACCGGTCGGCGCGGCACGCTGCCAGGCCGCTGGCCCCGGGGCACGCATAGCAAGATCGCGACCTGCGCGAGGGTTGTCCACAGGCCGGCCGGTTGTCCACAGGCCGGCCGCCGCCGGCGGCCATGGCCGGTCCGCCGCCCCTAGCCTCCTGATCCGTGCGCCGGATCTCGGCGCCGCCAGGCTGCCGAGGCGGGAGGCACGGGGTGACGGGGAGCGAGGGTTCACTGCGTCCGGCGCGGTGGCGTGGCATGCCCCGCGGCGGCACGCTGCTTCGGGCCGGGCTGGTCGCCGTCCTGCTCGGCCTGGCCGCGGCCGTCCTGCAGACACCGTCCGGCTGCCCACCCGGAGCTGGCCCGGTGACTCCCGCTCCGAAGCCGCCAGCCAGCCGCGACGCCAATGCTGCCCAGGACTCCGCCCTGCCGCTGCCCAGCGGTCTGGTGGGCGTACCGGTCCGGCTGGCCGAGCCGGCCGCCCTCGCGGTGCTGCGTCCGGGCGCCCGGGTGGACCTGCTGGTCGTACCGGCCGGCGGGGCGGCCGCCGAGGCGGTCCTCATCGCGTCCCGGGCGCTGGTGCTCGACGTGGTGGGCGCGGAGGCGGTGGACGCCTCGTCCGCGCTCTACCTGGCGCTCCCGCCCGAGCAGGCGCAGCGTGCCGTCGGGCTGCCCGAGGGAAGTCGCTTCGCCGTGGTCGTCCGTGGCTGAGCGCGGGCGCCGAGGGTCTGGTCAGTCCCAGTGCGGGGGCCGCTCGGCCAGCAGCCAGTCGTCGTTGCCGCCGCTGAACTCGCCCCAACCGCGGTCCGTGTCGTCGGCCGTCTGCTCGGGCAGCACCACGAAATCGTCGCTGAGGTCGACCGTGCGGTCGTCGTCGCCGCGCGCGCCCTGCGTGCCGGGGTCCTCGGTGCTCACGAGCGGCAAGACTACCGCCCGGACAGGGGCGGCCTGAACCTCCGGCGCGCCGCCCCGGCGCTTCACCCACGGCCGCCGGAGCCATGCCGCGGCCCGAACCTCCGGCGGGCCAGCCTTAGCGGCCTCGCCCACCGCCGCCGCGGAAGCCAGGCCGGGCTGCTGAGCGGCGACGGCCCGACGCGCTTTCCGAGCCGGCCCGTCGGACCGACTGATGGGCTGTTGCGTTGGTAGCGTCGGACGGCGTGACGACGCCCAGCGGTGCCACCTCCGAGGACGACTTCTGGCGACGCCCGGCACCAGATCAGCCGGCCCCTGGCGGGGCCGGTTCCCCGACCGGCGGTGCCGGGGCCGCAGCGGACCGGGCCGGCGGCGCCCAGGTGCCCGGTGCTGGTCAGCCCGGCGCCGCCGGGCGCCCGGCAGGCACTGGCACGGGGCCGCCCCCGGGCACTTCAGCCGGTCCCCAAGGCGGCGGTTACACCGGCCCGCCGCCGACCACTCCGCCGCCGCCGGGCTGGCGTCCCCCGGTGCACCTGCAACCCGCGCCGCCCCGCCAGCTACCGCCGCAGGACATGGCGGCCATGGACATGGAGGAGCAGCGCGCCCAGCGGCTCACCTACAGCATCGGCACGGTGGCCGGGGTGGTGCTGGTGATCCTGCTCTGCCTGCTCTGCTCGCGGCTGATCTTCTGAATGCGGTCGTGTCAGACCTGGCCGCTCCACACCATCTGGGCGCCGCTGTCCCCGGTCAGGTAGGCGTAGGCCAGCGTCAGGACGGCGAGGACGACCACCACCGCGGTGAGCACCGGGGGCAGCCAGCGGGGCAGCATCCGTGCGCGGGGGTACCCGCTGGTCACCAGAAGGAGCAGGAGTGCCGCCACGGCCAGCCCGACAGTCCACCAGAGCAGCGTCCCGCCGTACTCGGAATGCTCCTCGATCTTCCTGAGGAACTCGCCGCTGGCGCCCTTCTCCCGCTGCACCTCTTCGAACGCCTCACCGGACTCGGTCGCCACCCAGGTGACAATCGGGGTCCCCACGGCGAGGACCGCCACCGCCCAGTCGAGCCGGGGCCGCCAGCGCGGCAGCACCCCGTACGCGACGGAGAGCAGCGCCAGCAGCGGTACCAGCACCACGGCGGCGTGGATGACCAGGATGTGACCCGGTAGACCGTTGATTTCCCTGAACACCGACACCTCCGGCGAGTGGACGGGACCGCGCGGTCAGCGTACGGCGGTGTGACCGTCGTCGCTCCCTCAACATCGACACACGCAGCCGTCGGCCGCGCGGTTCACAGCCTTACGGCAGGCCACGAGCCCTGTGTCCCGGGCCACCCGGGTCCGAGCTCGCTTGTCGCCCGGCACCGCCCGTGCTGTCATTGCCTCATGTCCAGTGGCGAGGAACTGCTCCGGTCGAGGGGCCTGCGGGTCACCCGGCCGCGCCTCGCCGTGCTGGACGTCCTCGCCGCCGGCGGGCACCTGGAGGTCGACGAGATCACCCGACGGGTCCGCGAACGCCTGGACTCGGTCTCCACCCAGGCCGTCTACGACGTGCTGGGCGCCCTCTCCCGCGCCGGGCTCTCCCGCCGGATCGAACCGGCCGGGAGCCCCGCCCGGTACGAGGCGCGCGTCGGGGACAACCACCACCACGTGGTCTGCCGTGGTTGCGGCGAGATCGCCGATGTCGACTGCGCCACCGGCGACGCGCCCTGCCTCGACCCGAACATCGCCCACGGTTTCGAGGTTGACGAGGCGGAAGTGACCTTCTGGGGCCTCTGCCCCGCCTGCCAGGCCCGCCGCTCCGCCGACGACTGACCCGCCGGACAAGGTGCCCGGGACGACGGCCGGGGCGGTCCACCACGCCCCGTGGCATTCTTGGGCGGTGGACTCCGATGACCTCGGCCTCTTCGGTCCGGGATCGGTCACGTGGAAGGTGCACGAGGAGCCGATCCTGATCGTCGCCGGCCTGCGTTCGCTCTACCTCCAGGCCCTGCACCCCCGCGCCATGGCCGGGGTTGCCCAGAACAGCAACTACCGCAGCGACGCCTGGGGCCGCCTGATGCGCACCGCGACCTACGTGGCGACCACCATCTACGGCACCACCGCCGAGGCCGAGGCGGCCGGCCGCCGGCTGCGTACGCTGCACGCCCGGATGCGGGCCACCGACCCGTTCACCGGCGAGGAGTTCCGGGTCGACGACCCGGAGCTGCTGCGCTGGGTGCACGTCACCGAGGTCGAGTCCTTCGTCAGCACCGCCCGCCGCGCCGGCCTGACCCTGACCGACGCCGAGGTGGACGGCTACTACACCGAGCAGCGCCGAGCGGCCGCCCTGGTCGGGCTCGACCCGGCCGACGTGCCGGGCACCGCCGCCGAGGTGGACGAGTACTACCGGCAGGTCCGCGGCGATCTGCGGATGACGAAGGAGGCCGCGGAGACCGCCCTCTTCCTCACCGCCCCGCCGATCCCCTGGAAGCTCAGCCTGCCGGTCCGGCTCGGCCTGCACCTCGGGCCGCCGCGTTGGGCGTACCTCGGGATCGCCGGCACGGCGCTCGGGCTGCTGCCGGCCTGGGCGCGTCGGTTGTACGGCGGGCTCGGGGTGCCCACCACCGCGCTCTCCGCGGACCTGAGCGTCCGCGCGCTCCGGCTCGCCCTCGCGGCGGTGCCGCAGCGGTACCGGGAAGGGCCGTTGCAGCAGGCGGCGAAGGAGCGCGCCGCCCGCCGCACCGCCCTCGCCGGCTGAGTCGGCGCCGAGTCAGTCCAGGTCGGCGGCGGCCCCGGTCGGTCGGTCCACGGCCGCCCACGGGTCCTTGCCCGGCGTCTGGGCACCCGTCGGGCAGGTGCGGCGGTAGTCGCACCAGCCGCAGCGGGGACCGGGAGTGGCGGGGAAGGCGTCGTCCGGATCGGCGCCGTCGGCGATCGCCCGCTCGGCGGCCAGGATGTCCCGGGCGGTGTCCTCGGCCCGGCTGACCTGGCGGGCCAGGGACTCGGGGGTGTGGTCGTGCGCCGCCACGGTGCCGGTGGGCAGGTGGTGCAGCTCGACCCGGCGACAGGGCCGGCGGAACACCCGCTCGGCGGCGTAGGCGTAGAGCGCCAGGGCCTGCGAGCCGCGGGCGTCGTCGGCGTCCAGGCCGGTGCGGCCGGTCTTGTAGTCGACGATGACGAGCTCCGGACCCTCCGGCCCGGGGCGGGAGTCGATCCGGTCGGCGCGCCCGTTGAAGGCCAGCACCGCGGTCTTGACCGCCACCACCCGCTCCACGCCGATCGGCTCCGCGTCGGGCTCCAGGCCGGCGACGTACGACTCCAGCCAGGCCAGCGCCCGCCGGTACGCGTCCCGCTCCTGCGCGTCGTCGCGGTAGCCCTCCCGCACCCAGGTGCCCTTGAGCAGGGTGGCCAACACCTCCGGCCGGCGCCGCTCGGGGGCGAGCGCGTACCAGTTCTTCAGGGCGGTGTGCACGCTGGCGCCGAGCGAGTTGTGCGCCCACGGCGGACCCTTCGGCGGGGCGGGACGGTCGACGTAGGAGTAGCGGTAGCGGCGCGGGCAGTCCGCGTACGCCCCGAGCTTGCTCGGCGTGCAGACGAAGAGCCGCTCGGGCATGCCCTCGAAGCCGAGCTGCTCGGCCTGCTCGGCGCGGGGCCGGGGAGCCCGGCCGCCGGTCGGTCGTCCGGTCGGGGAGGGTCGTCGCACGCCTGAGATCCTGCCACCCCGGTACGACAGCGGGGCGACGGCCGGCCGGCGGGTCAGCTCATGGTGATGTACTGCGTCACGAAGGCAGCCACCGCGTCCGCGATGAGCTGCACCGCGATGGCGGCCAGCAGCAGGCCGGCGATTCGGGTCAGCACCTCGATCCCGCCCGGCCGCAGGATCTTGACGATCACCCCGGAGAAGCGCAGCACTATCCAGACCGCGACCATCACCGCGATGATCGCGGCGGCGATCGCGGTGTAGTCGGTGAGCTCGCCGGCCTGCTGGACGAAGAGCATGGTGGCGACGATGGCACCGGGGCCGGCCAGCAGCGGGGTGCCCAGCGGCACCAGGGCGATGTTGGAGGTCGCCGGCTGGTTCGGGTCGTCGGCCTTGCCGGTCAGCAGCTCCAACGCGACCAGGATCAGCAGCAGCCCTCCGGCGGCCTGCAACGCGGGCAGGTCGACGTGCAGGTAGGCCAGGATGGTCTGCCCGGCCACCGCGAATACCACGATCACCCCGAGCGCCAGCGCGACAGCCTGCCAGGCGGCCCGGTTCCGGTCACGCGCCGGCAGCGGCCCGGTGAGCGCGAGGAAGATGGGCATCATGCCCGGCGGGTCGGTGATCACCAGCAGGGTCACGAAGACCTCGCCGAAGAGCTTCAGATTCACCCGCACACGGTAGCCGCGCCGCCCGAGGGCGAAACGCGGATCAGCCCGAAGCGACCGCGGTCACCCCGCTGGCCGCCGCGACGATCCGCTCGTACGCCTCCGGTGCGGTGGTGTGCGCGCCGAGGCGGACCGTCTTGTGCGTCCCGTGGAAGTCCGACGACCCGGTGACCAGCAGTCCCAGCTCGGCCGCCAGCCCGCGCACGTGCGCCCGCTCGGCCGGCGAATGGTCCTCGTGGTCGGCCTCCAGGCCGGCCAGCCCGGCCGCCGCCAGCTCGACGATCAGCTCGTCCGGCACGATCCGCCCCCGGCGGCTGGCCCGAGGGTGGGCGAAGACCGGCACCCCGCCGGCCGCCCGGACGAGTTCGACCGCCCGGAAGACGTCGATGTCCTCCTTGGGCAGTCGGTACCGCTCCCCCAGCCAGTCCGGCCCGAACGCCTCGGTGGTGGTGGCCACCAGACCGGCCCTGATCAGCGCCTGGGCGATGTGCGGCCGGCCCACCGTCCCGCCGGCGGCCCCGGCCAGGATCTCCCGCCAGCTCACGTCGATCCCGTCGGCCTGCAGCAGGCGCACGATCCGCTCGCCGCGCTCCTCCCGGGCCAGCCGTACCCGGGCCAACTCGGCCACCAGCTCCGGCTCGGTCGGGTCGAACAGGTACGCCAGCAGGTGCAGCGGGATCGCCGGCTCGACCCCGTACCAGCGGCAGGAGAGCTCCGCCCCGCGGACCAGGGTGAGGCCGGGCGGCAGTGCGCGTACCGCAGCGTCCCAACCGGCGGTGGTGTCGTGGTCGGTGATCGCCACGACGTCCAGCCCGGCGTCGGCGGCGGCTCGCACCAGCTCGGCCGGGCTGAGCGTGCCGTCGCTGGCGGTCGAGTGGGCGTGCAAGTCGATCCGGGCGGCCGCTGCGGAGGTCACCCCGCCGACGCTACCGGCCCCACCGCCGGACGCCACGGCCGACCGGGCGGCGCGGCGGTCCCGGCGTCACGGTCGTCGGCACCCGCCGAGGTCAGCGGTCGATGTCGGCAACCACGACCGGGCGCTCGCCCGGCGCGACGCCGGCCACCGGGGACGAGGTGGGGCGCTCGCCGGCCAGCACCTGCTCGGCCCGGACCCGGACGAGCCGGCCGGCGCCGTCCACGTGCAG
>NZ_QGGF01000249.1 GCF_003857015.1 Micromonospora globispora | reverse complement strand
CAGGCGAGCACCGCCTCCAGCGGCGTCATCCCGGCGGCCCGCACCGCGAGCAGGTACGCCCCGGCGAAATGCTCGCGGAGCAGGAGCAGCCCGACGGCGGCCCGGGCTCCCGGCGACCGCTCCGGCACCAGCATGGCGCGCCAGGCGGCGAAGAGCGGCATCCCGCTCGCGTCCGCCGCCTCGACGGTGCGCTCCAGCAGCCCGACCAGCCGGGTCACGCCAGGCGTGTCGGGCAGGTGCTGGGCGCCCCAGCGGCAGCATTCGGCCAGGTTCGCCGCGGCCACCTCGACCGGGCGGACGGTACGGGCGGCGGCGTCCCAGCCGTCGGCGACCGCATCCGGGGCGATGAAGCCGAGGGCGGCGGCGGCCGTCTCGGCCCGTACGTCGCCGAGCGCCCCGGCCCGGCCGGTGATGTAGAACGCCCAGCCGGAGATGCCGAGCAGCCGGGCCCGGCGCAGGGTGCCCGGGCAGCGGGTGAATGCCTCCCCGAGCTCCAGCACCAGCGGCTTGCCGGCGGCGGCGACCTGCTCGGGGGTCATCCCTGGCCCCCCGCCACCGGCCGCCTCCGTCCACCGTGGTCGTCCATCCCGGTCAGTCTGCCCGCTGGTCGCCCCCGGCGGCATCCTCCTCTTCGGCGTCCAGCGCCTCCACCGCGGCCTCGACCTCGCCGGTACGCCGCCGGGCCGCGGTGAACGCCCGCTCCGCGGCGCGCCGGGCCAGCTTGGCCCGGCTCAGCTCCTGCTCGGCGACGGCCCGCCGGCGTTCCAGCTCGGCGAGTTCGGTCTCGATCCGGTCCAGTGTGGCCGCGCCGTCCTCCTCGGACCGGGTGGCGCCGGTCAGCTCCGTCTCGGCCTTCTTCTGGTCCGACCGGGCCGAGCGGGCGAAGCGCCGCCGGGCCTCGGCCCGCTCGGCCTCCCGATCCGGTACGGGCGGCTCCTCCACGCCCCCGGTGACGAGCCGGAGCTGGGGGCGGGGCACTTCACCGAAGCCGGCGTAGTGCGTGGCTCGGAGCAGCCGGCCGGAGCGGACCTGCTCGGCCACCTCCGCGTCGGAGAGGGCCGCGTTGAGGGTGGCCTCGACCTCGGCCAGCGGCAGCTTCCCGGCCGGCGGCGCGTCCTTCTCGGCAGCGGCCAGCTTGCGCACCTCGGCGACCAGCGCGCCCACCACGGCCCGGCGCTGCGCGGACAGCTCACGCAGTTTGGTGCCGCGCAGTTCCCGCTGGGCGGAGCGGAGCGACTCGGAGAGCTGGGCCAGGTCGGCGACCAGCTCCGGTCGGCGGATCGCCAGCAGGTTGACCAGCCAGGCCGCCACGGTCGGGCGGCGCAGCTTGGCGATCTCCCGGGCGGCGGCCCGGTCGCCGGCCCGGCGGGCGTCGTCGACGGCGGCGTCCCTGGCCGCGACGAACCGGTCCGGCGGCGTCGCGTAGAGCCGCTGGACCACGTCGCGGGAGGGGCCGGCCACGGGGTCAGACGACGAATCGGCTGCCCGGTTCGAGCCGCTGGTACTCCGTCCCGCAGTGCGCCTTGTACTGCCGGTCGAGCACCTTGAAGCCGTTGTCGTTGAGCAGGCCGTCGTGCAGCGCGAACGCGCGGCGCGGGGCGACCGCCCGGACGAAGTCCACCACCTCGGAGAACTTCGACCAGGGCGCGTGGATCGGCGCGAAGAGGGTGTCCACCTGCTGGACGTCGGCGGGGACGACCAGCGAGTCCCCCGGGTGGTAGACCACGTCGTTGAACAGGTAGCCCACGTTCTCCACCACCGGGATCTCGGGGTGGATGACGGCGTGCCGGCCGCCGTACGCGCGGACCGGCACCCCGGCCGCGGTGAACGACTGCCCGGGCTCGACGACGGTCAGCGCCTCGGCGGCGTCGCCGAGCACCTTGGTGAGTGAGGCCGGGCCGTGCAGGCTGAACGGCCGCCGCTCCAGTGCCCGGTTGACCGCCTCCGCGTTGACGTGGTCCGGGTGCTCGTGGGTGATCAGCACCGCGTCCGCCCCGTCCAGCGCCTCGGGCTCGCTGTACACCCCGGGATCGACGACGACCACCGCCCCGTCGTGCTCGAGCCGGAGGCAGGAGTGGGCGTACTTGGTGACCTGCATCGTGACTCCTCGATTATCGAATCGTGACGTCCTCAGCGCAGTCTGCCGGAACCGGCGCGGTATCGCGTCGCGTCCGACGTATCGGCTCCACGAAGGGGCCATGAGGATCGGAGCGGGGATGAGCGTACGAGGAAAACGCCGTCGGGGCGTACCCCTGGCGGCGGTGGGACTGGTGGCGGTGCTGCTCGCGGGGGGTTGCAGCGCGGAGAGCTCGCAGAACGACCGCGGCACGGCGGCGCAGGCGCCGGCGGGCGCCGGACAGGACCAGGCGGCTCCCGGCCAGGCCGGTGCGGGCGCACCGGACCTGCGGGTCGACCAGCGGTCGATCATCTACACCGGAACGATGCAGGTCCAGGTGGACGACGTGGAGCGGGCGGCCCGGGCGGCGATCGACACGGTGACCGCGGCGGGCGGCTTCGTCGGCGGCGACCAGCGGCACAGCGAGGCGGCGGACGCCCGGGCCGAGCTGGAGCTGCGGGTACCGGCGGCGAAGTTCACCACGGTCGTCGACGAGCTGGCGAAGCTCGGCCGGCAGCAGCGGCGCGAGGTGCACACGCAGGACGTCACCGAGGAGACCATCGACCTGGACGCCCGGATCACCAGCCAGCGGGCCCGGGTGGAGAGCGCGCGGAAGCTGCTCGCCCGGGCCAGCTCGATCAGCGACCTGATCTCGCTGGAGAACGAGCTGGCCAAGCGGGAGGCCGACCTCGCCTCGCTGGAGGCGAAGAAGCGCCGGCTGGCCGATCTGACCGCGCTCTCCACCATCACGGTGACCTTTGTCGGCGCGGACGCCTCGACGGCGGAGAAGAAGACCGAGATCGGCTTCCTGGTCGGGCTGCGCGGCGGCTGGCAGGTCTTCCTCGCCTCGGTCACCGTGCTGCTGACGGTGCTGGGCGCGCTGCTGCCGTGGCTGCTGGCGATCGGCGTACCGCTGGCGATCCTGCTCCGGATGCTGCGCCGGCGCCGTCGGCGGCGGATGCCGCCGGCCGGTCCGGCGCCGGTCGTCGCGCCGCCGATCGGGCCGGTGGGTGGTCCGTCGCCTACCGCGCCGCCGCCAGTGCCCGCAACGCGGTCTGCACCATGAGCCGTACGCCCACCGGGATGGCGCGCTCGTCCACGTCGAACGAGGCCCGGTGCAGGTCCACGTTGGGGCCGGCGCGGCCGACGCCGAGACGGGCGAGCGCGCCGGGGACGTGCTCCAGGTACCAGGAGAAGTCCTCGCCGCCCATGCTCTGCGGGGTCTCCGCGATGCCCTCGGGGCCGAGCGCGGCCGCGGTGGCGGCGGTCAGCACGCCGATGGCGCGGGCGTCGTTGCTGACCGGCGGGCGGCCGCGGAGGTACTCCAGGTCGACGGTCGCCCCGGTGGGCGCGAGGACGTCCCGGACCACCTGAGCGACGATCTTGGGAGCCTGCTCCCAGGTGTCGCGGTCCATCACCCGCAGCGTGCCGGCGGCGCACGCCTCGGACGGGATGACGTTGTAGCGGGTGCCGGCCGAGGCGTGGCCGAACACCAGCAGCAGCCCGCTGTTGGCCGGCACCCGGCGGCTGACCAGGGTCGGCACCTCGGTGACCAGGCGGCCGAGCGCGTCGACCAGGTCGACGGTCAGGTGCGGCCGGGCGGTGTGCCCACCCGGGCCGGTGAGCCGGACGGTGACGTTGTCGGCGGCGGCGGTGATCGGGCCGACCCGCAGGCCGACCTTGCCGACCGGCAGGTTCGGGTCGCAGTGCACGGCGAAGATCTGCACCACGTCGTCGAGGCCGCCTGCCTCGATGACCTCCAGCGAACCGCAGGGCAGGATCTCCTCGGCGGGCTGGAAGATGAGCCGGATCCGGCCGTCGAGCTGGCCGAGGTCGGCGAGCTGCGCGAGCAGCATGCCGACGCCGAGCATCACGCTGGTGTGCACGTCGTGTCCGCAGGCGTGGCAGACCCCGTCCACCGTGGACCGGTACGGCACGTCCTTCGGGTCGGTCAACGGCAGGGCGTCGATGTCGGCGCGCAGCGCGATCACCGGGCCGTCCGGGCGCCCGTCGATGTCGCAGATGACGCCGTTGCCCTTGGGCAGCAGGCGCGGGTTCAGCCCGGCCAGGGAGAGCTCCCGGGCGATCAGGGCCGCCGTCTCGAACTCTTCACCGGAGAGCTCCGGGTGGGAGTGGATGTGACGGCGGGTGGCGATGAGGCCGGGTACCCGGAGGGCGAGCAGATGGTCGAGCTCGAAGGGCAGGGGCTGGGACCCGGATGGCGCCTCCGGCCAGGACGACGCCAGCTGGCTGCCCACGGGCAGCGTCAACGCACTCGTCACGTCGAATTCTCGATCACTAGAGATGGATGGATCTTCGGGGAGAACAGCAGACAGCCTAGACCTCCGCCGGTGACGCTGCGCAACGTCTTTCCCGTAGCGACTGGACCGCACAGCGTCACGAATGCCCTGGTGGGAGGGCTCGAATATCTGCGGGACAGCAGGTAGATCGCGGTTGAACCCCGTCATCTGCCCCACACCTCCTACAACGCGTAACCGATTCGGCGGTCACGAAATCACCGTCGATACCGAGGCCATCGTTCCGAATTGTCGCATTAGTCGGGACAATTAACTGGCGGTCCGACAATTACCCGGCGACACAGGGCCGCCGGGCGACTCCCGAGGGTGACATGACAGCCCGGCGTGCGACCGCACACGCTGTCCGTCCCGTTCACCCGACCGGGTTACCCGCAATCCCGATTCGCACACACGCAGCCGCGCGCGGCGGGCCCCACTGGCCTGGATCGCCGGCGGACGGGCCGGACACCGTCGCCCGGCAGGTCCACGCCGGGTCGCCACGCTCCGGCGACGTGCGGGGAGACATCGACTGTAGCGCCGCCGGGCCAACTCCGGCGAGGACGTCCGCCCAGCTCAAGCAACGCCGAACGGCGGCCCGCGCCGGGCCCGGAGGGGCACCGGCGGGACCGCCGTCGGGTACGTCAGAACCGGTCGCTCGGCCGGTACGTCCCCCACACCTGGCGCAGCGTCCCGCAGACCTCGCCGACGGTGGCCCGGGCCCGCAGCGCCTCCTTCATCGGGTAGAGCACGTTCTCGGTGCCCTCGGCGGCCGACCGCAGCTCGGCCAGGGCCCGCTCCACCGCGCCGTTGTTCCGCTCGGCCCGCAGCTTCGCCAGCCGCTCCGCCTGAGCCGCCTCGATCGCCGGGTCCACCCGCAGCGGCTCGTACGGCTCCTCCTCGTCGATCTGGAACCGGTTGAGCCCGACCACCACCCGCTCGCCGGAGTCGATCTCCTGCGCGATCCGGTACGCCGACTGCTCGATCTCCCGCTTCTGGAAGCCGGCCTCGATCGCGTCCACCGCCGAACCGTGATCCGCCACCCGCTCCATCAGCTCGGTCGCCGCCGCCTCGATCTCGGCGGTCATCGCCTCCACCACGTACGAGCCGGCGAACGGGTCGACCGTGGCGGTCAGGTCCGTCTCGTACGCCAGCACCTGCTGGGTACGCAGCGCCAGCCGGGCCGCCTTCTCGGTGGGCAGCGCAATCGCCTCGTCGAAGCTGTTGGTGTGCAGCGACTGGGTGCCACCGAGCACCGCGCCGAGCCCCTGGATCGCCACCCGGACCAGGTTCACCTCGGGCTGCTGGGCGGTGAGCTGCACGCCCGCGGTCTGGGTGTGGAACCGCAGCATCATCGACTTCGGATCCTTCGCCCCGAACTCGTCGCGCATCAGCCGGGCCCAGATCCGCCGGGCCGCCCGGAACTTGGCGACCTCCTCGATCAGGGTGGTGCGGGCGACGAAGAAGAACGACAGCCGGGGCGCGAAGTCGTCCACGGCCAGCCCGGCGGCCATCGCGGCCCGCACGTACTCCACGCCGTTGGCCAGGGTGAACGCGATCTCCTGCGCGGGCGTCGCGCCCGCCTCGGCCATGTGGTAGCCGGAGATGGAGATAGTGTTCCACTTCGGCACCTCCTTGCGGCAGTAGCCGAACGTGTCGGCCACCAGCCTCAGCGAGGGCTTCGGCGGGAAGATGTACGTCCCCCGGGCGATGTACTCCTTGAGGATGTCGTTCTGGATGGTGCCGTTGAGCGCCGAGCCCGGCACCCCCGACTCCTCGGCGACGAGCTGGTAGAGCAGGAGCAGCACCGAGCCGGGCGCGTTGATGGTCATCGAGGTGGAGACCTTGTCCAGCGGGATGTCGTCGAAGAGCAGCCGCATGTCCTCGATGGAGTCGATGGCCACCCCGACCTTGCCGACCTCACCGTGCGCGATCGGGTCGTCGGAGTCGTACCCCATCTGGGTGGGCAGGTCGAAGGCGACGGAGAGGCCCATCGTGCCGGCCCGCAGCAGCTGGTGGTAGCGGGCGTTGGACTCGGTGGCGGTGCCGAAACCGGCGTACTGCCGCATGGTCCACGGCCGGGAGGTGTACATCGTCGGGTACACGCCGCGGGTGTACGGGTACTCGCCCGGCGCGCCGAGCCGGCCCTCCAGGTCCCCGGGAAGGTCCGCCGCCGTGTAGACGCCCTTGATCGGGAAACCCGACTCGCTTGACCGCGCTTCGCTCATTACCGGATGGTAGGACGCGGCCGGCCGTCGATGGGTGAGGGATTGCGCACACCCCGTCGACGGTGGTCGACAAGAGGTGAACAACCGGCCACGTACCGTCGAGTAGGCAAACCTCCGCCGCGCCGGGTTTCGCATCGGCCGTCGGAACCAGCAAGATAGGGGAGTTGTGTCCCAGCCCCCTCGATATCCCCCGGTGGCTTTTCTGTGACTCAGATCCCGACGTGGAGCGGCGGACCAGTCAGTCCCCCCACTGGACGCGCGGCACCCGGCACCACCATCGGCGGTCGTTACTCGCTGCGCTCCGCGGTGGGCAACGGCGGCATGGGCACGGTCTGGCGTGCCAGCGACACGCTGCTGCGCCGTGACGTGGCGGTCAAGGAGGTGATCCTCCCGCCGGGGCTGGCCCCGAGCGACCGCGACGCGATGTACGAGCGCACCCTCCGCGAGGCGCGCGCCGCCGCCGCGATCCAGCACCCGGCCGTGGTCCAGGTGTACGACGTGGTCACCGAGGGTGGCCGCCCGTGGATCGTGATGGAACTGCTGGACGCGCGCAGCCTCGCCGACATGGTCATCGAGGACGGGCCGGTCGCGCCCCGCGCGGTCGCCAAGATCGGCATCGCCCTGCTCGGCGCGCTGGAGGTGGCGCACGCGATCGGCGTGCTGCACCGCGACGTCAAGCCGGCCAATGTGCTGATCTGCTCCGACGGTCGCTGCGTGCTGACCGACTTCGGGGTGGCCCGGATGCCCACGGACGTGCAGCTCACCACGCCCGGCATGGTGCTCGGTTCGCCGCATTTCATCTCCCCGGAGCGGGCGATGGGCCAGGAGTTCGGCCCGCCGAGCGACCTCTTCTCGCTGGGCGTCACGCTCTACACGGCGGTGGAGGGGCGTCCCCCGTTCGACAAGGGGGACCCGATCGAGACCATGCACGCCGTGGTCGAGGATCCGCCGGCCCCGCCCCAGCGCAGCGGCCCGCTGACCCGGGTGCTGATGGGGCTGCTGGAGAAGGACCCGGCCCGCCGGCTGGACGTGCATACCGCCCGGGGGATGCTCCGCGAGCTGCTCACGGGCCCGCTGACCAGCACCGCGACGGCGGTCAACTCGGTCACCGACCCGTACGCCGTGGTGCCCGTGCAGCGACCGGCCGCGGCCCTGCCGGCGGCCGGGCCGGAGCCGAAGCCGACCGGCCAGATCGGCGGCCGCGCGATGATCGGCCCCGGCGAGTCGCTGACCGACCGGCTGGCCG
>NZ_QGGF01000451.1 GCF_003857015.1 Micromonospora globispora | reverse complement strand
CCGCTGTGCTCCACGGCTGCGACCACCGCATCGCTGCCGACCTCTGGCAGCCGCTCCCGTCCCCGAGGCGAGAGCCGGACGGTCGCCTCGGCGCGGTGCAGCCGGGCCCGGAAGTCCACCACATGCGCCCGCCACCAGGCCGGCAGGTCGAAGTCGGCGGGCCGGTCGAAGGACTCCGGCAGCGCCTCCAGGGCCAGGATCTGATTGACCCGGTAGGTGGCCGGGTCGGCCCGCTCGGGTCGGGCCGCCACCACGTACCACCGGCCGCCCTTGAGCACCAGGCCGTACGGCTCCAGCGTGCGGGTCACCTCGCCGTTCCAGCTGCGGTACCGCACCCGGATCCGGTGCTGCCGCCAGACGGCGTCCGCCGCGGGCGCCAGGTACGGCGACGGGTCGCCGTCGGAGTACCAGCCGGGGGTGTCGAGGTGGAAGCGTTGCTGGAGCTGGGCCGCCCGGTCGGCGAGCGGGGGCGGCAGCGCGGCGCGCAGCTTCAGCTGGAGGGTGGCGACGACCGACTCGTAGCCGAGTTCGGTGGCGGGGCCCGGCAGGCCGGCGAAGAGCAGCCGTTCCGCCTCCTCGGCGGTGAGCCCGGTCAGCCGGGTCCGCCAGCCGTCGAGGAGCTGGTATCCGCCGGCGTGGCCGGCCTCGCCGTAGAGCGGGATGCCGGCCGTGTGCAGCGACTCGACGTCCCGGTAGATGGTGCGGACCGAAACCTCCAGCCGCTGCGCCAGCTCTGCGGCGGTCATCCGGCCGTGGGTCTGGAGCAGCAGCAGGACGGAGAGCAGGCGACTGGCGCGCATTCCACTGACAGTACTTGTCAGGAGAGTGGTCGTAGCGTGCCGGCATGGCATTTCGGGACAAGGAACTGACCGTGCCGGGGACCGTCGAGGTCGCCGGCCGGCACGTCAAGCGCTACCACATCGACCAGCCGGACCGCCGGCTCGAACCGGCGGTGGTGGAGGCCGCCTACGCCTTCCTGCCCAAGCTGCTGCCCGAGCCGGACGGCACCCCGCCGGCGAGCTGGGTGGTGCTGCACCGGGGCGCGGACAGCGGTGCCTACCTGCTGGCGTACAGCTGGTTCTGGGACAACGTGGTGGAGTGCCACCTCGCGGTCGCCGGCCAGCCGGCGCTGGACTGCCCGGACGACCACCCGGCGCACTTCGTGCTGATGCCCCGCCCCGGCGTGGGCTGCGTCTGGGAACTCGGTGTGCTGGAGCACGAGCGGGCGGCCTGGATCCGCCACGTCCTCGCCCCCGACCGCGCGGACCTGGCCGGCTACCTGGCCGACACCCGCGCCGAGGGGCCGGTGGGCTTCTGAGGGGCGACTTCGACTTCCTCGTCGGCACCTGGGACGTGGCCAGCCGGCACCTGGTGCGGCGGCACGTCGGCAGCGACGAGTGGGACGAGTTCCCGGGCACCACCGTGGCGCACCGGTTCTTCGACGGGGCGGGCAGCTTCGACGAGATCCGCTTCCCCGCCCGGGGTTTCTCCGGCTCCACTGTGCGCATCCTGGACCCGGCCACCGGGCTCTGGTCGATCTACTGGATGAACAGCCGGCGGGGAATGCTGGAGCTGCCGCCGGTGGTCGGCCGGTTCGTCGACGGCGTCGGCACCTTCTACGCCGACGACACCGACGAGGGGCGGCCGATCCGCTGCCGGTTCATCTGGTCCCGGATCACCCAGACGTCGTGCCGCTGGGAGCAGGCCTTCTCCACCGACGGCGAGCGCACCTGGGAGACCAACTGGGTCATGGAGTTCACCCGCGCGGGCTGACCGGTCAGGCCGGCTGGGGAGCGGTGCTGCGGTAGATCGCGGTGAGCCAGACGTCGAGCAGCACGTCGACCACGTCCTGCTCGGCCACGGCTGGTCCGTCGCCGGCGAAGGTCGCGTACCAGACCCGTTCGTTCATCGAGTTCAACGCGATGGCGAGGTCCCGGGCGGGCAGCCCGTCCGGGGCCGCGCCGCGCCGGCGTTCCCCCTCGATCGCGGCCTGGACCGCCTGCACCCAGCGTTCCAGCACCGCGGCCCAGAGCCGGCGTACCTCGGCATTGGTGCCGCGGACCTCGGCGCAGGCCAACACCACCGCCCGGTGCCCGCCGAAGGCGGCGTGGAACCGGCCGATCAGCTCCCGCCACCGGGCCCGCGGGTCCTCGGCGAGCCGGTCCAGCACGTCGCCCGCGGCGGCGTCCGCCTCCTCGGTGACCCGGTCCAGCAGGGTGAGCAGCACCGCGTCCTTGGAGGGGAAGTAGAAGTAGAACGTCGGCCGGGAGATGCCGGCGCCCCGGGCCAGGTCGTCGATGGAGATGTCGCCGAAGGCGCGCTGCTCCAGCAGCCGCTCGGCGGTGGCGAGGATGGCCAACTCCCGGTCGTCGCCCGTCGAGCGGCCGGGCCGCCGCCCGCGGCTCGGCGCGGCTCCGGTCGGCGTACGGGCGGCGGTCATGACGGCTGATGCTACACCCGCTCAACACACTGTCGACAACACTCGACAGGGTGTTGACTCGCGTCGACAGCGGTGGATAGGGTCCGGTTCACTGCCCAGCGACCGGGAGATGCCATGGTCCCCGACCACGTCGACGTCCTCATCGTCGGTGCCGGCCTGTCCGGCATCGGCGCCGCCGTGCACCTGCGGCGCAACTGTCCAGACAAGACCTACGCCGTGCTGGAGGCGCGCGGGGCGATCGGCGGCACCTGGGACCTGTTCCGCTACCCGGGCATCCGCTCCGACTCCGACATGTACACCCTCGGCTACTCGTTCAAGCCGTGGACGAACCCGAAGGCGATCGCCGACGGCGACTCGATCCGCAGCTACGTCCGGGAGACCGCCAGCGAGTACGGCGTCGAGGAGCACATCCGCTTCCACCACCGGGTGGTCCGCGCCGAGTGGGACAGCACCACGGCTCGCTGGACGGTGCACGCCCACCGCGACGACACCGGCGAGGACGTCGTCCTCACCTGCGCCTTCCTGCACACCTGCTCCGGCTACTACCGCTACGACGAGGGCTACACCCCGGACTTCCCCGGTGTCGACCGGTACGCCGGCCAGCTCGTGCACCCGCAGCACTGGCCCGAGGACCTCGACTACACGGGCAAGCGGGTGGTGGTGATCGGCAGCGGCGCCACCGCGGTGACCCTGGTGCCGGCGATGACCGACCGGGCCGCCCACGTGACCATGCTCCAGCGCTCGCCCACGTACGTCATCTCGCTGCCGTCCCGCGACGGACTCGCCGAGGCGCTGCGGCGCCGGCTGCCGGCGAAGGCCGCGTATTCGGTGGTGCGGTGGAAGAACGTCCTGCTCGGGGTGGCCAACTTCCAGCTCAGCCGGCGCACCCCCGGCCTGGTGAAGAAGCTGCTCCGCCGCGCCGCCAAGGGCAAGCTGCCGGTCGGCTACGACATCGACCGGCACTTCACGCCCCGCTACAACCCCTGGGACCAGCGGCTCTGCGTCATCCCCGACGGCGACCTCTTCGAGGCCGTGAGCGCCGGCCGGGCGTCGGTGGTCACCGACACCATCGACACCTTCACCGAGCACGGCATCCGGCTGACCTCCGGCGAGGAGCTGCCGGCCGACATCGTGGTCACCGCCACCGGCCTCAACCTGCTGGCCCTCGGCGGCATGACGGTCGCGGTGGACGGCGAGGAGGTCAACCTGGCCGGGACCGTCGCCTACAAGGGCATGATGCTCTCCGGGGTGCCGAACTTCGCCATGACGATCGGCTACACGAACGCCTCCTGGACGCTCAAGGCCGACCTGGTCGCCACGTACGTGTGCCGGCTGCTGCGCCACCTCGACGCCACCGGGCAGCAGATCGTCACCCCGGTCGCCCCGGCCTCCGGTGAGCTGGAGCCGATCATCGACCTGAAGTCCGGGTACGTGCTGCGCAGCGTCGACCAGCTGCCCAAGCAGGGCGCGACGGCACCGTGGCGGCTGTACCAGAACTATCCCCGGGACGTGGTCCTGATGCGGCACGGCCGGCTGACCGACGAGGGCGTCCGGTTCTCCCGGGCCGGCGCCCCGGAGGGTGCCGCCACGGCGGACCCGGACCGCGCGGCGGTGCCGGCCGGCGCACCGGACGCGACCGGGGAGCACGTTCCCGCCGACACCCCGGTCGCCTGACCGCCGCCCGCCGAGCGCGAAAGGGAGCCCACCCATGCGTGACTTCGTCTTCCCCGGCGGCACCGCCGTCGTCACCGGCGCCGCCAGCGGCATCGGTGAGGCCCTGGCGCACGGGCTGGCCCGGCGCGGCAGCGACCTGGTGCTGCTCGACCGGGACGCCGATCGGCTCGACGCGGTGGTCGCCGCGATCCGCGCCGCCCATCCCGACCGGCGGATCGAGACCCATCTGGTCGACCTCGCCGACGCCGACGCCACCGACCGGGTGGCCGCCGACATCCGGATCCGGCACCCGCGTATCCGGCTGCTGGTCAACAACGCCGGCGTCGCCCTCGGCGGCCGCTTCGACCAGGTAACCCTGGAGGAGTTCTTCTGGGTCGTCGACATCAACTTCCGGGCCGTGGTGCGGCTGACCCACGCGCTGCTGCCCGCGCTCAAGTCCGAGCCGGGCGCCCACCTGGTCAACCTCTCCAGCCTCTTCGGCCTTATCGCGCCCGCCGGTCAGGCCGCCTACTCGGCCAGCAAGTTCGCCGTGCGGGGCTTCACCGAGGCGCTGCGGCACGAACTGGTCGAGGACGGCGTCGGCGTCACCTCCGTACACCCGGGTGGCATCCGGACCCGGATCGCGCAGAGCGCCCGGGTCGGCAGCGGTGTCTCCCCCGAGGAGTACGAGCAGGGCCGGAAGCAGTTCGAGAAGCTGCTCTCCATCGACCCGGCGAAGGCCGCCGAGGTGATCCTGCGCGGGGTCGAACGCCGCCGCGCTCGGGTGCTGATCGGCTGGTCGGCGAAGCTGCCGGACCTGCTGGCCCGGATCGCCCCCGCCTCCTACAACCGCGTCCTCGCCCTCGGGCTCAACCGGGCCGCCGGCGCCCCGGCCGCCCGGTCGACATCCCGGCTGGACGGCGCCGAAATCCCAACGCCCCGGCCCGCCGGGGAACCGGCCGAGCACCCCGGACAGCCGGCATGACGGCGGTGTCCCTGCCGGCCGCCGACGAGCTGCTGGTGGCCGGGCGAAGGGTGCGCTACCGGATCGCGGGTGACGGGCCGCCGGTCGTGCTGTTGCACGGCATCGGCCGGACCCTGGACGATTTCGTCGAACAGCAGGACCTGCTCGCCCGGGATCACCGGGTGATCAGCGTCGACCTGCCCGGCCACGGCGGATCCGCGCCGCTGGACGGGCCGCACACCCTGCCGGCGTTCGCCTCGGCGGTCGCGGACTTCCTCGACGCGGCCGGTGTGGACAACCCCGCGCACCTGGTCGGCAACTCCCTCGGCGGGGCGGTGGCGATGCGGCTGGCCGTCGACGACCCGTCCCGGGTGGCCAGCCTGGTGCTGGTGAACAGCGCCGGGTTCGGCCGCGAGGTGACCGTCGCGCTGCGCCTGCTCGCTCTGCGCCCGCTGGGTCGGCTGCTGCTGCGCCCCAGCCTGGCCGTCGCCCGGCGGACCGAGGAGGCCATCTTCCACGACCGGTCGTTCGTCACCGACGAGCGCGTCGCGCACGCCCTCGCGGTGGCGCGTCAGCCGCACGCCGCCCCGGTGATGCTGGAGCTGGTCCGCAGCCTCGGCACCCTCCGCGGCGTCCGGCCACAGTGGCGGGAGGAACTCCTCGCCGCCGTGTCCGCGCTGGACATCCCCACCTTGATCGTCTGGGGCGATCGGGACCTGATCCTCCCCGCCGCCCACCTGGAGACCGCCCGCGCCCGGCTGCCGAAGGCGCGGACCCATCTCTTCCCCGACACCGGGCACATGCCGCAGATCGAGCGGGCGGAGGAGTTCCACCGGTTGGTCACGGAGTTCTGGTCGACGACCGGTGCCTGACGATCAACGTCAGCGCCACCAGGGCGCAGAGCAGGCCGGCGATCACGTGGATCGGTGCGGGGTTGCCGGCGTCGATGCCGCTCTGGATCGCCACCGAGGTGGACAGGACCACCTCACCGAGCACGATCAGCGTGAACAGCTGGTACCGCTCGGCGATGTGGTGCGGGTGCCAGGTCGTCGCCCCGCGCCGTTCCGCCACCACCCGGATCGCGAAGAACACCATCAGCTGACGTTCTCTCCGCCCTAAAGGGCGGAGATTCCCTCCGCGCTACGCGCGGGACTGCCCGCAACGCCTGGGTGGATTCCTGCTTCTCGGCGCGGTGCCGGCAGGGGTGCCGGTCTTACCTGCGCTCCACAGGCGTTTGAGTTGTCCCAGCGCCCCTGGGCCAACACGTTGATCGCTGCGTTGACGTCCCGGTCGTGGACCGCCCCGCATGGGCAGGTCCACGACCGGACGGACAGCGGCTTGGGCCCGTCGAGCCGGCCGCACCTCGAGCACGCCTGCGACGTGGGCGCGAACCGGCCGATCCGGCCGAACGTGCGTCCGTACCGGGCGGCCTTGTACTCCAGCATCTCGACGAAGGATGCCCAGCCGGCGTCGTGCACGGACTTGGCCAGCCTGGTGCGAGCGAGGCCGGTCACGCACAGGTCCTCGACGTACACCGCTTGGTTGTCGCGGATGATCCGGGTCGAGAGCCGGTGCTGCCAGTCCCGCCGCGTGTCGGCCACCCGGGCGTGCACCTTGGCGACCTTGACGACGGCCTTCTTGCGGTTGCTGCTTCCCCGTTGCTTACGGGACAGGTCCTGCTGCAACCGGCGCAGCTTGCGGGCCGCTCGGCGCAGGAACTTCGGTGCTGCGATCTTCTTGCCGTTGGACAGGACGGCGAAGTGGGTCAAGCCCAGGTCGATGCCCACCTCGGCGTTCGTGGCGGGCAATGTTTCGTCCTCGGTGGTGGTCACGACGAACGAGGCGAAATACCGCCCGGCCGCATCCTTGATGATCGTGACCGACGACGGCTCCGACGGCAGCCGCCGGGACCACGTGACAGGCACATCGCCGATCTTCGGCAGCCGCAGCCGCCCGTTGTCCAACACCGCGAACCGGGAGTTCCTGGTGAACCGGATGGCCTGCCGGTTGTCCTTGCGCGACCGCAACCGCGGCGGCGCGACCTTGGGCCCCTTGCGTTCACCGGTGAGCGAGGAGAAGAAGTTCCGGTAGGCGGTGTTCAGGTCCGCGAGGGCCTGCTGCAGCACCACCGCCGACACCTCGCCCAGCCACTGTCGCTCGGGCGTCTTCTTCGCCCCGGTGATCACCCGCTTGGACAGGTCGCCGTCCGACACGTACGGCAGCCCTTCCACGCGAGCCTGCTGCCGGATGCGCAGCCCGTCGTTGAACACCACCCGCGCGCACCCGAACGCCCGGGCCAGCGCTTCCTGCTGGCCGGGCGTGGGGTAGACACGGTAGTTGTACCGAAGCTGCACATCGGACAGTCCAGCATTGATGTACGACAGACTCGCCGAAGATTGGCACAGGCAGACATATGTTCACCGAGCGGCACCTGACCTGGCTGGAGGAGACCATGCGCGCGGTGTGCGTCGACTTCCAGACCGAGCTGGTCGAGTTCAACGGCGAGGCCGAGCATGTGCACCTGCTGGTGAACCTCCCGCCCAAGGTTGCCCTGTCGAAGCTGGTCAACAGCCTCAAGGGCGTGTCATGGCGGCGAATGCGGCAGGTGTTCCCGGACTTCGCGCGCCACTACTACCCGACCAACAAGCTGGCGTCGCCGCCCGATGCGCCTCGTCCCTGCGGCGGGCCCGCATCGGTCGGTGCCACGGCCGGACCTGACCGGTGGGGCTCAACGGCGCTCTCCTCGGTGCCGGCGGGCGACTGCGCCCACACGGTAGCCCGGCCGTAGCGGGCGGGGAATCCGATCCGGCTCAGCCCGCCGTCGGCGCCAGGGGCGCGGGCGCCGCGGCCGGTGCACCCGCCGGCTCCCACCGGGAC
>NZ_QGGF01000275.1 GCF_003857015.1 Micromonospora globispora | reverse complement strand
CCGCCCCGAGATCGTCGCCGTCTCCTACCAGGCACGCGGGGCCGCCCTCGGCCAGCAGCGCGGCCCCGCGTGCCTGGTAGGAGACGGCGACGATCTCGGGGTGGTCGGTGGAGCAGCTCAGTGCGCCCCGGGAGAAGATCAGCGGGATCAGCAGCAGCCGCTGGTTCACCGCCCGGAAGCTGTGCTCCAGCGGTTTGACCAGGGTCAGCACCGGCCGCTCCCAGCGCACCCGATCGTGCAGCTCGGCCAGGAGGGCGTCCGGACCCTCGGCCGCCAGCGCCCGGGCGCGGTGCAGCACCTCCTCGTCCAGCGCCGCCCGCATCGCCGGCCACCACGGCGCGATCGCCGCGTCCCAGTACGCCTGGATGCCGTCGGCCAGCCGGTCCAGCGCGACCTCCCGGTCGGTGACGAACGGGTGCAGCCAGTCGGGCAGGTCGTCGGTGCGGTGGTAGTGCGCGATCTGCTCGGCGATCACCTCGGGCGGAGTGGCCCGCAGCACGGCCAGCTCGTCCGCCAGGGCCGGCGCCGGCGTCGGCGGGATCGGAGTGAGGAAGTCCGGTGCCCGCCCGTCGGGGGCGACCAGCAGCCGGGCCGGCGCGGCCGCCGGAACCTCGGCCAGCACCCGGCGGGCGTGCCGCGCCCAGCCGGTGTACGGCCACGGCACCTCGCCCGGGTGACGCTCCAGCAGGTAGAGGCTGGTGAGCACCTCCCAGAGCGGGCTGGTGGCGATCCGGGTACGGGCCAGCGTCGGCTCGTCGAGCTCGATCCGGATCACCACCGCAGCCTAGCCGCGGGTCAGCGCGGCGATCCCGTCCATGCGGGGCGGTGAACGCCTGCTGCTCGGTGGCGCGCATCGCCGCCAGGTGCGGGTCCACCTTCGTGCCCTGCGGCTCGCCGAACGGGTCGGACTCGGTGAGCAGCCGGTCGCCGTGGTCCCGGTAGCCGTACCCGAGCACGATCGACTGGGTGAGGAACCGTCGCGCGCCGATCACCTCGGCGGCGGCCAGCAGGTTCGTGGTGCCCTCGGTGCGCAGCCGGTTGGTCTGGGCCATGCCGCTGTGCCGGGTGGGCGTGCGGGTCAACGCGGTCAGCTCGTGGATCACCGCGTCGGCGGCCAGGCCGTCGACGGCCCGGAGCAGCGCGTCCCTCTCCATCGCATCGGCCACCACCGGCCGGACGCCCCGGTCGGCCAGCCGCCGGCCGCGGCCCGGGTCCCGGGTCAGGCCGTGGACCTCGTGTCCGTGTTCGATCAGCCGGCGGGTCAGCGGTACGCCGATGGCGCCTCCGGCGCCCGCCACCAGAACTCTCACGGAAGACCTCCCGATTCGTCGTGTCGTTTGCATCAACGAGGACGGGCCCGTGGGCAGCACCGTGACGGTGACGGCGGTCACCGGGTAGACCCGGGCCGATACTCGGCGGCGGAACACCCGGCCGGTCGAGTACGCTTGTCGGCACACAGGCGACGACCCGGCCATCACCGGCGAGCCTCCGGAAGAACAGCCGGGTGACCGGCCCAGTAGAACCGGACGGGACCGGCCCGTCACAGCCGGCCAACGAGCGGGCGGTCGATCCTGACCGCCAAGCGGGGTGGTACCGCGGGCCGCTCGGGCGCGCCGTCGAGGCGTACCCGAAAAGGCTCGTCCTCGCAGACCCACATGACAGTGAGCTGCTGAGGAGAGCGACCCCCGATGGCCTATCCGTTGCACGACCCGACCGCCGCCGGCGTCCCGGCGAGCCCGGACCTGCCCGCGGTCGAGCGCCGGGTCCTGGAGCACTGGGCGGCCGACAAGACCTTCGAGGCCTCCGTCGAGGCCCGCCCCGCCGGCGAGGACGGGAAGAACGAGTACGTCTTCTACGACGGCCCGCCGTTCGCCAACGGCCTGCCGCACTACGGCCACCTCTTCACCGGCTACGTGAAGGACGCGGTGCCGCGCTACCAGACCATGCGCGGGCGCCGGGTGGAGCGCCGGTTCGGCTGGGACTGCCACGGCCTGCCCGCCGAGGTGGTGGCCGAGAAGCAGCTCGGCATCACCAGCAAGGCGGAGATCCTCGACCTCGGCGTGGCCCGGTTCAACGAGGCCTGCCGCACCTCGGTGCTGGAGTTCACCCAGGACTGGGAGCGGTACGTCACCCGGCAGGCCCGCTGGGTCGACTTCGCCAACGACTACAAGACCCTCGACCTGGACTACATGGAAAGCGTCATGTGGGCCTTCAAGACCCTGCACGACAAGGGTCTGGTCTACGAGGGCTTCCGGGTGCTGGCGTACTGCTGGCGGTGCGAGACGCCGCTGTCGAACACCGAGACCCGGATGGATGACGTCTACAAGGACCGGCACGATCCGACGCTGAGCGTCTGGTTCGAGCTGACCCCCGACGAGAGCGCGCCGGAGCCGGTGCGCGGAGCGGTGAACCTCGGCGTCTGGACCACCACGCCGTGGACCCTGCCGTCCAACCTGGCGCTCGCGGTCGGCCCGGACATCGAGTACGCGGTGCTGGAGCGGGACGGCGAGCGGTACGTCGTCGGCGCCGCCCGGCTCGCGGCGTACGCCAAGGAGCTGGAGGGGTACCAGCAGGTCGGCACGGTGTACGGCCGTGACCTGGTCGGGCGCCGGTACACCCCGCTCTACGACTTCCTCGTGGAGCAGGCCGGCCCGAACGCGTACCAGGTGCTCGGCGCGGACTTCGTCACCACCGAGGACGGCACCGGGATCGTCCACCTGGCCCCGGCCTTCGGTGAGGACGACCAGAACACCTGCAACGAGGCCGGCATCCCGACCATCGTCACGGTGGACGACCACACCCGGTTCACCTCGCTCGTCCCGCCGTACCAGGGCGAGCAGGTCTTCGACGTCAACAAGCCGGTGATCCGGGAGCTCAAGGAGCGGGGGGTGGTGCTCAAGCAGGACACCTACACCCACTCGTACCCGCACTGCTGGCGCTGCGACACCCCGCTGGTCTACAAGGCGGTGTCGTCCTGGTTCGTCGCGGTGACGCGGTTCCGGGACCGGATGGTCGAGCTGAACCAGCAGATCAACTGGACCCCGGCGCACATCAAGGACGGCTCGTTCGGCAAGTGGCTGGCCAACGCCCGCGACTGGTCGATCAGCCGGAACCGGTTCTGGGGCTCGCCGATCCCGGTGTGGAAGTCCGACGACCCGAACTTCCCGCGGGTCGACGTGTACGGCTCGCTGGAGGAGATCGAGCGGGACTTCGGCGTCCGCCTGACCGACCTGCACCGGCCGGCGGTGGACGAGCTGGTCCGCCCGAACCCGGACGACCCGACCGGTAAGTCGATGATGCGCCGGGTGCCGGAGGTGCTGGACTGCTGGTTCGAGTCCGGCTCGATGCCGTTCGCCCAGGTGCACTACCCGTTCGAGAACCGCGACTGGTTCGAGCACCACTACCCGGGCGACTTCATCGTCGAGTACATCGGACAGACCCGCGGCTGGTTCTACACCATGCACGTGCTGGCCACCGCGCTGTTCGACCGGCCGGCGTTCCGCAACTGCCTCAGCCACGGCATCCTGCTCGGCTCGGACGGACGGAAGATGTCCAAGAGCCTGCGCAACTACCCGGACGTGTACCACGTCTTCGACGCGTACGGGTCGGACGCGATGCGCTGGATGCTGATGTCCTCCCCGGTGCTGCGGGGCGGGGACATGCCGGTCACCGAGGCGGGCATCCGGGACGCCGTCCGGCAGGTGCTGCTGCCGCTGTGGAACGTCTGGTACTTCTTCTCGCTCTACGCCAACGCCGACGGGTACACGGCCAGGCGGCGGACCGACGCTGAGCCGACTGGCGGCGGCGGAGCCGCCGCCGGCGACCTGCTCGACCGGTACGTGCTGGCGAAGACGAACGAGCTGGTCACCACGGTGCAGGGCCAGATGGAGTCGTACGACATCTCCGGGGCCTGCGCCACCGTCCGGTCCTTCCTGGACGCGCTGACCAACTGGTACGTCCGCCGCTCGCGGGACCGGTTCTGGTCGGGTGACGCCGAGGCGTTCGACACGCTGTGGACGGTGCTGGAGACGCTCTGCCGGGTGGTGGCGCCGCTGGCGCCGCTGACCGCGGAGGAGATCTGGCGCGGCCTCACCGGCGAGCGGTCGGTGCACCTGACCGACTGGCCGGAGGCCAGCGAGTTCCCGGCCGACCACGAGCTGGTCGCCGCGATGGACGCCGTCCGGGCGGTCGCCTCGGCCGCGCTGTCGCTGCGCAAGGCGAAGGGCCTGCGGGTCCGGCTGCCGCTGTCGAAGCTGACCGTGGCCTCGCCGGTCGCGGCCCAGCTCCGACCCTTCGCCGACCTGGTCGCCGACGAGGTCAACGTGAAGGCGGTGGAGTTCACCGAGGAGGTGTCCGCGTACTGCCAGCAGGTGCTGACCGTGGTGCCCCGGGCGCTCGGCCCGCGGGTCGGCAAGCAGGTTCAGCAGGTGATCAAGGCGGTCAAGGCGGGGGAGTGGGAGCTGGTCGACGGCGCCCCGGTCGCCGCCGGCGTCACCCTCGCCGAGGGCGAGTACGAGCTGCGCCTGGTCGCCGCCGACGTGGAGCAGTCCGCGCCGCTGCCCGGCGGTGAGGGCGTGGTCGTGCTGGACACCGAGGTCACCCCGGAGCTGGCCGCCGAGGGGCTGGCCCGGGACGTGGTCCGGGTGGTGCAGCAGGCCCGCCGGGACGCCGACCTGGACGTCTCGGACCGGATCGTCGTGACGCTCTCGGCGTCGGAGGAGGTGCGGGCCGCGGTGTCGGCGTACCGCGACTTCGTGGCCCGGGAGGTGCTGGCCGATCGGGTGGACTTCGCGGACCAGGTGGAGGGCTTCGCCGGCGAGGTCGGCGAGGGTGAGCGGGTGACGGTGGCCGTCCGTCGGGTATGAGGTGCTGATGGGGGTGGTCCGGTGACTTGGCGTCGCCGGACCACCACTCGGGCGGCCCGCCACCCGCTGGGGTGGGCATGGTGCCGTCCGCTACCGTGACACCGCCTGTTCAGCACGCGACCGCCGGAGGACCAGTGCCCCTGCTCTACACCATCGGCAAGCTCACCGTGGCGCCCACGCTCCGGTTGGCCTTCCGTCCGCACGTGGAGGGGTTGGAGCACATCCCGGCGACCGGCGGGGCGATCTTCGCAGGCAACCACCTCTCGGTCACCGACGAGTTGCTGCTGGGCACCGTCGTTCCCCGGCATCTGGCCTTCTGGGCCAAGGCGGAGTACTTCACGGGCACCGGGGTGAAGGGTGCCTTCTCCAAGTTCGTGATGACCGGGCTGGGCGCCATCCCGGTGGAGCGGGCGGGCGGCCGGGCGGCGCTGTCGGCGTTCGACGCTGCCATTCCGGTGCTCAAGTCCGGTGACCTCGTTGCCGTCTACCCGGAGGGGACCCGGTCGCCGGACGGCCGGCTCTACCGGGGGCGTACCGGTGCGGCCCGGCTGGCGGTGGCGGCCGGCGTGCCGATCATCCCGGTCGGCGTGACCGGCACCGACAAGGCGCAGCCGATCGGGACGCGGGTGCCCCGGCCCGGTCGGGCCGAGATCGGCATCCGGTTCGGCAAGCCGCTGGACTTCACCGGCCGGCCCGACGACCGGGCCTCGCTGCGCGAGATGACCGACGAGCTGATGAGCGAGATCCAGAAGCTCACCGGTCAGGAGTACGTGCCGCGGTACGCCCCGCGCCGGAGCGAGACCCCGGGCGACGGCGCCGCCTGAGCCGTCACGGGGCGGCCGCGCCCCGGCGGCGCTCCTGGTCGACGACCGCGTCGACATCGGAGAGCCGGTCCATCTGCTTCATGGTGCGGGCCATCCGGGCGTTGCTCGGTATCCGGTCCCGGTTGCGGGACAGGAAGGCCCAGTAACCGGCCGTGAACGGGCAGGCGTTCTCGCCGAGGCGTTTGCGCGGGTCGTACCGGCAGCCGCCGCAGTAGTCGCTCATCCGGTTGATGTACGCGCCGCCGGCTACGTACGGCTTGGTGGTCATCCGGCCCAGGTCGGCGTACTGGCTCATGCCGACCACGTTGGCGGTCATCACCCACTCGTAGCCGTCGATGAAGCGGGTGTGGAACCACTCGACCAGCTCGGCCGGGCGCCAGCCGCGCTGCAGCGCGTAGTTGCCCAGCACCATCAGCCGGGGGATGTGGTGCACCCAGGCCCGGTCCCGGACCCCGGCGAGCACGTCGGCGAGGCACCGCGCGTCCACCCCGTCCGCGTCCAGCTCGGTCCACCAGGCCGGTAGCGACCCGCGGGCGCCCAGCTCGTTGCTGTTCCGCCAGCTGGCGTCGAAGTACCAGTAGGTGTGCCAGATGAAGTCCCGCCAGCCGAGGACCTGCCGGATGAAGCCCTCCACGCTGGGCAGTGGCGCAGCCTCGGTGCGGTACGCCTGCTCGGCCCCGCGGACCGCCTCCATCGGGTCCAGCAGCCCGAGGTTGAACGAGGACGACAGCATGCTGTGCGCCAGCCACGGATCGGTGGAGAGCATCGCGTCCTCGTACGGGCCGAACGCGGGGAGCCGGTGCTTGAGGAAGTGCCGCAGCCGGGCCTTGGCCTCCTTGCCGGTGGCCGGGAACCGGCGCGGCCCGTCCCGGCCGACGAACCGGATCCCCTCCCGCTCCCAGCGGTCCAGGTCGGCCCGGACCTCGGCGTCGATGTCGTCCTCCCTCGGCATCGGCGCGGGCGGGACGTCCAGCTTCCCCTCCTTCGGGGGCGGCTCGCGGTTCTCGACGTCCAGGCTCCACCGGCCGCCGACCGGTTCGTCCCCGTCGACCAGCACGCCGTGGTGCTGCCGGGCGAACCGGTAGAACGCCTCCATCCGCAGCGCACCCCGGCGTTCGTCGGCCCACTCGGCGAAGTCCGCCAGGCTCGTCGGGTAGCCGCGGGCCGGCAGCACGGTGACCCGGTCCAGCCCGCGCACGAAGGCCAGCGCCCGCCGTGAGGTGGGGTGGCAGACCTCCAGCGGCTCGCGGACCTGCTTCAGCGCTTCCCGATAGGTCTCGGTGCGCAGGAAGATCGCCTGCTCGCCGAGTTCGGCGGCGCGGTGCCGGAGCGCGGAGAGGATCAGGTGGGCCTTCTGCCGGTGGTAGACCCGACGGCGGAAGACCGCCTTCGACTCGATCAGCAGGACCGGTTGCCGCCGGTCGTCGAGAAAGTGCGGCCCCAGCTGATCGGCGAACAGCCAACGCCGCGACATGTCGCCGATTATGAGCTTCGAGCCGGTTGAAATCGGCGCGAAACGGGTGCCTTTACGTGTTCGAGACCTCGCCGGGGCGAGGGTCAGGACTGGTTCGGCGTGACGATCTGTCGGCGCAGCACGTTCAGCAGCCGGCCGCTGTCGTCGACCGACAGCCGGGTGAAGACGCCGGTGGTGAGGCTGCCGTGGTCGACCGAGGTGCAGACCACCACCGTGTCGCCGTCGGCGGCGCCGACCGCGCAGCGCTCGTACCGGCCCCGGACCCTGGTCTGCACCGGCACCGCCGACGCGAGCTGGTACCGGTCCGTCAGCCGAGCGATCTCGGCGTTCGCGTCCGACTCCGGGCTGAGCCGGAAACCGGTGCCGCCGAAGACGGTCACCCGCTTGCCGTCGGAGGTGGTGTAGACGCCGGCGAAGGTGTCCTCGGCGAGCACGTGCGCCTGGCGTACCTCGGCCTCCAGTTTCTCGGCGGTCGCCTGGCTGCGCTCGTCCTCCCGCAGCCGCAGGCCGGCCACCTCGTCCGGCAGGGCGGCGCTGGCCGGGTACTGCTCGGTGAGCGGCTTGGCCCACCAGAGCGGGGCGCCACAGCAGCAGGCGACGCTGAGCAGCAGCATCCAGGGCCAGCGCCGCCGACGGCGGACCGGCACCGGGACGTACCCCTTGGGAGGCTGGAAGCCGGGCGGCGGCGCGGCCGGTGGAGGGGTGGTGCGGCGGCGCTGCTTCGGCGGGTGGACCGGTGCGGGCCGGGGCGGTGATACCGGCGCCGGCGGTGGGGACACCGGCCGGGCGG
>NZ_QGGF01000286.1 GCF_003857015.1 Micromonospora globispora | reverse complement strand
GAGCGAGACGCCCACCCGGAGCCGCTGCGGCGGGACCAGCTTGTCGGGACGCCGGCCGGCCAGCACGGAGAAGCCGACGGCCGCGTCGGCCACCGTGCCGGTCAGCACGCCGTGCTCGGTGAGGCCGAACCAGTCCTCCGCGCCGAGCTGGCACGGGATCACGCCGCGGCTCGGCTTGAGGCCGACCAGGCCGCAGCAGGCGGCCGGGATGCGGATGGACCCCAGGCCGTCGTTGCCGTGCGCCATCGGCACCAGGCCGGCGGCCACCGCGGCGGCCGCGCCACCCGACGACCCGCCCGGGGTACGCCGGAGGTCCCACGGGTTGCGGGTCACCCCGGTCTCGTCGTCGGTGAGCGCCCAGAGGCCGAGCTCGGGCATCCGGGTCACCCCGAGAATCACCGCACCGGCGCCGCGCAGCCGCCGGACCACCTCGTGGTCGGCCTCCGCCACCGCGGTACGACAGGCGGCCGACCCGTTCCAGGTGGGCAGCCCGGCGACCGGGGTGTTCTCCTTGACCGCGATCGGCACCCCGGCCAGCGGGAGGTTGGCCAGGTCCTCCTGCTCGTCGACCTTCTCCGCCTCGGTGATCGCCTCCCCGCCGCGCACCGTGCGGAACGCGGCGAGGTCGGCGTCGGCCCGGACGATGTGGTCCAGGTGGTCGGCGACGACCTGGGTGGCCGAGACGTCGCCCCGGCGGACGCCCCGGGCGATCTGCTTGGCCGTCGCCCCCACCCAGGTCGTTGGCATGAAGTCCTGCACGGCCACCCTCCCCCAGCCAGCGGTCAGCCCAGCGCCTGCTCCAGATCGGCGAGCAGGTCGTCGACCGTCTCGATGCCGACAGACAGTCGCACGAGATCGCCGGGAACTTCAAGCGGCGAGCCGGCAGCACTTGCGTGTGTCATCCGGCCCGGGTGCTCGATCAGGGATTCCACCCCGCCGAGCGACTCGGCGAGCACGAAGAGCTTCGCCCGGTTGCAGATCTCCACCGCGTGCTCCTCGCCGCCGGCGGCGCGGAACGAGATCATGCCGCCGAACCGGCGCATCTGCTTGGCGGCCACCTCGTGGCCCGGGTGCGCGGGCAGGCCCGGGTAGATGACCTGGCCGACCTTGGCGTGCCCGTCCAGATAGGCGGCGATCCGCTCGGCGTTGTCGCAGTGCCGGTCCATCCGTACGCCGAGGGTCTTGATGCCGCGCAGGGTGAGCCACGCGTCGAACGGGCCGTTGACCGCGCCCATCGCGTTCTGGTGGTAGCGCAGCTCCTCACCGAGGCTCCGGTCCGCGGCGATCAGCGCGCCACCGACCACGTCGGAGTGTCCGCCGATGTACTTGGTGGTCGAGTGGACCACCACGTCCGCGCCGTGCGCGATCGGCTGCTGCAGGTACGGCGAGGCGAACGTGTTGTCGACCACCAGCAGGGCGTCCGCGTCGTGCGCGACACCGGCCAGGGTGGCGATGTCGGCGATGCCGAGCAGCGGGTTGGTCGGCGTCTCCACCCAGACGATCTTCGTGGTGCCGGGGCGGATCGCGGCCCGCACCGCGTCCGGGTCGGAGACCTTGGCCGGGGTGTACTCCAGCCCCCACCGCTCGGCGACCTTGGCGAAGAGCCGGTACGTGCCGCCGTACGCGTCGTCCGGGATGACCACGTGGTCACCCGGACGGCAGACGGTCCGCAGCAGGGTGTCCTCGGCGGCCAGACCGCTGGCGAAGGCCAGCCCGACCGGGCCACCCTCCAGCGCGGCGAGGCATTCCTGCAGCGCGTCGCGGGTCGGGTTGCCGGACCGGCTGTATTCGTAACCCTGCCGGGGCGCGCCGACCGCGTCCTGGGCGTAGGTGCTGGTCTGGTAGATCGGTGGGATCACCGCGCCGGTGCGGGCCTCGGGGTCCTGGCCGGCGTGGATGGCGAGCGTCTCGAAGCCGTGACTCATTCCCGAGACGTTAGTCCTCCCGCCCGTCCCACCGTGTGGAACCCAGGCGCGCGTCACATCCGCCGTTGCGTCGTACCGCTGCGCCATACTGGCCCGGTGAGTTCGGCCGCGCCGCTGCCATCCCGCCTGGTGCGGCTCACCTGGTCGGGCCTCACCGAATTCGACGTGACCGATTCCCGGCAACGCCTGACGTTGTACCTAACGCTGATGGACTGCGGTCAACGAAACGACATCGTCCGCTATGTCAATGCCGCTCTGCTGCGCCGGGACTGGCCACGCATCCGACGTCTGACTGCTCGGCGGGTGATCGCTGTGTGGGAACGTCGGCCGCCCGAACTCGCCGCTTGACAGTGACTGCGCCGAAAGGCGATCGGGCGGAGCCGGTACTAGGCTGCCCCCGGTGAGCGGGTGCGTGTTCTGCGGGATCGTGGCGGGCGAGGTGAAGGCGTTCCGGGTCGCCGACGAGCCGGACGGCGTGGCGTTCCTGGACACCCGGCCGGTCTTCAAGGGGCACGTGCTGGTGGTGCCGCGTACCCACGTGGTGACGCTGACCGATCTGCCCGCCGACGCCCTCGCCGGCTACTTCGGCCTGGTGCAGCGGCTCGCGGTGGCGCTGGAGAGCGGCCTCGGTGCCGGTGGGACGTTCGTGGCGATGAACAACAAGGTGTCGCAGTCCGTGGCGCACCTGCACACCCACGTGGTGCCGCGGACGAAGGGCGACGGCCTGCGCGGCTTCTTCTGGCCGCGCACCCGCTACGCCGACGACGCCGAGGCCAGGCAGTACGCCGACCGAATCGCCGCCGAACTGCCGGTACACCCGGACGCCTAGGGACAGCGGGGCGGATTCCACGCGCAGTAGCATGGCCCGCCCCGTTCGAACGAACCTCAGGCCACCAGGCTCGGTGCGCAACCTGCCGGCGCCCGTGCCGACCCACCCGCAACTGCGTCCGATGGATCCGGGTCCCCGGCTGCTGATGCGGCCGATGACCATCGTCCGGTTGGCCATCCCGTTCGCGCTGGTCATCCTGCTGATGCTGGTCGCCGTGACGGACTCCTGACGGGCTCGGTGATCGGCGGCAGGGCGGGTAAGGAAGTGGGGCCCGCCGGCGTTGCACGCGGGGAGAGGTACGAGAGGAGTTCCACCGTGTTCCTTCGCCGCAACAAGGCCGAGTTGCCCACCCCCGACCAGGCCCTGCCCGGCCGGCCCCTCGCGATGCCGGTCGCGGACCGGCACGAGGTGCTCCCCTCCTCGCTGAAGGGCCCGTTCCCGGAGGGCTCGCAGGTCGCCGTCTTCGGGATGGGCTGTTTCTGGGGCGCCGAGCGGCTGTTCTGGACGCTGCCGGGAGTGATCACCACGTCCGCCGGCTACGCGGGTGGGGTCACCCCGAACCCGACGTACGAGGAGGTCTGCTCGGGCATGACCGGGCACGCCGAGGTGGTCCAGGTGGTCTACGACCCCACGAAGATCAGCTACGAGGATCTGCTGAAGGTCTTCTGGGAGAACCACGACCCGACCCAGGGCATGCGCCAGGGCAACGACGTCGGTACGCAGTACCGCTCGGCGATCTACGCCACCACGGACGAGCAGCTGGCCACCGCCCAGGCGTCCCGGGACGCGTTCGCGCCGATCGTGGCGCGGGCCGGCAAGGGCGAGATCACCACGGAGATCGCCCGGCTCGGTGACTACTACTTCGCCGAGACCTACCACCAGCAGTACCTGGCACCGACCAAAAATCCGGGTGGCTATTGCAACCACGGCCCGAACGGCATGACCTGCCCGATCGGCGTCGCTCGCACGGCCGGCTGAGCCGCTCGATTCCGCTGACGCAAGGCCACCGGGCTTCTGACCGTTGGCGTTGCACCGCAACCAATCCCCTACCGATTGCTGCCGAGGCCGGGGAACCTGGCCGCGTCCCGGATCGCCAGTTCTGGGATCTCGACGATCTGACGGCCAGGTGCCTCGCGGGTGCCGCCCTCGTTGGCTTCCTTGTCGAGCTTCACGACCGTCGCCTCCGGCATGCCGAGAAACCTCAGCGTCGCCGCGATCCGCCGCTCCTCGCGACTCATTTCATCGACGGCTGGCGCAACGGTCGCGAATCGGGCGAGATAGCGCCGGCGCCTCCCGGTGACGCGCACCTCGATCTCGCCCATGGAGAGCCAGTCGGGCTCGGTCACATCGGGTTCTGAGTCGCTACCCTCGTCCGCAGCCGACGGGCCTTTCCGGATGGTCCTGATCAGGCCGACCGCCGCTACCACGCCCAGCGCCAGGTTCAAGGCGGCGGCTCCAAGCACAATTCCGTGGCCGAATCCGAACAGGAGACCGCCGAGTCCGGCGCAGATCACCAGGCTGACGAAGTACGCGACTTTTCCCCACCGGGTGCTCAGCCAGCTCAGCATGGCGAGCAGTGTGTCACGGCGGCCGCGGCCGCCATCCAACGACCCCGTCACGGTTTCCCGGAATCGCGGCAGGTGACGGCCTCGGGCCACGAGTAGCGCACCCTTCGCCAGAGTCCAAGAACCCGGGCGGCTACTGCAACCACGGCCCCAACGGGCTGAGCTGCCCGGTCGGTGTGGCCCGTACCGCCGGCTGAGCGCCCTGATGTCCGTTTCCCGGGCCTGCGGTGTTTGTCACACCGCGGGCCCGGTCCGATTCGGGCACCCCGCCGGGCGTCGACAGGAATGTCGGCCCAGCTCGCAGCCGCACAACGCGGGTCCGGCATTTTAGCAAATCCGTAACCCCGTAGACATCATCTCAACGGGCGAACCCCGGCCACCTCTGGCAGCATTGCGTGCCATGTGCGGACTGGCTGGGGAGTTCCGTCGTGACGGCTCGCGCGCCGACGTCGCGGCGGTGGAGCGGATGGCGGCCACGATGAGTGACCGGGGACCGGACGACAGCGGCGTCTGGTCGCAGGGCCCGACCGCCCTCGGGCACCGCCGCCTGAAGATCATCGACCTCTCCGCCGCGAGCGGCCAGCCGCTGGTCGACGCCGCCTCCGGCCTCACCGGCGTCTTCAACGGCTGCATCTACAACTACCGCGAGCTGCGCGCGGAGCTGCAGGCCAAGGGCCACCGCTTCTTCTCCTCGGGGGACAGCGAGGTCGTGGTCAAGGCGTACGCCGAGTGGGGACTGGACTTCGTCGACCACCTGATCGGCATGTTCGCGGTGGCGATCACCGAGCGGGACACCGGCCGGCTGGTGCTGGCCCGGGACCGGCTCGGCATCAAGCCGCTCTACCTGGCCGAGAGCCCCGGCGTGGTCCGCTTCGCCAGCACCCTGCCCGCCCTGCTCGCCGGCGGCGGCGGCGTGGACACCACCATCGACCGGGTCGCCCTCGCCCACTACCTGAGCTTCCACAGCATCGTGCCGCCACCGCGGACCATCCTGCGCGGCGTCACCAAGCTGCCCCCGGCCACCGTCCGGGTCTACGAGCCGGACGGCTCCACCCGGGAGCGGGTGTACTGGGACCCGGCGTTCACCCGGGCCGCCGAGCGGGCCGACTGGTCCGAGCGGGACTGGCAGGACGCGCTGCTGGAGTCGCTGACCACCGCGGTCCGCCGCCGGATGGTGGCCGACGTGCCGGTCGGCGTGCTGCTCTCCGGCGGGCTGGACTCCAGCCTGGTCGTCGCGCTGCTGGCCGGCGAGGGCCAGGCCGGCCTCTCCACGTTCTCCATCGGCTTCGACGCGGTCGGCGGCCGGGAGGGCGACGAGTTCGTCTACTCCGACCTGATCGCGAAGACCTTCGGCACCGACCACCACCAGATCAAGGTGCCCACCGGGGACCTGCTGCCGCCGCTGGAGGCGGCCGTCGCCGCGATGAGCGAGCCGATGGTCAGTCACGACTGCGTCGCGTTCTACCTGCTCAGCCAGGAGGTCGCCCGGCACGTCAAGGTGGTCCAGTCCGGCCAGGGCGCGGACGAGATCCTCGGCGGCTACCACTGGTACCCGCCGCTCGCCGGCGTGGACCGGGAGCAGGCGCTCGAGACGTACGCGAAGGCCTTCTTCGACCGGGACGCGGCCGGCCTGGCCGGGGTCCTCAACCCGGCGTGGCTCGCCGACGGCGACCCGGCCCGGGAGTTCGTGGCCGCGCATCTGGCCCGGCCCGGCGCGGCGACCGCGGTCGACGCCGGCCTGCGGATCGACACCCAGATCATGTTGACCGACGACCCGGTGAAGCGGGTCGACAACATGACCATGGCGCACGGGCTGGAGGCCCGGGTGCCGTTCCTCGACCACGAGTTCGTGGAGCTCGCCGCGAGCTGCCCGCCGGAGCTGAAGCTGGCCCAGGGCGGCAAGGGCGTGCTCAAGGAGATCGGCCGGCGGGTCCTCCCGCACGAGGTCATCGACCGGCCGAAGGGCTACTTCCCGGTGCCGGGCCTCACCCACCTCGAGGGCAAGCTCCTCGACCGGGTACGCGACGCGCTCTCCGCGCCCGAGGCCCGCCGCCGGGACCTGTTCCGCGCCGACTACGTCGACGCGCTGCTCGCCGACCCGAACGCCGAACTCACCCCGTTGAACGGAAACAAGCTGTGGCAGCTGGGACTCCTGGAAATGTGGCTCCAGAGCCACGGAATCGACTGACCATGACGGACACTCTCGCGACCAGAGCCGCACGGACCGACCGGGAGCGGGTGCTGGGTCGGCGCCGGGAGCGGATCGGTCCCGGCGGCGACCCGGTCGCGCCCGGCACCCCAGAGCCGCAGGCCGCCGACTCCGACGGCGTGGTGCTGGACTGCGGTTGGGGGCGCCTGGTCTTCGGCCAGACCTTCAACAACCACGCGGCGGTGGCCGCGGTGCTCCGTTCCGAGGCCGCCGGTGCCCGGGACATCTGCATCTACCTCCGCGACCCGCACGTGCTGGTCTCCCGGCTCCCCGACGAGCTCTTCATCGATCCGTCGCTGACGTACCGGCTGCCGCTGGGCGACCAGCGGCCGGCGGCGACGGAGGGCGGGGACGTGCCCGGTCTGCGGATCCGCCCGCTGCGCGACGCCGACGACGCGGATGCGGTGAACCGGATCTACTCCCGCAACGGCATGGTGACCGCCCCGGTCGAGGTGCTGGTCGACAACGCCCGGACCGACCGCTTCCTGCACCTGGTCGCAGAGGCGAGCACCGGCGAGATCGTCGGCACCATCACCGGCGTGGACCATGTGGCGGTCTTCGACGACCCGGAGAACGGCGCCAGCCTCTGGTGCCTGACCGTCGACTTCAACACCGCGCCGCCCGGCACCGGCCAGGCGCTGCTGACCGCGCTGGCCGACCGGCTGGACGAGCGCGGCCGGTCCTTCGTCGACCTGTCGGTCCTCGCGGAGAACTCGGGCGCGATCCGGCTCTACGAGCGGCTGGGCTTCCACCGCATCGCGGCGCTCTGCGTGAAGCGGAAGAACCCGATCAACGAGCGGCTCTTCCTGCCTGCCGCGCCCGAGGGGTATGACGAGCTCAACCCGTACGCGAAGATCATCGCGGACGAGGCGATGCGGCGCGGCATCCGGGTGGAGGTCACCGACCCGCACTGGGGCGAGCTGAAGCTGAGCAACGGCGGCCGGACGGTGCACACCCGGGAGTCGCTGTCGGAGCTGACCTCGGCGGTGGCGATGAGCCGCTGCGACGACAAGCGGGTGACCCGCCGGATCCTCACCGAGGCGGGCCTGTCGGTGCCGCGCGGCCGGACCGCCACCGGCGAGCCGGACGACGTGGCCTTCCTGGAGGACGTCGGCCCGGTGGTGGTCAAGCCGGCCCGCGGCGAGCAGGGCAACGGCATCACCGTCGGTGTCCGTACCCCGCAGGCGCTGGCCGCGGCGGTCGAGCTGGCCCGGCGGTTCTGCCCGGACGTCCTGATCGAGGAGATGCGCGACGGCGAGGACCTGCGGGTGGTGGTCATCGACCACGAGGTGGTGGCCGCGGCCGTACGCCGGCCGGCCCAGATCACCGGCGACGGGGTGCACGACATCAGCGAGCTGATCGAACGCCAGAGCCGCCGGCGCGCCGCCGCCACGGGCGGCGAGTCGAAGATCCCGATCGACGACATGACCCGCGAGGTGGTCGCCGAGGCCGGTTACCGGATGCACGACGTGCTGCCCAAGGGCGAGGTGCTCGCGGTACGCCGCACCGCCAACCTGCACACCGGCGGCACCATCCACGACGTCACCGCCGACCTGCACCCGGCGATCGCCGAGGCGTGCGTGGCCGCCAGCCGGGCGCTGGACATCCCGGTCACCGGGCTGGACCTGCTGGTGCCCTCCCCCGACCAGGCCGAGCACGTCTTCATCGAGGCGAACGAGCGGCCGGGGCTGGCCAACCACGAGCCCCAGCCGACCGCCGAGCGCTTCGTGGACCTGCTCTTCCCCAGCACCCGGGCACCGCAGCGGCTCTGGTCCCCGGCCGGGGCGGGAGGTGCCGGGTGAGCCCGAAGCCCCTGCCGATCGACCTGGACTACCTCCGCCAGGTGCTGGTGGAGCTGCTGGAGATCCCCAGCCCGTCGGGGCGTACCGACCACATCCAGCAGTACGTCGGCGAGCGGCTCTCCGCGCTCGGCATCTCCTCCACGCTCACCCGGCGCGGCGCGCTCAGCGCCTGCCTGCCCGGTCCCCGGCAGACCGGGGCCGACCGGGCGATCGTGGTGCACACCGACACCATCGGCGGCATGGTGAAGCGGCTGAAGGAGAACGGCCGGCTGGAGCTGAAGCCGATCGGTACGCACAGCGCCCGCTTCGCCGAGGGCGCCCACGTACGGATCTTCACCGACGATCTCGACCGGGTGATCACCGGCCAGGTGCTCCCGTTGAAGGCCAGCGGCCACCGGTACAACGACGACGTCGACCTGCAGGGCGTCGGCTGGGAGCAGGTCGAGGTCCGACTCGACGAGCCGGTGACCGACATCGCCGGCCTGCGGACCCTCGGCATCGACGCCGGCGACTTCGTGGCGCTGCTGCCCAACCCGACGATCACCCCCAGCGGGTACGTGAAGTCCCGGCACCTGGACGACAAGGCCGGGGTGGCCGCGGTGCTGACCGCGTTCAAGGCGATGGTCGACGCGGGGGTGACCCCGGCGGTCACCGCGCACCTGCTGGTCACCGTCACCGAGGAGATCGGCCACGGGGCGAGCCACGGCCTGGACCCGGACGTCGCCGAGATCGTCTCGGTGGACGCGGCGGTGGTCGCCCCCGGGCAGCAGTCCCGGGAGGACGCGGCCACCCTGGCGATGGGCGACGGCGTCGGTCCGTTCGACTACCACCTGACCCGCAACCTGGCGGCGATCGCCCGGGAGCACGGTGTCGACCTGGTCCGGGACGTCTTCGACTACTACCGCTCCGACGTGGCGGCGGCGGTCGAGGCGGGCGCGCACGCCCGGGTGGCGCTGCTCGGTTTCGGCGTGGACGCCACCCACGGGCACGAGCGCACCCACCTCGACGGGCTGCGCCAGCTCACCCGGCTGCTCTGCCTCTACCTGCAGAGCGACCTGGTCTTCCCGGAGTGGGACGCCGAGCCGGAGGGCGACCTGGCCGACTTCCCGTCGCTGGCCGTCCAGCCGGCGTCCGAGGAGGGCCCGCGCGAGGGCCCGATCGGCCTGGACTGAGGGCGTGTGATCCAAATCCGTTGCCGGGCCGGTCGGGGAGTCGATAGCGTGGCGGTACACGGGAAAGGAGGTGGTCCAGACTTGTATAGCAATCGGACTCGTGAGGTGGCTGTCCGCTAGCCGCTGTCCTCGACAGTAATTTCGTCCGTCGCGAGGCGGGCACAGGCACCATCGTCGAGACCGTGTGGCAGCGGTGCGGCGAATCCACGACAGCCACCCGACCCCCGGGGTGCCGGCCCAGTCCAGCCGGCCCGCGCGCGAGCGCGGAAGCCCCGGGGGTCGCTTCGTACCGGGGGTAGATTTCCGTGGCGATGCGGGAACTGGTGGTGCTCGGGACGGCCAGCCAGGCGCCGACCCGGCAGCGCAACCACAACGGTTACCTGCTCCGCTGGGACGACGAGGTGCTCCTCTTCGACCCGGGCGAGGGCAGCCAGCGGCAGATGCTGCACACCGGTATCTCGGCGACCGACCTGACCCGCATCTGCGTCACCCACTTCCACGGCGACCACTGCCTCGGCCTGCCCGGCATCATCCAGCGGCTCTCCCTGGACCGGGTACCGCAACCGGTGGCAGCGCACTTCCCCGCCGGCGGCGCCGAGTACTTCGCCCGACTCCGGCACGCTTCGAGTTTCTACGAGACCGCGGAGCTGCGGCCCGAGCCCGTCGACGCCGACGGGCAGCGCTTCGCCACCGGCGTCGGCACGCTGGAGGCCCGCCGGCTCCGGCACCCCATCGAGACGTACGGCTACCGGCTGATCGAGCCGGACGGCTTCCGGATGCTGCCGGAGAAGCTGTCCGAGTACGGGATCGCCGGGCCGGCCGTCGGTGAGCTGCTGCGCGTCGGCCACCTGGACGTCAACGGACGCCGCGTGACCCGGGACGAGGTGAGCGCGAGCCGACCGGGGCAGCGGTTCGCGTTCGTGATGGACACCGGCCTCTGCGACGCCGTGTACGCCCTCGCCGAGCTCGCCGACCTGCTGGTCATCGAGTCGACCTTCCTGGATTCGGAGGCCGCGCTCGCCGCCGAGGTCGGTCACCTCACCGCGGCGCAGGCCGCCCGGGTGGCGGCCGAGTCCGGGGCACGCCGGCTCGTGCTCACCCACTTCTCCCAGCGTTACGCCGAACCCCGCCGCTTCGCCGACGAGGCCCGCGAGCACTTCGACGGGGACCTGGTGATCGCCGAGGACCTGATGACCGTGCAGGTTCCGCCCCGACGGGTAGCCTCGGCCGCGTGACGGTCACGCTCCGCCCCGCCACCGCGGCCGACCTGATGCCGGTCGGCGCCCTGCACCAGCGGTCCCGGGTGGCGGCGTACGCGCCGTTCCTGCCGCCCGAGACCCTGGCCGACCCGACGCCCGAGGCGATGGGTCGGTACTGGGTCGAGCGGTGGACCTGGGAGCGGGACGACCACCGGATGACCGTCGCCGAACGCGACGACCGGCTGGTCGGCTTCAGCTACCTGGGGCCGGACGACGAGGGCGATCCCGCCACCGGCCTGCTCAACGCGATCCACCTCGAGCCCGACGAGCGGGGCCGGGGCACCGGGCGCGAGCTGATGGTCGACGCGCTCGCGGCGATGCGGTCGCGCGGCTGGTCCCGGGCGGCGCTCTGGGTGCTGCGGGAGAACACGCACGCCCGCGGGTTCTACGAGCGTGGCGGCTGGACGCCCACGGGCCTCGAACGCGTAGAGCACATCGGCGTGGCGCTCGTGCCCCAGCTCCGCTACGAACGCCCGCTCTGACCGCCGCCGTTCGCTCTCAGCGGATCGGGGCATGCCCGTCGATCGAGCGGCGTTGCCGGGTTCATGGACACGGATCACACCGAGCCGGCGGAGGATGCCGCCCTCGACGCGTACTCCCGGGTGGTGACCGGCGTGGCGGCCCGGGTGCTGCCCAGCGTGGCCGCGCTGTCGGTCCGGACCGCGCGCGGCGCGGGCGCCGGCTCGGCGGTCACCATCGATTCGGACGGCCTGCTGCTGACCAGCGCGCACGTGGTGCAGGGCGCCCGGGACGGCTCGGCCGCCTTCGGCGACGGCACCGAGGTTCCGTTCCGGGTGATCGGCGCCGACCCGCTGTCGGACCTGGCGGTGCTGCGGGTCGAGGAGGCGGCCGTGCCGCCGGTCGAGCTGGGCGACGCGGACGGCCTGCGGATCGGTCAGCTCGTCGTGGCGGTCGGCAACCCGATGGGGCTGGCCGGATCGGTCACCGCCGGGGTGGTCTCCGGCCTGGGCCGGTCGCTGCCGGCCCGGGACGGGCGGCTGGTCCGGCTGATCGAGGACGTCATCCAGACCGACGCCGCGCTCAACCCGGGCAACTCCGGCGGCGCGCTGGCCGACTCGGCCGGCCGGGTGGTCGGGGTCAACACGGCCGTCGCCGGGTACGGCCTGGGGCTGGCCGTACCGATCAACGCCACCACCCGGCAGATCATCACCGACCTGACCACCGACGGGCGGGTCCGCCGGGCGTGGCTCGGCGTCGCCGGGGTGCCGGTGCCGCTACCGCCCGACGTCGTGGCCCGCACCGGCCAGCGGCGTGGGCTGCGGGTGGTCGAGGTGGTCCCGGGCAGCCCGGCCGGGGTGGCCGGGATCTACCTCGGGGACATCATCGTGTCGGCCGGTGGCCGGGCGGTCAGCGACGGCCAAGGGCTGCAACGGCTGATGCTCGGCCCGGCGATCGGCACCCGGCTGCCGGTGACCGTGCTGCGTCGCGGGGCCTTCGTCGACGTGGTCGCCGTGCCCACCGAGCTGACCCGCTGACGCCGACAGGGCCCCCTCCCCGGTGGGAAGAGGCCCTGTCGGTCGGTTTCAGCGGGCGCCGAGGTGGGCGAGGAGGTCCTGCCGGGTCAGCACGCCCTTGGGCTTGCCGTCCACCAGCACCAGGGCCGCGTCGGACTTCTCCAGCAGGGCGACCGCCTCGCTCACCGGCTGGCCGCCACCGATCATCGGCAGCGCGTCGGCCATGTGCCGCTCGATGGTGTCGTGCAGGTGCGCCTGACCGGTGAAGAGCGCGTCGAGCAGGTCCTTCTCGGCGATCGAGCCGGCCACCTCGCCGGTCACCACCGGCGGCTCGGCCTTCAGCACCGGGAGCTGCGAGACGCCGTACTCGCGCATGTAGTCGATGGCGTCGCGGACCGTCTCGGTCGGGTGCACGTGCACCAGCTCGGGCAGGCCGCCCGGCTTGCCGGCGAGCGCGTCGGCGACCGTCGGCTCGGTGCCGGAGTTGTCCAGGAAGCCGTACCGGGCCATCCACTTGTCGTTGAAGATCTTCGACAGGTAGCCCTTGCCGCTGTCCGGCAGCAGCACCACGATCACGTCGTCCGGGCCGGCCTTGCGGGCCACCTCCAGGGCGGCGACCACGACCATCCCGCATGAGCCGCCGACCAACAGCCCCTCCTCGCGGGCCAGCCGCCGGGTCATCTCGAACGACTCCTTGTCGGAGACCTCGACGATCTCGTCGGCGACCGTCCGGTCGTACGTCTCCGGCCAGAAGTCCTCGCCGACGCCCTCCACCAGGTACGGCCGGCCGGTGCCCCCGGAGTAGACCGAGCCCTCCGGGTCGGCGCCGATGACCTTGACCTGGCCGCCGGAGGCCTCCTTCAGGTACCGGCCGATGCCGGAGATGGTGCCGCCGGTGCCGACGCCCGCGACGAAGTGGGTGAGCTGCCCCTCGGTCTGCTTCCAGATCTCCGGGCCGGTGGTCTCGTAGTGCGAGCGCGGGTTGGCCGGGTTGCTGTACTGGTTCGGCTTCCACGCGCCGGGGATCTCCCGGGCCAGCCGGTCCGAGACGTTGTAGTAGGAGCGCGGGTCCTCCGGCGCGACCGCGGTCGGGCAGACCACCACCTCGGCGCCGTACGCCCGCAGCACGTCCTGCTTGTCCTGGCTGACCTTGTCCGGGCAGACGAAGACGCACTTGTAGCCCTTGAGCTGGGCCACCAGGGCCAGGCCGACACCGGTGTTGCCGCTGGTCGGCTCGACGATCGTGCCACCCGGCTTGAGGATGCCCGCCTTCTCGGCGTCCTCCACCATCCGCAGCGCGATCCGGTCCTTCACCGAACCGCCCGGGTTGAGGTACTCCACCTTCGCCAGCACGGTCGCCTGGATACCCTCGGTGACGTTGCGCAGCCGTACCAGCGGGGTGTTGCCGATCAGGTCGACGACGTTGTCGTAGTACTGCACCTCGTTGTGCCCTTCGTTGCGGCGCCGGCGTCGGCGGCCGGGCAGACGTTTACTCGACGCCCAGCGTACGTGTCGTCAGGGCGCCACATGCCCCGGGATGACCGAGCTGCGACGTGCCTCCCACTCCAGGAAGCGCTCGGTCTCGGCGAGCACGCTGCCGGCCAGCCAGGTGACCATCACCACGTCGTCGACCAGCCCGAAGACGGCCAGGAACAGCTCCGGAACCACGTCGACCGGCGAGAGCACGTACGCCGTCGCCGCGGTCATCATGGCCAGTCTCAGACCGCCGTCGTACTCGCCCCGCGCGGTGGCCCTGATCATCCGGGGCAACGCGGCCAGCCGCTCGCCCAGCGACGGTCCGCCCCGCGCCCCCGCCGCCAGCGCCCGGGCCAGCGCGGTGAACGCCGCGGTCCGCTTCAATGTCTTCCCCATCTTTCCGCCCCTTTCCGCTCGACCAGCGTGCCGCCCGGGCGCAAGCCCTCCCGCCGGCCGGGCCGCCCGTGCGCGCCCTGTCCGGATAGAGGTACCCAGAACGGTCGTTTCCCAGGCACGAACCAGCCGTCACGAGGAGAGCGCGGTGTCGGGCCGGCGCGATACTGTCGCTTCATGGGGGACCCTGCTTCCGTCGCACCGATCGGTTGGCAGCGCGCCCGGCAGGTCGCCCGGATGGCGGCGATCGGCACGGGCGCGACCGTGGCGGCCACCGTCGCGACGGGCGGGGTGCTGCTCGGCCAGGCCCACCAGGCCCGGCGCACCATCCCGATGGCCGAGGCTCCCCCGCCGCGCTGCGACGGCGTCTACGGCGCGAAGTGTCCCGGCCCGCCGATCACCATGGTGATCCTCGGCGACTCCTCGGCCGCCGGCTACGGCGTGCACCGTCGCCGGGAGACCCCGGGCGCCCTGCTGGCCACCGGCCTGTCCCGCCGGTTGCAGCGGCCCGTTCGGCTGCACCGGTTCGCCGTGGTCGGCGCCCTGTCGGCCGGGCTCAAGCCGCAGGTCGAGTCGGCACTCGAATGCGAACCGGACATCGCGGTCATTCTGGTCGGCGGCAACGACGTCACCAACCGCACCCCACCCGCGGTGGCGGTGCGCTACCTGGTCGACGCGGTGCGCTCGCTGCGCGCCGCCGGCTGCGAGGTGGTCGTCGGCACCTGCCCCGACCTGGGCGCGATCCAGCCGATCCAGCCGCCGCTGCGCTGGCTGGCCCGGCGTTGGAGCCGGCAACTGGCCGCCGCACAGACCGTGGCGGTGGTCGAGGCGGGCGGCTGGACGGTCTCCCTCGGCGACCTGCTCGGTCCCCGGTTCGCCGCCGAGCCCGCGCGGATGTTCGCCTGGGACCGATTCCACCCGTCCGCCGAGGGCTACGCGGTGGCCGCCGCGGCGCTGCTGCCCACCGTTCTCTCCGCGCTGGGCGCGGGTCAGGAACGCCGAGCTACGCTCGCCCGCGGCGAAGGCGTACGGTCGCTGCCGGAGGCGGCCCACGAGGCGGCCCGGCACGCCGGCACCGAGGTCAGCGGCACCCAGGTCAGGGGTCGCGACCGCGGGCCGGGTGGTCGCTGGGCGCAGCTGCGGCGGCGCGCCTTCTTCGGTGTCGGCGCGGTGCCGCAACCCGGCACCGCCGCTGATCCGGCAACACTGGAGGAACTGGCATGAGCGAGCGCAACGAGCTGACCGGCACATGCGCCGCCGGCCGTGGGGAGGTGTCGTGATGACCGAGCGCAGTGATCTTGCGGTCCGACTGGGTCGGGCCGCGGCCCTCTCCCTGGTCGCCGGCACGGTCGGCGGGGCTGCCGTCCTCGCCGGTCAGGCCATCGCCGCCCGCAGCCGCCGGTACGCCCAGCCGGAGCTGAGCCTGGCCCTGCGCGCCACGGTCGGCCGGGCCGGTGCCCCGCCGCTGCGGCTGGTGCTGCTCGGCGACTCCTCGGCGCTCGGCGTAGGCGTGGAACGCTTCGAGGAGACCGTCGGCGGCCAGCTCGCCCACCTGCTCGCCGAGGGCCCGACCGGTCGGCGGGTGCACCTCTCCTCCGTCGGGGTCTCCGGCTCCCGCTCCACCGACCTGGCCACCCAGGTGGCCCGGGCGCTGCTCGGCGAGCGTCCGGACGTGGCGGTGATCCTGATCGGGTCCAACGACGCCACCGCCCTGGCCCGTCCGACCGATGCGGCGGCGTACCTCGGCTCGGCGGTCCGGCGGCTGCGTCAGGCGCACGTCGAGGTGGTCGTGGGCACCTGCCCCGACCTCGGGGCGGTCCGCGCGGTCGCCGCGCCGCTGCGGCAGGTGCTCGGCTGGTCGGGTCGGCGGATCGCCCGCGCCCAGACGGCGGCCGTGCTCGACGCCGGCGGGACGGTGGTCGACCTCGGCACCGAGACCGGCCCGGTGTTCCGGGCGGACGCGGGGACGCTCTGCCACGACGGCTACCACCCCTCGGCGGACGGTTACCGGGTGTGGGCGCACGCGCTGCTGCCGGTGGTCCAGGCGGCGGCGACGGTCGCCTCCCGGCACCACTGAACCCCGGCGCGGGGCTGGCGGGCGTGACATTTCCCGCTGAGTTGGCTGCTTCCGCGCCAAGTTACCAGCGGGTTAACGTTGGTTCATGCCGATTGAGTCGTCCCGCGACGCCGTCATCGTCGCCACCGCCCGGTCCCCCATCGGCCGCGCGTTCAAGGGTTCGCTGCGTGACGTCCGCCCGGACGACCTCGCCGCGACCATCGTCCAGGCCGCCCTGGACAAGATCCCCCAGCTCGACCCGACCGAGATCGACGACCTCTACCTGGGCTGCGGCCTGCCCGGCGGCGAGCAGGGCTTCAACATGGCCCGGGTGGTCGCCACGCTGATGGGCCTGGACGGCCTGCCGGGCGCCACGCTGACCCGCTACTGCGCCTCGTCGCTGCAGACCACCCGGATGGCGATGCACGCGATCCGGGCCGGTGAGGGCGACGTCTTCATCTCCGCCGGCGTCGAGACGGTCTCCCGGTACGCCCGCGGCAACTCCGACACCCTGCCGCCGGAGGCGCAGGCGCTCGTCGGCGGCGGCTGGGAGAACCCCCGCTTCGCCGAGGCCCGGAAGCGCTCGAAGGCCCGCGCCCAGGGTGGTGCGGAGGTGTGGACCGACCCGCGCGAGGCCGGCCAACTTCCCGACATCTACCTGACCATGGGGCAGACCGCGGAGAACCTCGCCCAGGTGTACGACATCACCCGCGAGGACATGGACGCCTTCGGCGTCCGGAGCCAGAACCTGGCCGAGAAGGCCATCGCGGACGGCTTCTGGGCCCGGGAGATCACCCCGGTCACCACGCCGGACGGCACCGTGGTCAGCACCGACGACGGCCCGCGTCCGGGCGTCACCCTGGAGGCGGTCGCCGGCCTCAAGCCGGTCTTCCGTCCGGACGGCCGGATCACCGCCGCCAACTGCTGCCCGCTCAACGACGGCGCCGCCGCCGTGGTGATCATGAGCGCCCAGCGGGCGCAGGACCTCGGCCTCACCCCGCTGGCCCGGATCGTCTCCACCGGCGTCACCGCCCTCTCCCCCGAGATCATGGGCCTCGGCCCGGTCGAGGCGTCGAAGCAGGCGCTCAAGCGGGCCGGGATGACCATCGACGACGTCGACCTGGTCGAGATCAACGAGGCGTTCGCCGCCCAGGTGATCCCCTCCTACCGGCAGCTCGGCATCCCCGAGGAGAAGCTGAACGTGATGGGCGGCGCGATCGCCGTCGGCCACCCGTTCGGCATGACCGGTGCCCGGATCACCGGCACCCTGCTCAACGCCCTGGAGTGGCACGACAAGACCATCGGTCTGGAGACCATGTGCGTGGGCGGCGGCCAGGGCATGGCGATGGTGCTGGAGCGGCTCAGCTGACCTCCGATTCGCCGGTCCCGCCCCGGGGTACCGGTTCGCCATGGCGACCGTGGTGGAGCGGGAACACAAGTACTCCGGAGACGAGGGATTCCGGCTGCCGGACCTGACGGGCTGCGGTGGCGTCACGACGATGTCGGACGCCACCGCGCTCGATCTGGACGCGGTCTACCTGGACACCGCCGACCTCCGGCTGGCCCGCAGCGGATTCGCGCTGCGTCGGCGTACCGGGGGGCACGATGCGGGCTGGCATCTCAAGGTCGGTGCGGCCGGCGGCGACCGGACCGAGTACCAGTTCCCGGCCGGAGCGGCCGACAGCGACCCGCCCGCCGAACTGGTCGCACTGTTCCGGGCCGCGTCCCGGGGCCGACCGGTCGAGCCGGCCGCGCGGATCACCACCCGCCGGATGGAACGCCGGCTCCTCGACGATCAGGGCCGGGTGCTGGCCGAGGTCGCTGAGGACACCGTCGAGGGGCGGGACCTGGTCACCGACGAGCGGCACACCTGGCACGAGATCGAGGTCGAACTGGTCGAGGGCGACGACCGGCTGCTGGAGGCCGTGGACGCGCGGCTCCGGGCCGCCGGCGCCCGGCCGGTACCGGTGTCCAAGTCGCACCGGGCCCTCGCCACCCGACTCCTCGCGTCCCGGGCCACGCCGAGCGATCCCGGTGCCGCACCCGTCCTCGATTACGCCCTCGCCCAGCGCGACGTGCTGATCGCCAACCACCCCGGTGCCCGCGGCGGCGACGAGGAGGCGGTGCACGACATGCGGGTCGCCGTCCGCCGGCTGCGCGCCACCCTGCGGACGTTCCGCGGCCTGTGGGACCGGCAGACGGGCGAGGCGCTCCGCACGGAACTCCGCTGGCTCGGCGCCCAGCTCGGGCCGGTACGCGACGGCCAGGTGCTGGCCGCCCGACTCGACGAGGCGGTCCACGCCGAACCCGCCGACCTGGTCCTCGGCCCGGTCCCGGCGCGGATCCAGGAGCACTTCGCGGCGGACGTGGCCGAGTCCCTCGACGCGCTGCGGGAGGCGCTCGACTCCGACCGCTACACCGACCTGCTGGTCCGGCTCGACGAGCTGCTGGAGGGACCGACCGCGCGGACCGCCGACGCCCGCTGGGTGGCCCGCCGGGTACGCCGGGCGGTGCGCCGCGCCGACGACCGGCTGGACCGCGCCCTGGCCGGGCCCGGCGACGTGGAGGACGGCCCGCTGCACGAGGCCCGCAAGGCGTACAAGGCGGCCCGGTACGCCGTCGAGGTCCGCGAACCGGCCGTCGGGAAGCGGGCGACGGCCCTGCTGCATCGGCTCAAGGACCTTCAGGATCTGCTCGGCGCGCACCAGGACTCGGTGGTCACCCGCCAGGTGCTGCGGGACCTGTCACTGCGCGCGTACGCCGACGGGGAGAACACCTTCACGTACGGGTTGCTGCACGCGCGGCAGGCCGCTGCGGCCGACCGGAACCTGTCGGCGGTGGCCGCGGCCCGGGACCGGGCCCGGCGGCGGAAGGTCCGGCGCTGGCTGAAGCAGTGACCCGCCTACAGCGCGGAACGGGTGGCCGCCACCGCGGCGGCCGCCTCCGCCAGCACCGCGTCCGGCGGACCGGCCGCCACCAGGTCGGCCGCCACCACCCGGAGCTGATCGGGCAGGGCCAGGTCGTTGTTCAACCGGGGTACGTCCCGGCGCGGGTCCCCCTCGGCGTCCGCGGCGAGGTTGGCGATCTCCTGCACCAGCTTGTGCACCAGGTCGGCGCGGGACACGTTGCCGCCCTCGGCCGCCGCCGACCAGCGCGGCTGCTGCCAGTGCCCGACCTGCCGGACCATCAACTGCACCGCCCGGTCCAGTTCCGCTGCGCTCATCGTCGGGAGTCTACGGAGCAGGAGCGGCCGGTCACCGGCGTAGGTAGCTGAGCAGCCGGAGGATCTGCCAGTACAGGAAGATCAGCCCGACCAGCAGGCCGAACGCGCAGAACCAGGCGTACCGGCGGGGCAGCCCGGCCCGGACCGACCGCTCGACCAGGTCGAAGTCGAGGATGAAGCTGAACGCGCCGGCGATGATCGCGACCACCGAGAAGGCGTACGGCAGCCAGCCGACCCGGGTGGTGACGCTGTAGACCTCCAGCCCCTGCCGGCCGGTGAGCAGGTAGGTCACCAGGTTGACCAGGCTGAGCGCGACGATGCCGATCACCGTCCCGACGACCAGCCGGGCGAGCCGCGGGGTGGCCCGGACCAGGCGGGCACGGTAGAGCAGCCCCATGCCGAGGAAGACCCCGAAGGTGCCGACCACCGCCTGCACCACGATCCCCGGATAGACCAGGTCGAAGGCCCGGCTGGCCACCCCGAGCAGCAGCCCCTGGAGCACCGCGTACGCCGCGATCAGGCCCGGGTTGGTGATCTGCTTCAACGAGATGACCAGCACCAGCGCCAACCCGGCCAGCGAGGTGCCGGCCAGCGCCGCCGGCAGCCACACCGCCTGCGGCACCACAATCCAGGAGATCGCCGCCGTGACGCCGGTGAGCAGCAGCAGGCCGACCGTTCGGACCACCACGTCGTCCACGGTCATCGCCTCGGCGGCCGGCACGCCGAGCACCTGGCGTTCCACCCGGCGGGTGTCGTCCAGCCGGGTCAACACCGGGTTGGCACTCTGCACCGCGACCTCCTCGCCGACGTACCCCCGGCTCCACTCTGCCCCGCACGGCCCGGCGGCGACGGGAAAACGACGGCGCCCGCCGCCGCGGTCGCGGCAGGCGGGCGCCGGGTGGTAGGGCGGACGGGTCAGTCGTCGCCCTGGAAGTAGCTGATCAGCCGGAGGATCTCCAGGTAGAGCCAGACCAGGCCGACGACGATGCCGAAGGCGGCCGTCCAGGAGTAGCGCTGCGGGAGCCCCATCCGGACGCCCTCTTCGATCTCGGCGAAGTTGAGCACGAAGCTCAGCGAGGCGACCACGATGCACACCAGGCTGAAGATGATGGCCAGCCCGCTGCCGTCGCGCAGGTGGGTGTTGATACCGAAGAGCGCGAGCACCAGGTTGATCAGCATGACGCCGAAGAGGCCGGCCATGATCGAGATCATGATCCGGGCGAACTTCGGGGTGGCCCTGATGATCCGCGCCTTGTAGATCATCGCCATCAGGAAGAAGACGCCGAAGCTCGCCACCACGGCCTGGAGCACGATGCCGTCGTAGAGCCTGTCGAACGCCTTGCTCACCATGCCGACGAAGACGCCCTCGACGATCGAGTACGCCACCACCAGCGCGGGGTTGGCCATCCGGGAGAACGAGATGATCAGGCCGAGGGCCAGGCCGACGACCGCGGCGCCGATCCAGGCGACGCCGACCAGGGCGTCCGGCACGAGCACCCAGGCGGCCGCGGCGGAGGCGCCGAGGATGCCGAGCAGCATGACCGTCTTGACGACGACGTCGTCCAGGGTCATCGGGGTGACGGTGGGCGGCGCGGCCGGGTAGGCGTTCGCCGTCGGGTACTGCTGGTAGGGCGCGTACTGCGGGGAATATCCGGGCTGTCCGTACGGCCCGGGCTGGGCGTACCCGGCCGCCCGCTCGCGCTCGGCCGCCTGGCCGAGCCGGGCGAGCACCGGGTTCGAGGTCTTCACTTCTCAGGCCTCCCTCAGGGGGTCGATGCACGTGAACGTGCACCCTCAAGGGTAAACGGGGCCGCCAGCTGGCGTTGAGCGTCAAGCTGTGGGAAAGCTGAGAGTCTGGGGTGCCCGGGGCGGGGGTCGAACCCGCACGCCTTGCGGCAGCCGCTTTTAAGGCGGCCGTGTCTGCCGTTCCACCACCCGGGCGGGTGACACCGGGGCGGCGATGCGCTGCGGTGCAGTGTCACGGTAACGGTTAGCGGCCGACCCGGCGTACCCCGTGGTGCCTCCGCCACTAGGGTCGAGGCCGTGACGAGCGCAGCCCGTACCGCCCCCGGGCCCGACCCCGAACAGGGTGTCCACCCCGCGTCCGCGGTCTCCCGCCCGTCCCGGTCGGCCCGCTTGCGGGGCGCTGCGGTCCGGTACCGCCGAGACCTGCTCGTCGGCCTGCTCTTCGTGCTCTTCGCCGGCTGGCTCACCCAGGGGCTCTGGCCGTCGCCCGGGCAGCGGATGCTGGCGCTCAACCCCGCCGACCAGACCCTCTACGAGTGGTTCCTGGCCGTCGACTCGCGTGCCCTGCTCGGCGACTTCAGCCTGCTCACCGACCGGCTCAACGCGCCGGACGGGGTCAACCTGATGACCAACACCACGGTCATCGCGCTCGGGGTGCTCTTCGCCCCGGTGACCCTGCTGCTCGGCGCGCCGGTCACCTTCGCGCTGCTGGCCGCGGGGAACCTGGCCGGCACAGCGGTCGCCTGGTACCTGCTCTACACCCGGACGCTGCGAGTCCGCCGGCTGGCCGCCGGGCTCGGCGCCGCGCTCTGCGGCTTCGGGCCCGGGATGGTCTCGCAGACCAACAGCCACCTGCACATGACCGCCCAGTGGCTGGTGCCGGTGCTCGTCTGGCTGGTGGTCCGGCTGCTCCGGGCCGCCGACCCGGCCGGTACGCCGAACGGGCCGGACGGGCGCCGGATGGCCACCTCGTCGGTCGGGCTGGCCGGCGTGGTCACCGTCCAGGTGTTCATCGGCGAGGAGGTGCTCTTCCTCGCCGCGCTCACCCTGCTGGTGATGGCGGTCGCGTACGGTGCCGGCGACCGGGCGTTGCTGCGGCGGGCGCTGCCCACGTTCGCCGGTGGGCTGATGGTCGCCGCCGGGCTGGCGCTGGTCGTGCTGGCGTACCCGCTCTGGTTTCAGTTCGCCGGGCCGCAGGGTGTGGCCGACGGGATGTTCAGCCCGTACTACTTCTCCGCCGACCTGACCAGCTGGTGGACGATCTCCCCGCTGTCGGTGCCCGGCAGCGACTCCGCAGCCCGGCTGACCACCGGCCCGGCCGCTCGGTGGCCGGCGCTCCCCGAGTTCATCACCGGCGGCCACTGGCGGGAGTGCGTACGCCCCGGCGGGGTGCTGGTTCCGGTGCCGATCGCCACCCCGAAGGACCCGTGGCCGATGCGCTGGGGCGCCGCGGCGAACGCCGAGTTCGGCATGCCGGAGGGCTTCTTCATCGGCCCGTACGGCGAGGGCGGCTCGGCCACCATGGGCACCTGGAAGCGCCCCACCTCGGCGCTGCTGGCCGACGTCGCCGAGCGGGGCGTCGCGCCGGCGGTCGGCGACGAGCAGCGCCGGCAGGCCGCCCGGGACATCCGCTCCTGGGGTGCGTCGTGCGTGGCGCTGACCGACGACGCCCCGCACGCACCGACCCTGCGGGCCACGCTGGAGGAGTTGTTCGGCCCCGCCACCCGGGTCGCCGACGCCTGGATCTGGCGCGTCTGACCGACCGGCACACGAAAAGGCCCCTCCCGTCCGGGAAGGGCCCTTTCGCAGAGCTACGACCGCGAAGCTCAGCCGCGGAGCGCGCCCACCGGCTGCGAGGCCTCGGCGAACTCCTCCCGCGGATCGTGCAGCTGGCCCAGGGCGACCACCTCGCGCTTGAGGAAGAACGCCAGGGTCCAGTCGACCACGACCCGGACCTTGCGGTTGAACGACGGGATCCGCGACATGTGGTACGTCCGGTGCATGAACCACGCCGGCCAGCCGGTCATCTTGATGCCGTAGACCTGCGCCACGCCCTTGTGCAGGCCGAGGCTGGCCACGCTGCCCGCGTGCTTGTGCTTGTAGTTGACCGGCTCCCGACCGCGAATCACGTTCACGATGTTGTCGGCCATCCGGGCGGCCTGCCGGACCGCGTGCTGCGCGCTGGGCGAGCAGAAGTTGCCCGGCTCCTTGGTCAGGTCCGGCACCGCGGCGCAGTCGCCGGCGCTCCAGGCGCCCTCGACGACCCGGTCGCCGTCCACGATCTGCAGGGTGGGCAGGCAGGTCACCCGCCGGCGGTCGTCCCGCGGGAAGTCGGTGGCGTCCAGCATCGGGGACGGCTTGACGCCGGCCGTCCAGACGATGGTGTCGGCGGGGAAGCTGTCGCCGTCGGAGAGCTTGACCACCCCGTCGAGGCAGGACTCCAGCCGGGTGTCCAGCCGGATGTCCATGTTCCGCTTGAGCAGCTCCTGCACCGTGTAGGCGCCCATGTCCCGGTCGACCTCGGGCAGCACCCGCTGGGTGGCCTCGACCAGGACCCAGCGCATGTCCTCCGGCTTGAGCTCCGGGTAGTAGCGCAGCGCGTCCCGGGCCATGTCCTCCATCTCGGCCAGCGCCTCGATGCCGGCGTAACCGCCGCCGACGAAGACGAAGGTCAGCGCCCGCCGCCGCACCTCCGGGTCGGTCGTGGCGGCCGCCACGTCCAGCCGGTCCAGCACGTGGTTGCGCAGGAAGATGGCCTCACCGATGGTCTTGAACCCGATGCCGTGTTCGTGCAGGCCCGGGATCGGCAGGGTGCGGGACACCGAACCGGGGGCGACGACGACGTGGTCGTACTGGATCTCCCGGGTGGGGCCGCTGATCGGCTGCACGACGGCCGTCTTCCGAGCGTGGTCAATCCGGGTCACCGTGCCGGCCACGACCGTGCACTTGCGCAACTCCCGCCGCAGCGGCACCACGGCGTGCCGGGGCGAGATGTTGCCCGCCGAAGCCTCCGGGAGGAACGGCTGGTAGGTCATGTGCGGCTGGGGGTCGACGACCACGACCTCGGCCTCACGGGAGCTCAGCTTCTTGGACAGGCGCAGAGCGGCGTACAGGCCGACGTGCCCGGCACCCACGACAAGGATCCGCTTCGGATTCACGTCATCTATCTTTCCCCGCGCGGCTCGGCTAATCCCGTTCGAGACCCCCATCTGTGACCGAGCACAACCCCTGTGACCTGCGCGACTCTCCGTGCCGTCCCGCTATCTGCGACGGCACCGCCCGCTATCTGCGACGTATCAACCAGCCCAGCAGTGCGCTCAGCCCCACCGCCACCAGCAGTCCGGCGACCGTCACGGTCTGGAATCCGCGACCCCCGCCGGCCTCACCTAGCCAGACCAGCAGGATGCCCAGCACCGCGCTGGCGAGGACCACCGCGCCGGCCCGGGTGAGCCATCGGGCGATCAGGTCCGGGTCGACCAGCGCGTCGAACGGAAGCAGCGCGGCCAGCGCGCACAGGCTGTGCGCCAGGTAGAGCAGAGCTGCCACCGCGAGCAGCCGCCAGAGCGCGACCGGCCGGTCGAACCCCGCCGCGGCCAGCAGCCAGCCACCGACCATGACCAGCGCCGCGAAGGCCGGCCAGACCCGGCGCGGCCCGACCGCCGGCAGCACCGCCACCACCGTCAGGGCCAGCAGCGACCGGGCGGTGAAGACCTCCACCGGGTACGCCACCAGGAAGCCGACCAGCACGGTGACGAAGATGCCGACCCGGACCAGCAGCGGGGTGAGGCTGACCCGGTTGGCCGCGTACCGCAGCGCCCGGACCCGCTCGTTGAGCGCCGCCACCATGTCGTCCAGCTGTTCACTCACCGGGCACCCACCCGCGGGGCGGTGGCCAGCCGGGCCACGTCGCGGAGCACCTGGTCCAGGCTGCCCGCACCGGCCCAGCGCACCACCGGTACGCCGTGCTCACGGAGCTGGCCGATCATCGTGTCCCGGTCCAGCCGCCAGAGCCGGTACGCCACCTCGGCCCAGCCCCGGTCCTTCGGCGGGCTGAGATCGGCGGGCAGCGTGTCCACCGCCACCACGAACCGCCCACCCCGGGCCAACCGGGCCAGCATCTGCGCCGACCGCTCGTCCAGCAGCGGGGTGAGCACCACCACCAGCGCGTCCGAGGAGAGCACCTGCGGCCCGAAGACCTGGTCGTACGGCTCATGCGGGGAGGACTCGGCGTGCACGTCGAGCAGCCACTCCAGCACGGTCAGGTACTGCCGTCGTCCGGTGGCGGGCCGGAGCCGGCGGGCGGCCGGGCCGTACTCGAGCATCGCCACCCGGTCGCCGCGGTGCAGGTAGTGCTCGCCGATTGCGGCGGCCGCCCGGACCGTGGTGTCGAGCACCGAGGCGGTCCCGCTGACCCCGCCCGACCGGCCCGCCTCGGCCAGCACGTCGAGCAGCACCACCACCTCGGCGTCCCGGTCGGAGAGGGTGGCCGCGACGTGCAGTTGCCGGGCCCGCAGGGAAACCCGCCAGTCGATCCGGCGCAGCCGGTCACCGGGGGCGAAGACCCGCACGCCGGCCAGCTCGCCCCCCTCCCCCGGGCGCCGGGAGTGGTGCGCCCCGACCAGGCCGGCGGCCCGCGGCATCGCCTCCACCGCCTCGAACGGCTCGGTCCTCGGGTAGACCCGCATCCGCACCGGGTCGGTGATCACCGCCCGGGAGACCAGCAGCCCGTCGGCGGTGGCGACCCGGACGCCGGCCGGGCCGACCGGATGCCGCCCCCAGCGCAGCGCGGTGCCGGAGAGCTCCAGGTCGACGGCGGAGCCGGTCGGCACCGCGGTGACGAAGGGCCGGTCGGCGCCCGAACGGGCCACGTCCACGCCCGCACCGCCGAAGCTCACCTTCTCCACCCGCAGCCACGGCGACACCCGGGCCCGGACCACCGCCACGTCGTACGGGACGGTGTCCGGGTTGCCGACGGCGACCGTGGCGCTCATCGCGGCGCCCTCGACCAGATGCGCGTCCGCGGTGCTGATCTCCAGCTCCGGCCCGGCGGTGGGACGGCGGTGCAGCGCGTACGCGGTGCCGAGGGCGAACGGTGCCGCCAGCACCACCAGGTCGATCCGGCCGAGCAGCACGGCGGCGATCACCAGCAGCCCGGTGAGCAGCACCGCCCGGCCGAGCGCCCAGGTTGGTGCCCAGCCCGTCGCCGGCTCCGGCTCGTTGCGGCTGGTCATCAGCGGGCGAGGGGACCGGCCGCGTAGCTGGGCAGGGCACCGCTGGCCGGCGCGGGAGTCTGCTCCAGCACCTCGCCGACCACGAAGGACGGGTCGACCCGGCGCAGCCACATCTCGGGGCGCAGGGTGATCCGGTGCGCCAGCGCCGGCACCGCCACCTCCTTGACGTCCTCCGGCACCACGTAGTCGCGGCCGGAGAGAACGGCACGTACCCGGGACAGCAGCAGCAGCGCCAGCGAGCCGCGCGGCGAGGCGCCCACCAGCGCGGACGGGTGCTCGCGGGTGGCCGCGGTCAGGGCCACGATGTACCGGCCGACGGAGTCCTCGACGACCACGTCCTCCAGCGCGGCCTGCATGGCGCGCAGCGTGGCCGCGTCGACCACCGGCTTGATCTCCGACTCCTCACGACGGCGCGCCATCCGCCGGCGCAGCACCTCCCACTCCTCCTCGTGGTTCGGATAGCCGAACGACACCCGGAGCAGGAACCGGTCGAGCTGCGCCTCGGGCAGCGGGTACGTCCCTTCGTACTCGATCGGGTTGGCGGTGGCGAGCACGTGGAACGGCTCGTCCAGCCGGTAGGTGACGCCCTCGACGGAGACCTGCTTCTCCTGCATCGCCTCCAGCAGTGCCGACTGGGTCTTCGGCGGCGTCCGGTTGATCTCGTCGGCGAGCAGCAGGTTGGTGAAGACCGGGCCGGCCCGGAAGGAGAAGTCGCCGCTGCGCTGGTCGTACAGGAAGGAGCCGGTGACGTCGGCGGGGAGCAGGTCCGGAGTGAACTGGAGGCGGCGGAAGTCCAGCCCGAGGGCCTGCGCGAAGGAGCGCGCGGTGAGCGTCTTACCCAGCCCCGGCAGGTCCTCCAGCAGCACGTGCCCGCCCGCCAGGATGCCGGCGAGGACCAGTTCCAGGGCCTCCCGCTTGCCGACCACGACCGTGCCGACCGCGTCCAGCACCACCCGGGCCAGCCGGCCGACCTCGGCGGGGGGCATGGTCCGGTCCACGTCCTTCTTCACAGCATCTCCAGTTCGGCGACGATCGCCGCGAGGTCGCGCGGCGACGGGGGGCGGCGGGAGGGCGTACTGAGGAAGGTCCACAGTGCCTCCCCAAGCAGGATGCGGGCGCGGGCCGGGTCGGACTCGCGGGTAATGCCGTGCTTCTGGCGCAGCCGCTCGTCGGCCAGCTCGCCGAGGCGCGGCAGGACCCGCTCGGTGAACCGCTGCGGGTTGCCCGCACACCAGTCCAGCGGGCGTTCCCACCCGTTGATCGCGGCGCGCAGCGCGTCCCGCGCGGCCCAGTTCCAGAGGCCCGGCTCCTCACCGGCGGGGGCCCGGCCGCTGGCCCGGGGCGGCGGCGGGGGTGACAGCGCGCTGGTGACCCGCCGGACGGCGAGCAGCGCGAGCACGCCCGCCACGATGATCCCGAGGCTGAGCTGGAGGCCGACCGCCCGTAGGGCAACCACGACCACCACGACGATCGCCGCGGTGACCGCGAGGGTCCGCAGCACCCAGCGCACCCGCCCGCTCCGGGCTGCCCCGGCCGGCCCGGCCGGCTCCTCCTCGAACGACAGCAGGTCGTCGATGCTGGTGCTCATGCGGGCGCCTCGTCGGTGGGGGCGGCCAGGGTGGCCAGCTCGCCGCGCAGCCGGCGCAGGGCCGACCGGGCCTGGTCGCGCATCCGCTCGTCGACGGTGTGGGTGGCGTACCGGGCCTCCCGGTAGACGTGCGCGAACCCGTCCAGCACGTCGGCGCTGGCGATCGCCGGCACGCCGGCCGCCGGGTCGCCGCGTAGCAGCCGGCTGACCAGATCGGTGGGGGTGTCCCCGGCGAGCCGGGGCACGCCGGCCTCCTCGGCGGCCTCCTCCAGCCGCACCCAGCAGGCGATCACCGCGATCCGCGGGTCGGTGTCCCGGTCGTCCAGCTCCACCAGGCCGGCGTCGAGGGCGGCGACCACATCCCGGGCGGTGCCCTCCGCGGTACGCCGGGTCCGCTGGGTCGGGATCGCCCGGGTGGTACGGCGCAACGAGCCGCGAACCAGCGTCCAGACGACGTACCCGATCGCCACGAGGGCGGCCAGGCCGAGCAGCACCGCGGCGGCCGTCATGATCCACTGCGGGATCCCGGCCCCGGTGGCCGCGCCCGCGTCCCGTGGCTCGACCGGGATCGAAGGTGCCGGCTCGGCGGAGGGGTAGTCCGGCACGTAGGGAATGTTGTCCGCGGCGGGCGGAATCCGGCTGGCCCCGATCGCGGAGTGCCCGGCGGCGAGCGCGGCGAGCGCGAGCAGGGTGGTCACCGCCGCGACCGGCCACCACCTGCGCAGCACGCCGAGGTCCATCCCACCGCCCCACGCATTCCTCAGTCCACCCCGGCCAACTGCTTTGCCCGGGCGAACACGTCGTCCAGCATCCCTGGTGTCAGCCGCCCGGTGAAGGTGTTCTGCTGGCTGACGTGGTAACAGCCCAGCAGGTCCGGAGCGGACATGCCGGACCAGTGTGCCCCATGACCGAAGGCGGGGCGAGGAGTGGGCGGGCGCGTGCCGTACACATCGCGGAGCACCGGCCACCACGCCGCCCAGGCGAAGGCACCCAGCGCGACCACGACGCGCAGGGTGGGCCGGATCAGCGCGACCTCGCGGTGCAGCCACGGCGCACAGGTGTCCCGCTCCACCGGGGTGGGCTTGTTGTCCGGCGGCGCGCAGCGCACCGCGGCGAAGATGCGGGTGTCGCGGAGCGCCAGACCGTCGTCGGCGGCCACGCTGGTCGGCTGGTTGGCCAGCCCGGCCCGGTGCAGCGCGGCGAAGAGCACGTCCCCGGAGCGGTCGCCGGTGAAGATCCGGCCGGTGCGGTTGCCGCCGTGCGCGGCGGGCGCCAGGCCGAGGATGCCGATCCGGGCGTCCGGGGCCCCGAAGCCGGGCACCGGACGACCCCAGTACTCCTGGTCACGGAAGGCCGCCCGCTTCGTCCGGGCGACCTCCTCCCGCCAGGCGACCAGGCGCGGGCAGGCGAAACAGTTGCTCACCGCGCCGTCGAGGTCAGCCAGGTCGGTCGCCCGCGCGGCGCGGGCGACCACCTCCTCGGGCGTACGGGGCTCAGCCAAGCTTGGCCCGGAAGTGTTCCAGGGTGCGGGCCCAGGCGGTGGCGGCGGCACGCTGGTCGAACTTCTCCGGCCGGTCCTCGTTGAAGAACGCGTGCGCGGTGCCCGGGTAGTCGTACGTCTGGCAGGTGCCACCGGCGGCCTCGATGGCCCGGCGGGCGGTCTGTACGCCGTCGGCGGTGGAGGTGCCGTCCTCTTCGGAGCAGTGGATGACGGCGGCCTTGCCCGCGTAGTCGGTCCACTCGGGGCGCATCTGCTCCCAGGGCAGCCGGGGGTAGAAGGCGGCGGTGGCGACGATCCGCTCGGAGAGCGTGGCCGACCAGAGGGCCAGGCTGGCGCCGGCGCAGAAGCCGACGCAGCCGACCTTGCCGGTGACCTCGGGACGCCCGGCGAGGTAGTCCGCCGCGCCGGCGATGTCCCGCGCCGCCTCGTCCATCTGCGGGCCGTTCAGCATCTGCTCGGGTTCGCTCGGCTTGCTGGCCGGCCCGCCCCGCCGGAAGTCCGGGGCGAGGGCGACGAAGCCGGCCTCGGCGAAGCGGTCCACGACCGCCCGGATGTGGGGCGCGAGTCCCCACCAGTCCTGGATGACGATGACCGCCGGGCTGGCCACACCGCCGGAGGGTATCGCGAGATACCCCTCGCTCGTCCCTCCGTTGCCGGTGAAGCTCACCATCTCGCCCATGGGTCCGTCCTCCTAGCGGTCAGTCATCGTTGGCTGGTCGCACAGTGGTCCTACGTGCCGGTAGCCTGCCACGCCGCGACCGCGCCGGGGAAGACGCGGAAACAGTGGCATTCACCTCCTGTTCGTTCCCGGGCCGCTCCGAATACGCCGACGGCGGCGCGGGTGCTCCCCGCGCCGCCGTCGCCGGTCGTCCTCGGCCGGTCAGGCCTTCTTGGTCAGGCAGAGCAGGTAGCCCTTGCCGCCCTCTTCGACGCTGTAGAAGACGTAACCGTCGTCGCCTTCCTTGAAGTACTGGTCGCACGCCTCGCCGGACTGGGCCTGCGCCTCGGTCTGCCCGTCCACCCGGCCGACCACGTTGTACGCCGCCTCGGTGGAGGTGCACTCGACGACCTTGGCGTTGTTCGCCTTGGTCTCCTTGCCGTCGGCCACCTCGGGCAGCTGCGCGATGCAGTCACCGACCTTCGCCTCGGCGGTCTTGTCGCGGTTCAGGTAAGCCTTGCCGATGCTCACGGCGGCGATGACGAGGATGACGCCGAGGATGCTGAGCAGCTTGCGGCCACGGGACTTCTTGGTCTCCGCCGGGGGCGGCGCCTGCACGGCCGGGTCGGGCTGGCCGGCGTGCGGCGCGGGGGGCGGTACGACCTGCTCTGACACTGGGTGTTCCTTCCGAGGGGTTGATCAGCAGACGAGACCGTAGCCGTGGCTGATCTTCGGCACCTCATCCTTTCAGTCATTTCCCAGGTTTCTGCGCCGCGACGGGCTCCCGCCCCTTGACGGGAGCCCTCCACGCTGCTCAGCGGGTCGCGGTCGGCAGGGGCGACGGGGCGGTCGGCGCCGGCGTTCCCGATGTAGTGGGCGCCGCGCTCGGTAGGGCGGTCGCGCTCACGGTCGGCTGGCTCTGCGGCGGTCCGGGCGGCACCGGGGCCGAGACGGACGGCCGCGGCTGAAACGGCGCCAGCTCCGGGCAGTACGGGTAGCCGCCGCCCACCCGGCGGTACGGGTCCTGCTGGAGGGGGCCGGGGCACGTGGGGTAGCCCAGCCGGATCGGCGTGCCGTTCTGGTCGAAGAGGCGGGCATTCTCCACCAGCCGCCCCTCGCTGTCGTAGACGAAGACGTCCTGCACGGCGTCGTACGGGTTGCCGACCGACACCTCGCGGTAGCCGAAGTCGTCCGAGCTGGCGTGCTGATCCACATTGGCCAGCATGGCGAGGGAGAAGAGCAGCAGCGCCGCGGTGCCCAGGCGCAGCAGCCGCCGGGGCCAGCCCCGCAGGCCGCCGGAGCGGTGACCGAGCCAGACCGAGGCGAGGACGCCGGCGGCGAGCAGGAACAGGCCCGCCACCCCGCTGTGGCCGAGCCGGGGCAGCAGGCCGGAGGGCTCACCGAGCGCGGCGGCGACCAGCAGCGCGGCCAGCCAGCCGCGCAGCACCCACCACGCCGGGCGGAGCAGGCGGAGGAACTCGGTCGCCGACGCGTACCCGAGGAGCGGGCCCAGCC
>NZ_QGGF01000624.1 GCF_003857015.1 Micromonospora globispora | reverse complement strand
GGGTGCGACGGTCCGGCCGGCGGGCCTGCGCAAACGCTGGCTGGCCGCCGGCGTCGCGGCGGTACTCGTCGCCCTCGTCGCCGGGGTTTCGCTCGGGCCGGTCAGCCTGCCGCCCGGCAGCGTCGCCGCCGAACTGCTCAACCTGCTGCCCGGCGTGCACCTGGACAGCGGCCTCACCGAGCGCGAGATCGCCATCGTCACCGAGCTGCGGCTGCCCCGGGTGGTGCTCGGCCTGCTCGTCGGCGGGCTGCTCGCCCTGGCCGGCGGCTGCTACCAGGGCGTCTTCCGCAACCCGCTGGCCGACCCGTACCTGCTGGGCGTGGCGGCCGGTGCCGGGCTCGCGGTGACCGCGGTGATCGCGCTCGGCGCCGGGGCGGGCGGGGCGCTGACCGGGATGCCGGTCACCATCCCGCTGGCCGCGTTCGTCGGCTCGCTCGGGGCGGTCGGCATGACGTACCTGCTCGGCGCGGCCGGTGGCCGGGACCGCTCCCCGGCGACGCTGATCCTGGCCGGGGTGGCGGTGTCGGCGTTCCTCGCCGCCGGGCAGACGTACCTGCTCCAACGCCACTCCGACAGCATCCAGCAGGTCTACTCCTGGCTGCTCGGCCGGCTCGCCACCGCCGGCTGGCAGGACGTCCGGCTGGTCCTGCCGTACTTCGTGGTCACCGCCGTGGTGGTGCTGCTGCACCGGCGGGAACTCGACGTCCTCTCCGTCGGCGACGACGAGGCGACCAGCCTCGGCCTGCACCCGCAGCGCTCCCGTTACCTGCTGGTCGCCGCCGCCTCGCTGGGCACCGCCGCCGCCGTCTCCGCGTCCGGCCTGATCGGCTTCGTGGGGATCATCGTGCCGCATACCGTACGGCTGCTGGCCGGCTCCAGCTACCGGGTGATCCTGCCGCTCTCCCTGCTCTTCGGCGGCGCGTTCCTGGCGCTGACCGACGTGGTCGCCCGCACCGCCGCCGCCCCGGCGGAGATCCCGATCGGGGTGGTCACCGCGCTGCTCGGCGGCCCGTTCTTCGTCCTGGTCCTGCGCACCGCCCGCCGGGTGTTCACGTGAGCGCCCCGGCGGTCGAGGTCCGGGACCTGCGGGTCCGCCTGGGCGGGTCGGTGATCCTGTCGGGGGTCGACCTGAGCGTCGCCGCCGGTGAGTGGGTGACCGTGATCGGCCCGAACGGCGCCGGCAAGTCGACCCTGCTGCGCGCCGTCGGCGGCCTGCTCCCCGCGCCGGGTGCGGTCTCCCTCTTCGGTACGCCGATCCAGGCGCTGCGCCGTCGGGACCGGGCCCGGGTGGTGGCCACCGTCGCCCAGTCCCCGGTGGTACCGGCCGGCATGTCGGTGTTCGACTACGTGCTGCTCGGCCGCACCCCGTACATCCCCGCGCTGGGCCGGGAGTCGGCCGCCGACCTGGCCGCCGTGCACGGCGTGCTGGAGCGGCTGGACCTCACCGCCTTCGGGCACCGGGAACTGGCCACCCTCTCCGGCGGGGAGCGGCAGCGGGTCTTCCTGGCCCGGGCGCTGGCCCAGGGCGCCACCCTGCTGCTGCTGGACGAGCCGACCAGCGCGCTGGACATCGGTCACCAGCAGGAGGTGCTGGAGCTGGTCGACCAGCTCCGCCGGGAGCACGGCCTGACCGTCCTGGCCACCATGCACGACCTCTCCATCGCCGGCGAGTACGCCGACCGGCTGGTCCTGCTCGCCGACGGGCGGGTCGCCGCGGCTGGCCCACCCCCCGCGGTGCTCACCGAGGAGCTGCTGGCGAGGCACTACCGGGCGCACGTCCGGGTCATTCCCGGTGACCGCGGCCCCCTGGTCGTCCCCGTCCGTCCCCGCTGACCGCCGTCCCGGTCGAGGAGAGCGCCTGGATGGAGAAGAGGGCGCCCTGCGGGTCCCGGAGGGCCGCCAGCCGGCCCTGTGGGGTGTCGCGCGGCGGGACGAGGACCGTGCCGCCCAACCTGGCGGCGAGCGCCGAGGTGGCGTCGGCGTCCGCCACCCCGAACCACACCGACCAGTACGCCGGCAGGTCGGCCGGCAGTTCCTCCAGCGGCGGCGTCATGCCCGCCACGATCCGGGCGCCGCACCGCCAACCGGTGTACGGGACGGGGTCCGCCAGCTGCTCCTCAGCGTGCCAGCCGAAGACCAGCGCGTAGAAGTCCTTCGCCGCCTCGGGATCGGGGGTGACCAGCTCGTTCCAGCTCAACGCGCCGGGGACGTTGAACAGCTCCGCCCCGCGCATCGCCATCGGCTGCCAGACGCTGAACACCGCGCCGGCCGGGTCGGAGAGCACCGCCATCCGTCCCTGGTCGAAGACGTCGAACGGGGCCACCACCACCTGCCCCCCGGCCGCCTCCACCCGGGTGGCCACGAGGTCGGCGTCGTCGGTCGCCACGTACGTCGACCAGATCGGCACCTGGTCCGGCGTGGCCGGCGGACCGGCTCCGGCGACCGGGCGGCCGTCCTTGAGGAAGACGGTGTAGCCGCCCGCCTCGGGCTGCGGGGAGACTTGACCGGTCCAGCCGAACAGCCGCGGGTAGAACCGCTTCGCCTGCTCCAGTCCGGGAGTGGCCAGGTCGGTCCAGCAGGGCGTGCCCGGCTCGACGGTGCTCACGTTGACCCCTCTCGGCAGGTGGCGGCCCGGCGGCACGCCCTGTCGGCATCGTGGCACCGCCCCGGGACCCGGCGGGCGAAAACCGGGGACCCGGCGGGCCGGAATCGGACAAAAGGGCGGCGTCTCTCGATCCGCCGCCGGGACAACCCGCAGCCCGTCGGTGGTATCGGCCCTCACCGATCTCCGGTAGGTTCCGGCGCATGCGGATGCGTGCGCTCACCTCTCTTGTCCTGGCCGCCGCCGTCCTCGCCACCGGGTCGGGTGCCGCCTGGCACCCGGACCCCACCTGGCAGCTCACCGAGACCGGGGTGACCGCCCGGCTGCGCGGACTGTCCCCGATCGACGGTCGGGTCGCGTGGGCCAGCGGCAGCGGTTCCACCGTGCTGCGGACCGTCGACGGTGGAGGGACGTGGGAGCAGGTCGGTCCGAGCACCGACGTACCGCTGCAGTTCCGGGACATCGAGGCGTTCGACGACCACCGCGCGGTGATCCTGTCGATCGGGCCGGGCGGTGAGTCGCGCGTCTACCGCACCGACGACGGCGGCCGGAGCTGGGCCGAGACCTTCCGCAACGACGACGACACAGCCTTCTACGACTGCCTGGCCTTCTTCGACGACCGGCACGGGCTGGCCCTCTCCGATCCGGTGGACGGACGGTTCCGGCTGATCTCCACCGCCGACGGCGGGCGCTCCTGGTCGGTGCTGCCCAGCGACGGCATGCCGGCCGCGCTGCCGGGCGAGTTCGCGTTCGCCGCGAGCGGCACCTGCCTGGTCACCGCCGACCACGGCCCGGACCGCGCCTGGTTCGCCACCGGCGGCGGCGCGACCGCCCGGGTGTTCGGCACCGAGGACCGGGGGCTGACCTGGCAGGTCACCGACACCCCGGTGCCGAGCGGGCCGTCCGCCAGCATCTACTCACTGGCGTTCCGCGATCCGCAGCACGGCATCGCGCTGGGCGGCGACTACAACACCCCCACCAGCGCCCCGGACGGCGCCGCCCGGACCGGCGACGGTGGGCGTACCTGGACGGTCGCCGACGAGCAGCCCGGCGAGTACCGCTCCGGCTCGGCGTGGGCGCACGGCATGACCGCCATCGCGGTCGGTCCGACCGGCAGCGACCTCAGCCGCGACGGCGGCCGGACCTGGCAGCGGTTCGACACCGGCAGCTTCGACTCGGTGGAGTGCACCCCGACGGGCGCCTGCTGGGCCTCTGGCGAGCAGGGGCGGGTGGCCCGGCTGAGCTGGCGTTGAGCCGGGGTCAGCCGAGCGGGGCCGGCAGCGGCGCGGTGTGCAGCACGGCGAGCCGGGAGACCGCCCGGGTCAGCACCACGTAGAGGCGGTGCAGGCCGCGCGGCTCGGCGGCGACGATCGCGGCCGGTTCGACGACCACGACGTGGTCGTACTCCAGGCCCTTGACCAGCGTCGCGGGTACCACGGTGACCCGCGCCGCGCTGTCGACGTCGTCGGCGGTCCCGGTCTCGATCCCGGCCGCGGCCAGCGCCGCCCGGAGGCCGTCCACCGCGTCGTCGGCGGCGATCACGCCCACCGAGCCGTCGTGGGCGAGCGCCGCCCGCACCTCGGCCACCGTCGCCGCGGCCAGGTCGTCCGCCGTACGCACGTCCAGCGCGCCGTCGCGGCGCAGCGACCGGGCCGGGGGTACGTCGACCGCGAGCGCCGGCAGCAGCCGGTTCGCGAACGCGACCACCGCCGCCGGTACCCGGAAGCCGACGCTCAGCGGCACCACGGCGGCGTCCGGCTTGCCCAGGTGGGCCAGGGATTCCCGCCAGTCGGTGGCGGCCCACGGGGCGGTGCCCTGGGCCAGGTCGCCGAGGAGGGTGATCGAGCCGTGCTCGCTGCGCCGGGCGATGGCCCGGCACTGCATCGGGGAGAGGTCCTGGGCCTCGTCGACCACCACGTGCCCGAAGCCGGCCGGTCGCTCGATCAGCCCGGCCGCCTCGTCGATCAGCACCGCGTCGGCGGCGGTCCACTTCATCGCCTTGGGGGTCCGTCCGGGCTTTGCCGGCCGCAGCAGCTCCTGCTCCTCGGCGGTGAGCAGCCCGTCGGCCGCCGCGGCGAGCGTGTCGGGGTCGGTGAGCAGCCGGTGCACCAGCCCTTCCGGGGTGAGCGCCGGCCACACCGCGTCGAGGAACGCGGTCACCGGCTTGGCCTTGCCCATCCGGCGCAGCCAGCCGTCGCTCGGCGACTCGGCCCGGCGCGCCTCCGACTGGCGTTGCAGCAGCCCCACCACCCGGGCCCGGACCCGTTCCCGGCCGGTCGCGTACGGCAGCCCCTCCCGGCGGGTCTCGTCGACCACCCGGTGCAGCGGGTCGAGGCCGATCCGCCAACGGAACGAGCCGTCCGACACCATGATCGGCTCGGTCGGCGTGCCGATGTGCGCCTCGGCTGCCCGGCGCAGCACCTCGGCCATCCGTACGTCGTGCTTGAGGGTCGCCACGGCCGGGTCGTCGACCGCCCGTACCGGCACCCGGACGACCAGGTCCTCCACGGTCGCCTGCTCGACCTCGACCTCGCCGAGTGCCGGCAGCACCGCCGCGATGTACGACAGGAACGCGCGGTTCGGCCCGACGATCAGCACCCCCGAGCGGCGTAGCCGTTCCCGGTGCAGGTAGAGCAGGTATGCGGCGCGGTGCAGGCCGACCGCCGTCTTACCGGTGCCCGGTGCCCCCTGTACGCAGATCGAGTCGGTCAGGTCGGCCCGGACCAGCTCGTCCTGCTCCGGCTGGATGGTGGCGACGATGTCCCGCATCGGTCCGACGCGGGGGCGCTCGATCTCGGCGGTGAGGATCCGGCTGGCGGTGCCGAGTTCCTCGCCCCGGTCCAGGTGCTCGTCCTCGAAGCTGGTCAGGACGCCGCTGCTGAAGCCGAACCGCCGGCGCACGGCCACGCCCTGCGGATCGCGCGCGCTGGCCCGGTAGAACGAGCGGGAGATCGGGGCCCGCCAGTCCAGCACCAGCGGCTCGCCCGCCTCGTCGGTGACGTGTCGCCGCCCGACGTGGTACTCCCGCCCGGCGTGGTCGGCGTCCGCGTCGCCGAAGTCGAGCCGGCCGAAGAAGAGCGGCGTGGTGGGGTCGTCCGCGAGCTCCTTGACCCGACGGGCCATGTGACGGCCGAGTTGTTCGGCGGTGTACGCGTCCCCGGCGACCTTGTCACCGGTGGCGAAGAGGGCCTCGGCGCGTTCCCGCATCCGGCGCAGGGCGGCGCGGGAGGTGTCCAGGTGGGCGCGTTCGGCGGCGAGTTGGGCGTCGAGGTCGCCCTCGGGCGAAGCGTCGGGTTGTACGGGGTCGGGCAGGCTGGCGCGATCGGGTTCGGCGGCAAGGGTCATCCGAGGCGACCTTCCGGTGCGTTCGTGTGATCGGTTGACCTGGGCCGCCCGGCGTCTCCGTCAGACGCGGTGCCGGCTGTGCCCGGTGACAGAAAAGAGGCGCGGCGGTACGCGCGGCGCTCCACGTTACGCCTCCTCGCCCTGGCGGGCCACGCAATTTTCGGCTCGTGACGCCGGGAGCGCGGCGGCGGCCGGTCGCGGGATCATGGGTGCATGACCGAGGCGCCCGAGCAGCGGCGGTTGACGATCAGCGACCCGCAGGTGATGCGGGCCCTGGCGCATCCGGCCCGCATCGCGATCATGGAGTTCCTGAGCACCCGGGAGGGTGGCGCGACCGCCACCGAGTGCGCCGAGATCGCCGGGCTGTCGCCGAGCGCGACCAGCTATCACCTGCGTGCGCTGGCGAAGTTCGGCCTGGTTGAGCAGGCGCCGAGCCGGGGCGACGCCCGGGAGCGGGTCTGGCGCAGCTTCGGGCCGAGCTGGATGGTCGACGCCGGCCAGGCCGCCGGGCCGGAGGCGCGAGCGGCCGAGCGGGCCCTGGTGGAGGCGCACTCGGCACGGGACATGGAGCGGGTTCGGGACTGGTTGCGGCGCGCCGGGGACGAGCCCGCCGAGTGGTACGAGGCCGCGCTGTTCAGCGACACCCTGCTGCTGCTCACGGCCGAGGAGCTGGCCGAGCTGAACGCGAAGGTGATGGCGCTGTTCGTGCCGTACCGGCAGCGGAACCGGGTGGCCCACGCGCCGGAGCGTGCCCGGTCGGTCGCGGTGCAGTACAGGGCGCTGCCGCTGGCCTAGCGCGAGGGGGTTGAACGATCAGTTGTGAAGCATTATTTTCGAAGTATGTCTTTCACAACTGGCCCGTCGCGCTGGCCGGACGTCTGGCTGGCCGCCACCGCCCGTGGCACCACCATCTGCGGCGAGTTCCTCGCCGCCACCGCCCTGGCACTGGCCCTCCAGGCGTCCGGTGCCGGCGGGCTGGCCGTCTCCGGCCTGCTGCTCGCGGCCACCCTCCCCCTGGTGGTGCTCGCGCCGCTCACCGGCCGTCTCGCCGACCGGATGGACAGCCGCACGCTGCTGGTCACCGTCGGCGCGGCACAGTCCGGACTGTGCCTGCTGCTCGCGTACGTCGCTCATCCGCTCGCGATCGTGGCCCTCGTCGGGCTGCTCGCCTGCGGCCTCGCCGTGACCCAGCCCTGCCTGGCGGCGCTGCTCCCGGCGATGGTGCGACGGGACGACCTGCCCCGGGCCAGCGCCGTGCACCAGACCGCCGTCTCGGTCGGGGCGCTCGGCGGACCGGTGCTCGCAGGGCTCCTCGTCGGACAGTTCGGCACGCGGGTCCCGCTGCTGCTCAACGCCGCGAGCTACCTCGCCCTGGTCGCCGCCGGGCTGCTGCTGCGCACCCGCCGAGGCGGCCGGCGTACCGTCGCCGCTTCCGACACGCAGGCCGCACCCGTACCGGTCTGGCGCCTGCGGCGGGATCCGCTGATGCTCGCCATGGTGGTCACCACCGCGGCGGTGATCACCGCGATCGGCGGGATCAACGTCATCGAGGTCTTCTTCATCCGGGAGACCCTGGACGCGTCAGCCGCCGTGTACGGCCTGGTGGGTGCGGCCTGGATGGCCGGGATGCTGCCGGGAAGCTGGCTCGCCGCCCGACTGGCCGGCCGGCTCAGCGAGGACGGCGGTCTCGTGTACGGGGTGCTTGCCACGCTCGGCGGCTGCGCACTCATGGTGGTCCTCGCCGCGTTCGTCCCGTCCGCCGGGTTTCTCGTGCCGCTCTGGCTGGTCGGCGGGGCGGCGAACGGCGGCGACAACGTCTTCGCCAACGTGCTGACCGCCCGGCGGGTGCCGGAGGCGGTGCGCGCCCGGGCGTACGCGGTCAACGGGGCGGCGGTGCAGGGCGGCTCGATGGTGGGGTACCTGATCGGCGGCGCCCTGCTGGCGGTGCTGCCGCCCCGACCGCTGATCGCCGGCCTCGGAATGGCGGGCCTGCTGATGGTGGCGATCTTCGTGCCGGTCGTCGCCCGGTCGGTCGGGCGGGCCCGGCAGGTCGGGG
>NZ_QGGF01000220.1 GCF_003857015.1 Micromonospora globispora | reverse complement strand
TGGCCACCCTGCCCGCGGTCGCCGGCCCGGTGGTCCTGCTGGACGTCGGCGGCTCCCTGGAGCCCGGCGCGGCCACCCTCGCCCGGCACGCCGTCCTGGGTGCCGCCTACGCCGCCGTCGCGCACGCCGTCGCCACGCCCCGGGTCGGGCTGCTCTCCGTCGGCACCGAGGCGGGCAAGGGCGACCGGCTGCGCCGCGCCGCCGATCCCCTGCTGGCCGCCGTGCCCCTGCCGGGTGGTGCCCGCTACGTCGGCCTGGTCGAGGGGTACGACGTCGCCCTCGGCGCGCGCGCCGATGTCGTGGTCACCGACGGGTTCACCGGTAACGTGCTGCTCAAGGCGATCGAGGGCGCGTACGCGATGGCGGGTGGACCGCCCGCCAGCGGCGGTGCTCCCCGGGCGGCGGCCCTGCTCGGCGTTTCCGGCACGGTGGTCGTCTGCCACGGCGCGGCCCGCCCCGACGACGTCGCCTCCGGCATCGCGCTCGCCGCCCACCTGTGGCGGCGCGGCGCCACCGACACGATCTCCGCCCTGCTCGAGGGCGTTCCGCAGGATCCCGCACACAGTGACGACAACGAGGTGACGCGATGAGCTCGAGAAGTGAGCTGGCGAGCCTCATGGTCGCAAATGAAGGGGCAACGGTATGACGAACGACAAGCGGCGGCGGGCTCCCGTCGCTCACCTGGAGGCGGCCTTCGGGGTGTCGCTCGACCCGGAGCTGCTGGAGCGCGCGCTGACCCACCGCTCGTACGCGTACGAGAACGGCGGCCTGCCCACCAACGAGCGGCTGGAGTTCCTGGGCGACTCGGTGCTCGGCGTGGTGATCACCACCGCGCTCTTCCACAACCACCCGGACCTGCCGGAGGGGCAGCTCGCCAAGCTGCGGGCCAGCGTGGTCAACATGCGGGCGCTCGCCGACGTGGCGCGCGGCCTCGGGCCGGACGGACTCGGCGCGTACCTGCTGCTGGGCAAGGGCGAGGAGACCACCGGCGGGCGGGACAAGGCGAGCATTCTCGCCGACACCCTGGAGGCGCTGCTCGGCGCGATCTACCTCCAGTACGGCCTGGACACCGCGGCGATCGTGATCCACCGGCTGTTCGACCCGCTGATGGCCGAGTCGGCCGGCCGGGGCGCCGCCCTGGACTGGAAGACCAGCCTGCAGGAGTTGACCGCCGCGCTGGGCCTGGGCGTGCCGGAGTACCGCATCGAGGGGACCGGCCCGGACCACCTGAAGACGTTCACCGCCTGGGTGGTGGTGGCCGGCAACCGGTACGGCGGGGCCGAGGGCCGGAGCAAGAAGGAGGCCGAGCAGCGGGCCGCCGAGTCCGCCTGGCGGATGCTGACCGAGCAGGATCAGGCCGCGCTGGCCGCGGCGGAGGCGGCCGAGCCGGCGGCCGACGCCGCCGAGGCGGGCGCCGGCCGTGCCTGAGCTGCCCGAGGTCGAGACGGTCCGGCAGGGGTTGGCCCAGTGGGTCATCGGCCGCCGGATCATCTCGGTGGAGGTGCGGCATCCCCGCGCGGTACGCCGGCACCAGCCCGGCGGTGAGCATTTCGCCGACGTGCTCAGGGACCGGACGGTCATCGACGTCCGGCGCCGCGGTAAGTACCTCTGGCTGCCGCTGGACAGCGGTGACGCCCTCATCGGCCACCTGGGCATGTCCGGTCAGCTGCTGCTGCAGCCGGTCGGGGCGGCCGACGAGCTGCACCTGCGGGTCCGGTTCCGGTTCGCCGACGACGGCCCCGAGCTGCGCTTCGTCGACCAGCGCACGTTCGGCGGGCTGTCCGTCTCGGAGGGGGGCGCCGAGCTGCCCGCCGAGATCGCGCACATCGCCCGGGATCCGATGGACCCGGAGTTCTCCGACGCCGGCTTCGTGGCGGCGCTGCGTCGGCGGCGTACCGAGGTGAAGCGGGCGCTGCTCGATCAGACGCTCATCTCCGGCGTCGGCAACATCTACGCCGACGAGGCGCTGTGGCGGGCGAAGCTGCACGGCGTCCGGCCCACCGACGCGCTTACCGGCCCGGCCGCGCTGCGGTTGCTCGGCCACGTGCGGGACGTGCTCGGCGAGGCGATCAAGGAGGGCGGCACCAGCTTCGACGCCCTCTACGTCAACGTCAACGGCGAGAGCGGTTACTTCGACCGCTCGCTGAACGTCTACGGCCGCGAGGGCGAGCCGTGCCGGCGGTGCGGGGCGCCGATCCGCCGGGAGCCGTTCATGAACCGGTCGTCGTACAGCTGCCCGCGCTGCCAGCCGCGGCCCCGGGGGTCCCTCCGGGGATGACCCCGATCGGGGCTCGGGGATGCGCCGGTGTGCCGTCCCCGGCCGGTCCCGGCGCGTCCCCGACGGGCGCCGCCTTTCGCCCTTTCTGTCCGATTGGTTGACCGGCCCTGACTCGTTCGGCCCGGAGCTACCGGTTCCGGGACGAGCCGGGGCCGAACCCCGATGTCCGCGCACCCCGTCCTGCCTAGCGTCAGCACCGTCGGCAGAGGACCGACGCGTGGAGGGGGAACCCGGATATGGGCAGGCGACCGGTGACGGTGCGGTTGGCGCGGTGGAGTGCGGAGCATCCGTGGCGGGCCATCGCGATGTGGGTGGTGTTCGTGGCGGTCTGCTTCGTCGGCGGCAACGCCGCCGGACTCAACGAGGCGACTCTCGAAGACCAGGCGGTCGGCGAGTCCGGCCGGGCCGGGGTGATCGTCGCGTCCGGTGACTTCGCCGATCCGGCCGTGGAGAACGTCCTGATCACCGCCCGCACCGGGAACCTCGACCGGACGGCGGCGCAGGCGGCGGCCGACGACGCCGCGACCCGGCTACGGGGGGTGACCGGGGTCGCCTCGGTCGGCCAGCCGGTGCCCGCCCGGGACGGGTCGGCGCTGCTGGTGCCGATCACCATGTCCGGTGACCCGGAGACCGCGTCGGACCGGGTACAGCCGCTGCGGGACGCCACCGCCTCGGTGCAGGAGGCGCACCCGCAACTGCGGATCGAGCAGGTCGGCGGGCCGTCGATCAACAAGGCGCTCGACGACACGCTGGGCAGGGACTTCAAGCGGGCCGAGCTGCTCAGCCTGCCCGTCACCCTGGCCATCCTGATCATCGCGTTCGGGGCGCTCATCGCCGCCGGCGTACCGGTGCTGCTCGCGCTCTCCTCGGTCGCGGCGGCGATGGGGCTCTCCACCCTCGCCTCGCACCTGGTGCCGGCCACCGACACCACGTCCAGCGTGATCCTGCTGATCGGCATGGCGGTTGGCGTCGACTACTCGCTCTTCTACGTCCGTCGGGAACGGGAGGAACGCGCCAAGGGACGCGCCGGGCTCGACGCGGTGGAGATCGCCGCGGAGACGTCCGGACACGCCGTGGTGGTCTCCGGCTTCGCGGTGATGATTTCGATGGCCGGGCTGCTGCTCGCCAACGACGCGATCTTCTCCTCGCTCGCCGTCGGCTCGATCCTGGTCGTCGCGGTGGCGGTGACCGGCTCGCTGACCGTGCTCCCGGGCCTGCTGGCCAAGCTGGGCCGCTGGGTCGACCGGCCCCGGGTGCCGCTGCTCTGGCGGCTCACCGCGCCGCGTACGGGTCGGCACGGGGAGCCCGCCCGGCCCCGGTTCTGGCCGGCCGTGCTGAAGCCGGCGCTGCGGGCACCGCTGGCCACGCTGGTGATCTCGGTGGGGCTGCTGCTCGCCCTGGCCGCCCCGATGCTCGGCATGAAGCTGAAGTTCCCCGGCATGGAGGACCTGCCCCGCACCACGCCCGCCATGCAGGCGTACGACCGGCTCACCGCCGCCTTCCCGAGCAACGGCACCAGCCACACGGTGGCTGTGCGGGCGCCGGCCGAGCAGGCCGACCGGGTGCGCGCCGCGCTGACCGACCTGGCCGGCCGGGCCGCCGCCGACCCGCTCTTCGCGCCGGCCGAGGGGGACGGCCCGAAGATCAAGGTGTCGGCCGACCGGCGGGTGGCGGTGCTGGAGGTGGCCACCCCGTACGCCAGCCGTACGGACGAGGCGGCGCGGTCGCTGCACGAGCTGCGCGACGACCTGGCGCCCGCCGCGTTGCGGGGCATCCCCGGCGTCGAGTACGCGGTCGGCGGCGGCGTCGCCGACAGCGAGGACTACTCCCGGCACATCGAGGAGAAGCTGCCGGTCGTGATGGCCTTCGTGCTGGCGCTGACCTTCCTGGTGATGGCCTGGACGTTCCGGTCGGTGGTGGTCGCGGTCACCTCGATCATGCTCAACCTGCTCTCCGCCGGTGCCGCGTACGGCCTGCTGGTCCTGGTCTTCCAAGGCGACTGGGCCGAGGGGCTGCTCGGCTTCACCTCGATCGGGGCGATCGTCTCCTGGCTGCCGCTCTTCCTCTTCGTGGTGCTCTTCGGGCTCTCCATGGACTACCACGTCTTCGTGGTCAGCCGGATCCGCGAGGGCATCCGGGCCGGCATGTCGAACCGGGACGCGGTCGCGTACGGGATCACCTCCTCGGCCGGGGTGGTGACCAGCGCGGCGATCGTCATGGTCGGCGTCTTCGCGATCTTCGCGTCGCTCAGCACGATCGACATGAAGCAGCTCGGCATCGGCCTGGCCGCGGCGATCCTGCTGGACGCCACGATCATCCGGGCGGTGGTGCTGCCGTCGCTGATGACCCTGCTCGGCGACCGGAACTGGTGGGCTCCCCGGTTCCTGCGGCCCCGGGCGGCGACCCCGCCCGCCGAGCCGCCCACCCCGGCACCGGAGCTGGTCGGCGCCCGCTGACCTGCGCAGTTCCGCCCGAGGGGGCCGGCCCACACCGGGCCGGCTCCCTCGGCAGTCTGATGAATCACGGCCTTGTTACCGGCGGATTAACCATCGGGGTGGCGGGGCATCTTGGCCGCCATGGACGAACTGCGCATGCAGGTGCGCGGCCTTCGGGCCGGTGCCCCGGACGAACCCGAAGCCCCCCGGAGCACGCGATGAGCACCGACGTGCAGACCGGAACCGTACGCACCAACGTCCCGGCCCGGCTGGACCGGCTGCCGTGGTCCCGCTGGCACTGGATGATCGTCATCGGCCTGGGCACGGTGTGGATCCTCGACGGCCTCGAGGTGACCATCGTCGGCAACCTCTCCGGCAAGCTGGCCGAGCCGGGCAGCGGCCTGAGCATCACCCAGAGCCAGGTCACCGGTCTCGCCGCCGCCCTCTACGTCGCCGGTGCCTGTACCGGTGCGCTCTTCTTCGGCTGGTTGACCGACCGGTTCGGCCGCAAGAAGCTGTTCCTCCTGACCCTCGGCCTGTACCTGGTCGCCACCGCGCTCACCGCGCTCTCCTTCGACACCTGGTGGTTCTTCCTGTTCCGGTTCCTGACCGGTATGGGTATCGGTGGTGAGTACGCGGCGATCAACTCGGCGATCGACGAGCTGATCCCGGCGCGGCACCGCGGCCGGATCGACATCGTCATCAACGGCACCTTCTGGCTCGGCGCCGCGATGGGCGCGCTGCTGACCGTGCCGCTGCTCAACGGCCTGCCGACCAACCTCGGCTGGCGGGTGGCCTTCGGCCTGGGCGCGGTGCTCGGCGTGGTGATCCTGCTGGTCCGCCGGCACGTCCCGGAGAGCCCGCGCTGGTTGTTCATCCACGGTCGGGCAGAGGAGGCGAACAAGCTGGTCGACTCGGTCGAGGCGGAGGTCAAGCGGGAGACCGGCAGGGAGTTGACCGAGGCCGACGACTACATCGAGATCCGGCAGCGGAAGAGCACCAACTTCCTGGAGATCGCGCGGACCCTGTTCGCCCGCTACCCGAAGCGCGCCGCGCTGGGCTTCTCGCTCTTCATCGGGCAGGCGTTCCTCTACAACGCGATCACCTTCGGCTTCGCCCAGATCCTGCAGACCTTCTTCAAGGTTCCGACCGGCAACACCGGCTACTACTTCGCGGTGATCGCGGTCGGCAACCTGCTCGGCCCGCTGCTGCTGGGCCGGCTCTTCGACACGGTCGGCCGGGTGCCGATGATCGCCGGCTCGTACATCGGCTCCGGCGTGCTGCTCCTCGGCACCGCGTGGCTGTTCCACGCCGGTGTGCTGAACGCGGTGACCATGACCGCCTGCTGGTGTGCGGTGCTCTTCTTCGCCTCGGCGGGCGCCAGCGCGGCGTACCTGACGGTGAGCGAGATCTTCCCGATGGAGACCCGGGCGATGGCGATCGCGTTCTTCTACGCCCTCGGCACCGCCGCCGGCGGTATCACCGGCCCGCTGCTCTTCGCCAAGCTGGTCGGCACCAAGCAGGTCGGCGACACCGTGCTCGCCTTCGTGATCGGCGCAGTTGTCATGATCATCGGTGGGTTGGTCGAGCTGGTGCTCGGCGTCCGGGCCGAGGGGAAGTCGCTGGAGCACCTGGCGACGCCGCTCAGCGCGGAGCACGCTCGCATCCCGTCCCCGCGCGGCGGGGCCGGGACGCCGGCTCCGGCCACCGGGGCCGCCACCGGCTGACCGCCGTCCCGTCCGAGACGCCGTCCCCGCCCTCCCGGCGGGGGCGGCGTCCGCCCTTTTCGGGTACGTCGCGCCGGCACCGCGCCCCCTGTCAGGGCAGCGGGCAGGGCTCCCGCCAGGCGTCCAGGTCCCGGTCCTTGCGGATCGAGGAGAAGCCGTACCCGACGGTGGTCACGCAGAACTCCGTCGGGTCGCCGGTGTACTCCACGTGGAAGACCGGCTTGTCGTCGTCGGTGAAGGGCAGCAGCTTGGCGCACTCCCGGCGCCGGATGCACTCCTCGTTCACCGCGAAGTCGAAGTCGGGAGCCAGCGCGGCGACCTGGGGCACGTCGTTGACCAGGCCGGGGGAGAGATCCAGGGAGCGGGCCAGCGCGGCCAGTTGCCGGTTGAACAGCAACTGGTCGTCGAAGGTGAGCGGGAAGCCGGACCGGTGCAGGTACCCGTCGGCGTCGGTGAGCGCCACCGCTCCGAAGCCCTTGCCGCGGCACAGCCGGAACCGGTCGGCCAGCACCGGCTTCAACGTGTCCCACTGCCGTACGTCCAGCCAGCGGCTGCCCGGCCGCCCTGGCACCACAGCGCCGCGGACCGCCGCCGGGAAGCGGGACGCGTCCGGGTCCGTGGTCGCGTACGACCCGACCTGGACCTGGCAGACCAGGCGCCGGCCCCGGGCGCGCAGTGCGGCGGTCTCGGTGGACGTGGTCCGCACCGGGTCGAGCAGGAAGACGTCCGCGTCGACGGTGACGTCGACCGGCCCGCTGAGCTGCCACTGCCACTGCCAGCGACGGGCGTACTCGGCGGGCCAGGGGGTGGGGGAGCCGGGCGGGGTGAGGTCGGTCCGGCACCCGGAGAGCGGGGCGAGCAGCACCAGCGCCACGATCGCGGGCAGCGCCCGGCGCAGGCGGCGTCGGAGGACGCGTGCTGGCCGGGTCCACGGCACGGGCCAGGCCGGCCGGATCCGCATCGGCAGCTCCCGGGTCGCGGGCGGCTCCCGTGCCGCCCCTGCCGGTACGCCGAGCCGTCCCCGGCGTACCTCACCCGGTCAACGAGCGCGGCCCCCGCGACGACTCGCGGTCACTGCGGGGTGCCGAAGTCCTGCGTCCAGTACGGCCCGTTGCTCCGCGCGACGCCGACCCCGATCTCGGTGAAGGAGCAGTTCAGGATGTTCGCCCGGTGTCCCGGGCTGTTCATCCAGGCGTCCATCACCGCCTCCGGCGTCTGCTGGTTCCAGGCGACGTTCTCGCCGTACGCCCGCCAGTCGTAGCCGACCCGGTCGAGCCGGTCGCCGACGTCACTGCCGTCGCTGCCGTCGTGCGACATGGTCTGGTGGTCGGCCTGGTCCTGGCTGTGCCGCTGTGCCGCCAGCATCAGCTTGTCGTTGATGGTCAGCGCCTTGCAGCCGGCCTTGGCCCGCTCGGCGTTGACCAGGTCGACGACCTCCTGGAGTTCGGCGCTGATCCGGCTGCCGGTCGAGGTGGCCTGCGCGGTGCTGGTGCCGGTGCTGGTGCTCGGCGCGGAGCTGCGCTGGAGCTGCCGGGACGGGGCGGTGGTCCGGCTGGGGGTGGGCTTGGCCGTCCGG
>NZ_QGGF01000453.1 GCF_003857015.1 Micromonospora globispora | reverse complement strand
GTCAAACTGGTAGGGGCCACCGTTCGAGCAGATCCGGGAGGATGTCGTGTCCCAACCCGCCGAGGTGGCCGCCCTGGCCGAGGCGGGCGCGGCGATCGACGCGGTGCACACCCGGATGGGGGAGTGGCTGCGCCCCGGCCGCACCGAGGCCGAGGTGGCCACCGACATCGCGGCGGCCATCCGTGCCGCCGGCCACGTGACCGTCGACTTCGTGATCGTCGCGGCCGGTCCGAACGGGGCCAGCCCGCACCACGGCACCTCCGACCGGCCGATCGGCGCCGGCGAGCCGGTGGTGGTGGACATCGGCGGCACCATGCCGTCCGGGTACCGATCCGACTGCACCCGCACCTACGTCGCCGGCGGCCCCGCCCCGGCGGAGTTCACCGACTACTACGCGGTACTGCAAAAGGCGCAGCGGGCCGCGGTGGCGGCGGTCCGCCCCGGGGTGACCGCCGAGGCGGTCGACGCGGTGGCCCGCGACGTCATCGCCGCCGCCGGGTACGGCGATGCCTTCCTGCACCGCACCGGGCACGGCATCGGCCTGGACGGCCACGAGGAGCCGTACGTCGTGGCCGGCAATCCCCGGCCGTTGGAGGCCGGTATGGCGTTCTCCATCGAACCCGGCATCTACCTGGCCGGGCGGCACGGCGCCCGGATCGAGGACATCGTCGTCTGCACAACGGACGGCGTGCAACGGCTCAACACCACCCCCACGGAGCTCATCGCGCTATGAACGTCGACCGGATCCTCCCCACCGACGAGGCCCACGACCTGCTGGACCTCGCCACCGAAATCGCCGACCGGGAACTCGCCCCGAAGGCGGCCGACTTCGAGGAGCGCGCCGAGTTCCCCCGTGAGGTGCTGCGCACCCTGGGCCGGGCCGGCCTGCTCGGCCTGCCCTACCCCGAGGAGTACGGCGGCGCCGCCCAGCCGTACGAGGTCTACCTGCAGGTGCTGGAGATCCTCGCCGGCCGCTGGCTCGCCGTCGCCGAGGCGGTCAGCGTGCACACCCTCTCCTGCTACCCGGTGGCCCAGTTCGGCACCGACGAGCAGCGCAAGCTCCTGCCCGACATGATCGGCGGCGAACTGCTCGGGGCGTACTGCCTCTCCGAGCCGCAGGGCGGCTCCGACGCCGCCGCCATGACCACGAGGGCGGTCCGCGACGGTGACGCGTACGTGGTCTCCGGCACCAAGGCGTGGATCACCCACGCCCGGGTCGCCGACTTCTACAACATCTTCTGCCGCACCGGCGGGCCCGGCCCGAAGGGCATCTCCTGCCTGCTCGCCGACCGGAACACCCCGGGCATCCACCCGCAGGCCGCCGAGCGCACCATGGGCCTGCACGCGTCCCCGGTCGCGCAGATCGCGTTCGACGACGCCCGGGTACCGGCCGACCGGCTGATCGGCGGCGAGGGGACGGGCTTCACCATTGCCATGTCGGCGCTGGACTCGGGCCGGCTTGGCATCGCCGCCTGCGCCGTCGGGCTGGCCCAGGCGGCGCTGGACTACGCCGTCGGCTACGCGAAGGAGCGGCAGCAGTTCGGCCGGGCGATCATCGACTTCCAGGGGCTCGGCTTCAACCTCGCCGATATGGCCACCCAGATCTCCGCCGCCCGGGCCCTGACGCTCGCCGCCGCCCGGCTGCGCGACGCCGGCCGGCCGTACTCGATCGAGGCGGCGAAGGCGAAGCTCTTCGCCACCGACGTGGCGATGCGGGTGACCACCGACGCGGTGCAGGTGCTCGGCGGCGCCGGCTACGTCGCCGACCACCCGGTCGAGCGGTACATGCGGGAGGCGAAGGTGCTCCAGATCGTCGAGGGCACCAACCAGATCCAGCGGATGGTCATCTCCCGCGCCCTCGCCAAGGGCTGAGCACGCCCGTAGCCTGTGCCGGTGACCGAGGCGAGGGCGGCACTCGACCGCGTCTGGCGGGCCGAGGCGTGCAGCATGCTCGGCGTGCTGACCCGCCGGCTCGGAGAGCTGGACCGGGCCGAGGAGGCCCTCCAGGACGCCGTCGGAGAGGCACTGCGGCGCTGGCCCTCCGACGGCGTACCGGACAACCCCTCGGGTTGGCTGGTCACGGTCGCCTGGCGAAAGGCCCTGGATCGGCTGCGTCGGGACGCCACGGGCCGGGAGAAGCTGGCCACCCTCGGGCACACGCCGCCGGCCGAGCCGACCGGCGACGACCGGCTGGCGCTGGTCCTCGCGTGCTGTCACCCGGCCCTGCCCGAGCCGTCCCAGGTGGCGCTGACCCTCAACGTGGTCAGCGGCCTGTCGGCCGAGCAGATCGCCGCCGCGTACCTGGTCCCCACCGCGACGATGGCCCAGCGCCTGGTCCGGGCGAAGCGGCAGCTGCGCGAGCGCGACGTCCGCTTCGACCTGCCGCCGCCGGAGGAGTACGGCCGGCGCCTGCCGTCCGTCCTCACGGTGGTGTACCTGGTCTTCAACGAGGGCTACCTCGCCTCGTCGACGGAGGCGCCGCAGCGGCGGGAGCTGGCCCGGGAGGGGCTCGACCTGGCCCGCCAGCTCGCCGACCTGATGCCGACCGAGCCGGAGGCGGCCGGCCTGGCCGCGTTGCTGGAGCTGCACGAGGCCCGCGCCGGGGCCCGGTTCGATGCCGCGGGCCGGATCGTCCTGCTCGAGGAGCAGGACCGCGGTCGCTGGGACACGGCCCTCATCGCCGCCGCGGTGGCCCGCCTGCGTCGCGCCGCCCGCCTGGGCCCGCCGGGCCCGTACCAGCTGCAGGCGGCCATCGCCGCGCAGCACGCCGTGGCCCCGTCGTACGACCGGACCGACTGGGTGGCGGTGCGGTCCCTCTACGACCGGCTGGCCGAGCTGCAGCCGACCCCCGTGGTACGACTCGGCCGCGCCGTCGTGAGCCGCTACACCCACGGGCCGGCGGTCGCCCTCGCCGAGGTCGACGATCTCGCCGACCGGCTGACCGGCTACCGGCTCTGGCATGCCACCCGGGCGGAGCTGCTGCGGGCGCTCGGGCGCGACGGCGAGGCGGTCGAGGCGACCCGGCGGGCGCTCGCGCTGGCCACCAACCCGGCCGAACGCGAGCTGCTCGCCCGCCGCCTCGTCGCCTAGCCCACGATCGGACGCACCTCGACGGTGTAGCCGGCGGCGATGGCCGGCCAGGTGGCCGCAACCGCGACCGTTTCGTCGAAATCGTCGGCCTCGAGGTGGATGTACCCGCCGATGATCTCCTTCAGTTCAAGGTACGGGCCGTCGGTCACCACCGGCTGGCCGTCCGCGCCCCGGCTGACGGTTCTCGCGACGTGCGGGGAGTCGAGCTTGGCGCCGCCCCGGACGACCTTGCCCGCGGCGTGCCACTTCTGCCACCAGGCGTCGACCTCGTCGATCAGTGCCGGGTCCTTTCCGGTCGAGTCGTCGCCCCAGATCACCATCGTGTAGCGCACGTGTCTCTCCTCGTTCGGTCCGGGCGGCCGGGTGCCACCCACTCGACTAGCTGACGTTCGGGCGGTGGCCCGACTCGACATCGCCCGGGCGAAAATTACGCCGAGGGTCACTAGCCTGGGGCGATGGCCTTCCCGCGGATCACCGTCGACCCCGACGTCATGGGGGGTGCGCCCTGCGTGCGGCAGTCGCGCATCCCTGTCGCCACGCTGCTGGCGATGATGGCCGAGGGGATGACGGTGACCGATATCCTCACCGACCTGCCGTTCCTCGACGAGGACGACATGGCCGAGGTGCTCAACTACGCCGCGGACGCGGTGCGCGACCGGACGGCCCGCTGAGCGTCACGCAGGGTGGCCCGGGGAGGCAGCGACCCGCGTTTGCGGGTAGGTTGCAGCCCGTGGAGGAGATCGACCGTGCCATCGTCGCCGCGTTGACCGGCGACGGTCGGCTGTCGTACACGGACCTCGCCGAGAAGGTGGGTCTGTCGGTGTCCGCCGTGCACCAGCGGGTCCGCCGGCTGGAGCAGCGCGGCGTCATCAAGGGGTACGCCGCGCGGGTCTCGTTCGAGGCCCTCGACCTGCCGCTGACCGCGTTCGTGGCGATCCGCCCGTTCGACCCGTCGCAGCCCGACGACGCGCCGGAGCGGCTGGCCCACCTGCCCGAGATCGACTCGTGCTACTCGGTGGCGGGGGAGGACTTCTATCTTCTGCTGGTCCGGGTGGCCGGCCCGGCGGACCTGGAGCGGGTGCTGCAGGAGATCCGTACCGCCGCCAACGTCACCACCCGCACGACGGTGGTCCTCTCCACGCCGTACGAGAACCGACCGCCGAAGGTCAGCCCGGAGCCCGTGAATCAGCACCGGCTCCGTGGCATCCCAGCTGAGTCAAGGGGTTCGCAGGCGGGTTGACCCCGCTCAGCGAGCGATGATCGCCGCCGTCGCCGGCCGGGGACGGCTGGCTCAGTCGCATGTGGTCATCGGTGAGCGCTCCCGGCAGGCGGACAAGATCGCGCCAAACGGGCCGAAAAAGTCGACGAACGGGCCACCCACGGGGCGGCCGACCGCCCCGGAGCGGATCTAGGATCCAACCCTGATTGTGCGGACGTGGAATCCGGACCATGAGCGGACGTCGGGCCTGTGGCGGGTTCTGTCCGTGCCTCGGCCCGCGAATCGCTCTGCATGTCGTCAACGGGAGGATGAGATGTACCGATGGGTGCGGTCCCGGTTCGCCGGATGGCTGGCGGAGGCGCGGACGTCGGCCGCGGGGGCGCGACTGCCCGCCTCGGGGGCCGAGGTGATGGCCCTTGCCGCTCTGCTGCTGGCGGCGGTGGGAAACTCCCGCCTCTGGGCGCTTCTCCCGGCCGCTCTCGCGCTCGGTCTGCTGGCCTGGACGTGGCGTGGCGGTTCGGTGTCCGCCGAAACGTCCGTTGTGGCGCGCATCCTCCTGCTCGCCTGCGCGTACGTGCTCGGCGCAGTACACGGCAGTCTTGATCCCGCCTTGGCCGGTGGTGTCGCCGTCGCAGCCCTGGCGGTTCTCAGCGAGCCGCTGTTGGCGGCCGTGTCCGATGCTGTCTACCCCGTCTCGGCCAACCTGTCCGGAAGCGGCTCACGGCCTGACCGTAGGCCCAACACGAGCCGCGTCGCGCTGGTCAACGGTGGTGCGGTTCTCGTGGTACTGGTCTGCGCGTTCACCAACATCTCTGGGGTGATCGCGCTGGCGGCAGCCAGCGCGACGCTCGGGTTGGCCCTGTTCACCGGGTTGCAGGCCCTGACGCGGGTGCGGGCGCGGCGCAGCAGTGAGACGAAACTGCATGCCGCGCTGACCGCCTACGAGCCGGTCTTTCTCGTGCACTGGGACGCACCCGCCGGCACCGCCTACCAGCTCGCGATGTGGTTGCCCTACCTGGAACGCCTCGGCAAGAAGTTCTTTGTTCTGGTTCGCAGCCAAACCACCTTCCATGAGGTGGTGGGTCTCACGAAGGCCCCGGTGGTACTGCGGATGGGGCTGAACCAGCTTGACGATGTCATCTCCCCGTCGCTACGGGCAGCCTTCTACGTCAATACCGCGACGATGAACAACCACGTTGTCCGGTATACAAACCTGACGCACATCCAGTTGAACCACGGCGACAGCGACAAGGTGCCGAGTCATAACCCGGTCTTCCGGGTCTACGACAAGAACTTCGTCGCCGGCCAGGCCGCGATCGACCGGTTCGCGGCCAACGGCGTAAGCATGCCCGCAGAGATGTTCACCATCGTCGGGCGGCCTCAGGTGGAGAACGTCGCCATCGCCACCGGGCCGATCGCCTCGGTCGCCAACCCTCGAGTCCTGTACGCGCCGACGTGGGCCGGCTTCTATGCCGACTCCAACTATTCGTCGCTGCTCGTCGGCTACGACATCGTCAAGGCGCTCGTCGCTCGAGGGTGCAGCGTGGTCTTCCGACCGCATCCATACAGCCGGCGGTCCGCCGAGTTGACCCGCGAGTGTGAGCGCATCCGGACGCTGCTGGCTGGCGACCGCCGGGCGAGCGGACGGCCACACGTCCTCGGAGCCGAGGCTGAGGTGGCGATGACGGTCGCAGACTGCTTCAACGCGTCGGACGCGATGGTGTCGGATGTATCAAGCGTGGTGGCGGAGTACCTGTACTCGGAGAAGCCCTTCGTGATGGTTGCCGTCTCGGTGCCGGCGGACCAGTTCCCGGAGGCGTTCCCGATTGCGCGGGCGGGCTACGTGATCGATGCGTACGGCGGCCGGCTGCAGGGACTCGACGCCGCCCTCGACGACCTCCTCGGCAGCGACCCCCTCGCCGCTACGCGCCGGGAACTCAAGAAGTACTACCTTGGGGACATTCCGGCGGACCGCTACGCGCAGCGCTTCCTCGACGAGGCCTCGCGCTACCTCTGATCCTGCGAGCGGCCTCGCCGTGATCGGCTCCGGTTTCAGCGCCGCTGAACCGGCGCCGATCGTTTGTGACGCGGCCACACCGCCCCGGATCAGTGCCGAGCTGCCCGGTCGGGGGCGCTCGCGGGCGGCGGCGGAGCCGGCTGGTTCCAACGTTGGATGACCCGCCGTCCGTGCTCGTGACCGAGCACGCTGACGGTGGTGGTGTCCAGCCGCAGCAGGCCACCGGCGGACGGGGGCAGGCCGATCCAGCGGGCGCCGAGCACCCGCAGGCTGTGCCCGTGGCCGACCACCGCGACGTTGCCCCGGTCGAGCAGGGGAGCGACCCGGGCGAGCACCCGGTCGAGCCGCTCGCCGACCTGCGCCGGTAACTCACCGCCGGGGGAGCCGTCGGTCCAGAGATTCCAGTGCGGATGGTCCTCGTGGATGTCGGCGGTGGTGATTCCCTCGTACTCGCCGTAGTTCCACTCGGCCAGGTCGGGGTCGGCGGCGTCGACGTGCAGGCCGGCCAGGTGGGCGGTGCGCAGCGCCCGCTGCCGCGGGCTGGAGAGCACCCGGACGAACCGCCGGCCGGCGAGCATCACACCGAGCGCCTTGGCCTGCCGCTCGCCGTCGGGGGTGAGCTCCAGATCGGTGTACGAGGTGTGCCGGTGGCTGGCACTCCAGGTGGTCTCGCCGTGGCGGATCAGCAGGATCTCTCCCATTCGTCCAGTTAACCAGGCCGGACGTTTCCCCGTTCACCTAGTGTCCTAGGACGGCGCAGCGATGGTGTCCGCGGCCCCGCCGACAGGCCGGCGTTTCACCGGCAGTTGGCCGGGGAGGCACCGGGGGAGCGGGCCGAACGGCCCGGAGCAGCACGGCAGCGAAGGGGAGTCCGATGAGCTTCACCGAGAAGGCGAAGAACAAGGCCCAGGAGCTGACCGGCGCCGCCAAGGAGCGGATGGGCGACGTCACTGACAACGAGCGGATGCGGGCGGAGGGCGCCAGCCAGCAGAGCACGGCGCGGGCCCGGCAGACCGGCGGGCGGCAACCCGGCCAGGACGTGCGGGCGTCGTTCCGGAAGTGACCCGTACGCTGGCGGGCTCCCGGGCGCTCGGGAGCCCGCCACCGTCCATCTGCGGTCCTGATCAGGGGCGGCTGCGCTCGGGGCTTGCATCCGGTACCCGGGTACGGGCTTACCGTCGAGCCATGAGCCCTATTGACGAGGGATGGGTGCCCGAGGCGTGCACCCTGCCCACCGCGCTACGGCCGCTGCGGGTGGCCGAGTTCGACGAGTTGTTCGCGACGGCGTTGCGCAGTCAGCGGCGGCTGTCGCCGACGGCAATGCGCTGGGAGTTGGCAGCCGGCACCGAGGCGGTGGTCCGCGACCTGGTCGCCCGCGAGTCCGCCTGCTGTTCCTTTTTCACCTTCGACGTCTCCGCCACGCCTGACGCCGTCGCGGTGGAGGTCCGCGTGCCGGTGGGCCAGGAGGAGATCCTGGACGGGCTCGCCGACCGTGGGCGAGGTCGGGGGACGGAGCGGTGAGCCGGTTGCGCAGCGGCGCGCTGGCCGCCGCGGCCGGGGTACACCCGCAGACCCTGCGCTATTACGAGCGGCGCGGTCTCCTGCCGCCGCCGGACCGGAGCCTGGGCGGGCACCGGCTCTATCCAGCGGAGGCGGTCACCGTGCTGCGCGTGATCAAGGCGGCCCAGCGGTTGGGGTTCAC
>NZ_QGGF01000138.1 GCF_003857015.1 Micromonospora globispora | reverse complement strand
GCGGGTCGCCCCCGGCCCGGCCGGCCGGACGCTCGGCACCGGCCTCGCCGGCGGCCGGCGCCTCGGCGCCCTCCGGGCGGACCTTGTCCAGGTAGATCTTGCCGCGGGCGTCGATGTCCGCGATCTCCACCTCGACCTTGTCGCCGACGTTGAGGTAGTCCTCGACCTTCTCGACCCGCTTGCCGTCGCCCACCTTGGAGATGTGCAGCAGGCCGTCCCGGCCCGGCAGCAGCGAGATGAAAGCGCCGAACGCGGCGGTCTTCACCACCGTGCCGAGGAACCGGTCGCCGACCTTCGGCAGGGTCGGGTTGGCGATCGCGTTGATCCGCTCGACCGCGGCCTGGGCCGACGGCCCGTTGGTCGCGCCGACGTAGATGGTGCCGTCGTCCTCGATGGAGATCTCGGCGCCGGTCTCGTCCTGGATGGCGTTGATGGTCTGGCCCTTGGGGCCGATCACCATGCCGATCTTGTCGACCGGGATCTTGACGGTGGTGACCCGCGGCGCGTAGTCGCTCATCTCGGCCGGAGCCTCGATCGCCGCCTGCATCACGTCGAGGATGGTCTGCCGGGCCTCGTTAGCCTGCTGCAGCGCGGCGGCCAGCACGTCCGACGGGATGCCGTTGAGCTTGGTGTCGAGCTGCAGCGCGGTGACGAAGTCCCGGGTGCCGGCGACCTTGAAGTCCATGTCGCCGAACGCGTCCTCGGCGCCGAGGATGTCGGTCAGCGTCACGTACTCGGTCTTGCCCTCGACCTCGTCCGAGATGAGACCCATGGCGATGCCGGCCACCGGTGCCTTCAGCGGCACACCGGCGGAGAGCAGGCCCAGCGTCGAGGCGCAGACCGAACCCATCGAGGTGGAGCCGTTGGAGCCGAGCGCCTCGGAGACCTGCCGGATGGCGTACGGGAACTCCTCGCGCGACGGCAGCACCGGGATCAGCGCCCGCTCCGCGAGAGCGCCGTGGCCGATCTCGCGCCGCTTCGGCGAACCGACCCGACCGGTCTCACCGGTGGAGTACGGCGGGAAGTTGTAGTTGTGCATGTAGCGCTTGCGGTTCTCCGGGGACAGGGTGTCCACCATCTGCTCCATGCGCAGCATGTTGAGCGTGGTGACGCCCAGGATCTGGGTCTCGCCCCGCTCGAACAGCGCCGAGCCGTGCACCCGCGGCAGCACGCCGACCTCGGCGGTCAGCGGACGGATGTCGCGCGGGCCGCGGCCGTCGATCCGGACCTGCTCGCGCAGCACCCGGTTGCGGACCTCCGACTTGGTCAGCGACCGGAAGGCGGCGCTGAGCTCCTTCTCCCGGCCCTCGAAGCGCGGGCCGAGCTCCTCGGCGACCTTGGCCTTGACCCGGTCCAGGGCCTCCTCGCGGTCATGCTTACCGGCGATCTTGAGGGCCTCGGCGACCTCGGCGCGGGCCAGGTCGGCCACCGCGTCGTACGCGTCGTTCTGGTAGTCCAGGAAGACCGGGAACTCGGCGACCGGCTTGGCGGCCACCTCGGCCAGTTCGCTCTGCGCGCGGCACAGCTCGCGGATCGCCGGCTTCGCGGCCTCCAGGCCGCTGGCCACGATCTCCTCGGTCGGGGCGGTGGCGCCGCCCGCGATCAGGGCCACGGCGTTCGGCGTCGCCTCGGCCTCGACCATCATGATCGCGACGTCGCCGTCGGCCAGCGCCCGGCCGGCCACGACCATGTCGAAGGTGGCCCGGGCCAGCTCCTCCAGGGTCGGGAAGGCGACCCACTGGCCGTCGATGTGCGCGACCCGGGTCGCGCCGATCGGGCCGGAGAACGGCAGGCCGGAGAGCTTGGTCGACATCGAGGCGGCGTTGATCGCCACGACGTCGTACGGGTGCTGCGGGTCGAGCGCGAGGACGGTCTCGACGACCTGGACCTCGTTGCGCAGGCCCTTGACGAACGACGGGCGCAGCGGCCGGTCGATCAGCCGGCAGGTGAGGATCGCGTCCTCGCTGGGGCGACCCTCGCGGCGGAAGAACGAACCGGGGATCCGGCCCGCGGCGTACATCCGCTCCTCGACGTCGACGGTCAGCGGGAAGAAGTCGAACTGCTCCTTCGGCTGCTTGCCGGCGGTGGTGGCGGAGAGGACGACCGTCTCGCCCAGCTGGGCGATGACGGAGCCGGCGGCCTGGCGGGCCAGCCGGCCGGTGGAGAAGGTGATCTCGCGGGTGCCGAAGGACCCGTTGTCGATCACCGCGGTGCGGGATTCGGTGCCGAGGTTGGTCTCGGTCATGTGCTGTCGTGCTCCTTCGCGTCGTGGGCCCACGACACGGGAGCTGCTCAGACGGCCGGTCTTCGATCGAAGCGCCCGGGTGGCCGGCATGATGCCGGGATTCCCGGGGGCCACTACCGGAGACCGGTACGCTGACCGGCTCCCTCTCAGGTGGTCGCGCGGCCCTGTTCTTCTGTGGTACCGGAACGGGGGAGCGGCCGAGTGGCCACTCCCCCGTCACGTCATCGGCGCAGGCCGAGCCGCTCGATGAGCGACCGGTAGCGGTTGATGTCCTTCTTCTGGACGTAGTTGAGCAGCCGACGGCGACGGCCGACCAGCAGCAGCAGCCCACGGCGGCTGTGGTGGTCGTGCTTGTGCACCTTCAGGTGCTCGGTGAGCTCGGCGATCCGCTTGGTGAGGACCGCGACCTGCACCTCCGGCGAACCGGTGTCGCCCTCGGCGGTCGCGTACTCCGCGCGGATCTTGGCCTTGGCTTCCTGGTCGAGCGCCATGTTCTCCCTGTTTCGATGGGTTGATCACTGATGTCCGTCGTCGGGGTCCTGGGACCGGAGACGGACGAACCTCGCACCCGCGGCGTCGTGCAGGCACGCGAGGCCCCACGTCGGTCAGTCGACGTCCCCGCCAGACTACCAGCCCGCGACGGAACCGCCCGGCGAAGGGCCGAGAGGCGGGCCGTTTCGCGCTCAACCGAGGGCGCGGCGGGTACGCTCCACGTCCTCGGCGATCTGGGCGATCAGCGGCTCGATCGAGTCGTACCGGCGCTGCTCGCGCAGGTGCGCCACGAAGTCCAGGGCCAGCCGCTCGCCGTACAGGTCGCCGGTGAAGTCCAGCGCGTACGCCTCCACCCGGCGCTCCCGGCCGGAGAAGGTCGGGTTGGTGCCGATCGACACCGCCGCGGCCAGCGGCTCCCGGTGGCCACGGCGGACCAGCCGGGCGGCGTACACCCCGTCGGCGGGGATCGCCGCGTACCGGTGGCAGAGCAGGTTGGCGGTGGGGTAACCCAGCTCACGGCCGCGCTGGTCGCCGCGGACCACCACGCCCTCCACCCGGTGCGGGCGGCCCAGCGCGGCGGCCGCCGCGGCCACGTCGCCCGCGTCGACGCACGAGCGGATGTACGTCGAGGAGAAGACCGTCCCGGCCTCCGCGACCAGCGGGCCGGCCTCCACCCCGAAGCCGAAGGTCCGGCCGAGCCGCTCCAGCAGGGCCACGTCACCGGCCGCTCTGTGCCCGAAACGGAAGTTGTCGCCGACCACCACCAGCGCGGCGTGCAGGTGCTCGACCAGGATGTCGTGCACGAACGCCTCGGCTGGCAGCCGGGAGAACTCGGAGGTGAACGGAACCACGCAGAGCACGTCGACGCCGAGCGCCTCGATCAGCTCCGCCTTGCGGGCCGGCTCGGTCAGCACGGCGGGATGCGAGCCGGGGCGGACCACCTCCGCCGGGTGCGGGTCGAAGGTCACCACCACCGACTTGACGCCCAGCTCGCGGGCGCGGGCCACGGCGTGGCCGATGGTCGCCTGGTGCCCCTTGTGCACCCCGTCGAAGACGCCGATGGTGACGACCGACCGCCCCCAGCCACCGGGCGCCGCCTCGTACCCCCGCCACCGCTGCATGCCGCTCCTCCCCTGCTACCCATCGGCCCCGCCGGACGGCGGGCCGACCACCCCGGCGCCGCGACCGCCGGACGAGTTGCCCGGCCGTCAGGCCGGGGCGAGCACGATCTCCGCGCGGGCCCGACCGTCCCGCTCGCTGACGATAGCGATCAGGCCACCACCGGGACCGAAGACGGCGTACGGGCCGGGGATGCCGGCCGGGTCCAGCGGGCCGCCGTGGGAGAGGACCCGGGCCTCGTCCGCGCTGGCGTCCCGGCGCGGGAAGAACCGGTCGGCGGCCGCGTCGAGCGGCAGGTTCACCACCTCGGGCGCGCACTGTTCCAGCTCGTCGAGGGTGGCCGCCTCGGCCAGGGTGAATCCGCCCACCGCGGTGCGCCGCAGCGCGGTCAGGTGGCCGCCCACGCCGAGCGCCAGCCCCGCGTCGCGGGCGATGGCCCGGATGTACGTGCCGGACGAGCAGGTCACGTCCACGTCCACGTCCACCACGTCCGGCTGGTCCCGGCGGATGGCCAGGACGTCGAGCCGGGAGATGGTGACCCGGCGGGCCGGCAGCTCGACGCTCTCCCCCTCGCGCACCCGCTTGTACGCCCGCTGACCGTTGATCTTGATGGCGCTGACCGCGCTGGGCACCTGGTCGACCTCGCCAGTCAGCGCGGTCAGCGCCGCCCGGACCGCCTCATCGCTCACCGCGCCGGCCGGCGTCGTGGCGATCACGTCACCCTCGGCGTCGTCGGTGACGGTGGCCTGACCGAGCCGGATCGTCGCGGCGTAGCTCTTGCCGGCGCCGATCACGTAGGTGAGCAGCCGGGTCGCCCGGCCCACCCCGATCACCAGCACCCCGGTGGCCATCGGGTCGAGCGTGCCGCCGTGCCCCACCCGGCGGGTACGCGCCAACCGCCGGATCCGCGCCACCACGTCGTGCGACGTCATGCCGCCGGGCTTGTCGACCACGATCAGACCGTCTGTGCTCACGCCCGCCAAGCCTGCCAGACCACGGTGATCGCCCCTCCGGGGGATACCGCGGCGCGCGGGCGAGGTGTGAAGATCATCCGCCCCTCGCCACTCCTGCCCTGGGAACCGCACGATGAACAGTGACGACCTCACCCCGGAGCCACCGCGGCTCGACCGCCCCTCCCCCGGCGGCCCGGACGAGTTCCCCGACTGGGTGCGCCAGCTCGAGCGGGAGATCCGGGTCGGACGCGCCGTACGGCTCCGGATCTGGTTCGGCCGGCACGCCCGGAAGCTGCTCGCCGGCGTCGCCGCCCTGCTGGTGCTCGCGCTGCTGGGGTATCTCGGCCCGGCCGGATACCGGTACGCCCGACGTCCGGCCGAGCCCGCCAGGGCGTACCCGACGGTGAGCCCGCCGGCCGGGATACAGGCGACCACGACGGCCTCGCCGCGCCCGACCGCCGGTCCGTTCGACGGCACCCCCGCAGCCGCGTTCCCGGAAGGGGCGGCCGGGATCACGCTGCCGCCGGCGAAGGCGACCGGCGACTTCACCACGAAGCAGGTGTCGGCCGCGCTCACGAAGATCCGTACCGCCCTGGTCACCGCCCGGCTGGACCGCGCGTTCATGACGGCGAAGGACCCGGAGCGGCTGATCCGGCAGTTCGCCCCGGATCACCGGCCCGCCATCCGCGACGACTTCCGCACTGGCGCGTTCGCGCACTTCGCCACCCGGCTCGCGCCGGGGGCCCGGCTGCTGCCCGACCAGCCTCGAGTGAAGGGCCGGATCACCTACCGGACGGTCCGCGACGACACCGGCGTCCGGGTGCTGGAGGTGACCACCAACTTCGTCTGGGCGTACGCCTTCCACGGGCCCGGGGTGGCGCCCGGCGACGGGGTGGCGGTCGTGCACGACACTCTCGTCTGGCGGGTGCCGCACCCGGCCGACGTCCGGTCCAGCGCCAGCGGCCTCTGGTTCGGCGACATGCGCGCGTACGGCGCGAACGTCAACTGCGCCGCCTTCGACAAGGGGCTGCTCGACGTCGGCGAGTGGAGCAACCAGACGCCGCTCGCCACTCCTGCCCCTGACCCCGACTCGCTGTACGACCCCGACCACACCCTGGACGTCCCGGACACCTGCGGGCTGCGCGACCGACCCGCCGGGGGATGACGGGCCGGGCGGGCGGGGATCCGACCGGCCGGACGGGACAGCAGCGCGACCCGGGCCGTGCAAAGATCATCCGCCCCGTCCGCCCCCACTCTGGAACCGGAATGACCGACGAACAGCCCACGCCTCGACCCGCACGCCGGCTCGACGACCTCTTCGCCCCCGCCGACGAGCCGGTGCGCGTCCCCGACTGGATGCGCCAGCCCGTCCAGGAGCACGAGCTGACCCGCGCCGAACGGCTCCGCCTGACCTGGGAGCGGCACAACGGCAAGCTGCTGGGCGGCATCGCAGCGCTGCTGGTCGTCGGGTTCCTCGGCTTCCTCGGGACGACCGGCTACCGCTTCGCGGACAAGGTCAACCACGGCGAGGTCGTGCTGCCGGTACGGGGTGGCCCGACCACTGCGCCCCGCCCCCTCGACGCGGACGGCAACACCCTGGGCGTGTTCGTGGGCACGCCGGCTGAGCAGTTCGCCGAGGGCGAGGCGGGGATCACGCTGCCGGCCGCCCGGGCGACCGGTCCGTTCACCGCAAAGCAGGTGGCCGACGGGCTCGCGAAGGTGCGGGCGACGCTGATCGAGGGCCGGCTCGGCACGCCCATGCTCCTCGACGACCCGGATCCGTTCCTCGCCCGGCTCGCTCCGGACGCGAGGGCGAGCGTGCGGGACGACCTGGCACAGGGGCGGAACCTGGGGTACGCCACGCGGATGACCCGCGACGACCGGACCCCGTGGGAGCCGCGGGACGGCATTCGGGTGCGCGGCACGATCGAGTACGCCTCGACCACCGACCGGGACGGCATCCGGGTGCTGGCCGTGACCACCCGCTTCATCTGGGTCTACTCGTTCGACCTCTTTCAGGCGCAGGCGTACCCGCCCGGGGCGGAGCTGGTCACCCTGCGCGATCAGGTGGTCTGGCACCTGCCGCATCCCGACGACGTGCGGGCCGGCTCGCGCGGGCTGTGGATCGACTCGGCGGACGTGACCATCCTCAACGCCACGTGTGAGGCTATGGAGAAGGGCTTGCTGGCGCTGGAGTTCGACCGGCCGCTGGAGCGCCGGACGGCCCCGGCACCGGAGGGCGACATCTACGACGACAGCTGGCGGCCGGGCGACGGCGAGGAGTGCTGACGGGCCGCCACGAAGGGGCGGCCCGGGCCGCTTCCGCTCAGCGGACCGCGCCGACCACCGCCCAGCCGCCGGAGCGCAGTCGCAGCAGCAGGGCGGCCAGCCGGAGCACCACGAAGAGCGTCAGCCCGGCCCAGATCCCGCCCAGCCCGAGATCCAGCCCGTAGGCGAGCCAGATCGCCGGCAGGAACCCGCCCAGCGCCGCCACGATGGTGAGGTTGCGCAGATAGCGGACGTCCCCGGCGCCGATCAGCACGCCGTCGAGGGCGAAGACCACGCCGCCGATCGGCTGCAGCGCGACGAACCAGGGCCAGGCCACCATGGCCTGCTCGCGTACCTGTGGATCGGAGCTGAACCAGGACGGGACCACACCCGCGCCGGCGGCGATGAGCACCGCGAAGGCGACGCCGCAGGCGCCGCCGAGCAGCGCGATCCGGCGTGCGAGGGCGCGGGCACCGGGGGCGTCGCCCGCGCCGAGCGCCGCACCGATCAGCGCCTGGGCCGCGATCGCGAGCGCGTCCAGCACCAGCGCGGTGAAGAACCAGAGCTGGACGGCGATCTGGTGGGCGCCGACCGCGGCGGCACCGAAGCGGGCGGCCACCGCGGTCGCGGAGAGGAAGCTCGCCTGGAAGGCGACGCCCCGGATCAGCAGGTCCCGGCTGAGCACGAGCTGCTGTCGGATCAGTCGGGGCCGGGGCCGCAGGGAGACCCGTTCGCGGACCAGCGCCGCCGCGAAGAGACCGCCGGAGAGGGTCTGCGCGACCACGTTCGCCACCGCCGAGCCGGCCAGGCCCAGCCCCACCGGATAGACCAGCAGCGGGCAGAGCAGCGCGGAGAGCAGGTTGGGGGCGAGCACGAAGAGCAGTGGCCGGCGGGTGTCCTGGATGCCGCGCAGCCAGCCGTTGCCGGCGGCGGCCAGGAGCAGGCCGGGCGCGCCGAGCGCCGCGATCCGCAGCCACTGCGCGGCGGCGTCGGTCAC
>NZ_QGGF01000333.1 GCF_003857015.1 Micromonospora globispora | reverse complement strand
CCGGCGGGACGCTCGCCGCGGCCTGCTGTGCGGCGGCCCGTCCCCCCGGGGTGCGCTCGACCTCCTCGACGGGGAAGTGGCAGGCCACCACGTGGCCGGTGGCCAGCTCGCGCAGCGGCGGCACCTCGCGCTCGCAGAGCTCCCGGGCCTTCCAGCACCGGGTGCGGAACCGGCAGCCGGACGGCGGGTCGATCGGGCTCGGCACGTCGCCGGTGAGCAGGATCCGTTCGCGCTGGGCGCGGTCGCGCCGGTCCGGGTCCGGCACCGGCACGGCCGAGAGCAACGCGAGGGTGTACGGGTGCATCGGCGCCGCGTAGAGCGCGTCCCGCGGCGCCACCTCGACGATCTTGCCGAGGTACATCACGGCCACCCGGTCGGAGATGTGTTTGACCACCGACAGGTCGTGCGCGATGAACAGGTAGGTCAGGTTGAGCTCCCGCTGCAGGTCGTCGAGGAGGTTGACCACCTGCGCCTGGATGGAGACGTCCAGCGCGGAGACCGGCTCGTCGGCGACGATCAGCTTCGGCCGCAGCGCCAGCGCCCGGGCGATGCCGATCCGCTGGCGCTGCCCGCCGGAGAACTCGTGCGGGTAGCGGTTGTAGTGCTCGGGGTTGAGCCCGACCAAGGCGAGCAGGTCCTGCACGGCGCGCTTGACGCCCTGCGGGGTCGGGATGTCCTGCACCCGGAAGGGCGCGCCGACGATCGTGCCGACGGTGTGCCGGGGATTCAACGACGAGTACGGGTCCTGGAAGATCATCTGCACCTCGCGGCGCAGCGGGCGCATCTCCCGGCTGGAGAGATGGGTGATGTCCCGCCCCTCGAAGACGATCTTCCCGCCGGTCGGCTCGAGCAGCCGGCTGATCAGTCGCCCGGTGGTCGACTTGCCGCAGCCGGACTCGCCGACCAGGCCGAGGGTCTCGCCGGAACGCACGGTGAAGTCGATGCCGTCCACCGCCCGGACGGCGCCCACGGTACGGCGGATGAACGCGCCGCGGGTGATCGGGAAGTGCTTCTCCAACCCGGTCACCTGCAGCAGGTCGTCCGTCGCCGGGCGGGCGGCGGTGCGTTCGGTCGAGGTGGTCGTCGACACAGTTGCTCCTTCGTACGGCGGGCCCGGTCTACAGCGCCGGGGCGATGTCCTCGGCGAAGATCCGTCGGCGCTCGGCCGGCGCGATGTGGCAGGCCACCCCGTGGTCGCTGCCCTGGGCGAGGCTGGGCACCTCGGTGCGGCACGGAATCCCGTCGCGTCCCTGGTAGGGGCAGCGCGGGTGGAACGCGCAGCCGGAGGGGAGGTTGATCAGGCTGGGCGGAGTGCCCTTGATCGGGATGAGCCGGTCCCGGGTCTCCCGGTCCACCCGCGGCATCGAGCCGAGCAGCCCCCAGGTGTACGGGTGCTCCGGCCGGCGGAAGAGCGTCTGCGCCGAACCCTCCTCGACGCAGCGGCCGCCGTACATCACCAGGATGTCGTCGGCCAGCTCGGCGACCACCCCCAGGTCGTGGGTGATCATCAGCACCGCCGAACCGAACTCCTCCTGAAGGTCCCGGATCAGGTCGAGGATCTGCGCCTGCACGGTGACGTCCAGTGCGGTGGTCGGCTCGTCCGCGATGAGCAGGTCCGGATTGTTCACCAGCGCCATCGCGATCATCGCCCGCTGGCGCATGCCGCCGGAGAACTGGTGCGGGTAGTCGTCGACCCGCTTGGCCGGCTGCGGGATGCCCACCCGGCCGAGCAGGTCCACGGCCCGCTTGCGGGCCACCGCCTTGGAGACCCGATGGTGCACCCGGTACGCCTCGACGATCTGTGCCCCGACGGTGAAGTAGGGGTGCATGGCGGTCAGCGGATCCTGGAAGATCATCGCCATCCGCTGGCCACGCAGCTGGCGTACCCGCTCCGGCGAGGCGGAGATCAGCTCCTCACCGTCGAGCCAGACCTCACCGCTGACCCGCGCGTGCTCGCGCCGGTGCAGGCCGAGGATACCGAGGCTGGTCACGCTCTTGCCGGAGCCGGACTCGCCGACGATGCCGAGCGTGCGTCCCCGCTCCAGGGTGAACGAGATGCCGTCGACCGCCTTGACCAGGCCGTCGTCGGTGGGGAAGTGGATGCGCAGATCCCGTACGTCGAGGAACGCCGCCGGGTCCGGACCGCGGCGGGGACCCGGTACCGGTTCCGTCGTGGTGAGGGGGTTCGTCGAGGACATGTCCGTCCCTTTCATCCCAGCCGTACCCTCGGGTCGATCACGGCGTACAGAAGGTCGACGATGAAGTTGGCCAGCACGATGAAGAGCGCGCCGAACAGTGTGACGCCGAGGACCACCGGCAGGTCCTTGGTGTTCACCGCGTCGATGGAGAGCCGCCCGATGCCGGGCAGGCCGAACACCGACTCGGTGAGGATCGCGCCGCCGAGCAGCGAACCGATGTCCAGCCCGAAGATGGTGACGATCGGGGTGAGCACCGACCGCATCGCGTGCTTGGCGATGACGGTCCGCTCGCGCAGCCCCTTCGCCCGCGCGGTGCGGATGTAGTCCTCGCCGACGGTCTCCAGCATCTGCGCCCTGGTCAGTCGGGCGTAGGTGGCGGCGTAGAGCAGGGCCAGGGTCACCCAGCCGAGGAACAGCTTGCCGGCCCACCCTGCCGGGTCGTCGGCGAAGTTGACGTACTCGCCGCCGGGCAACCAGTGCAGCGTGTGCACGAAGACCAGCTGGGCGAGCAGGCCGGTGAAGTAGATCGGCAGGGACACGCCGGCGAGCGCCAGCACCATCACCGTCCGGTCCAGGGCGCCACCGCGGCGCAGCGCCGAGATGACGCCGGCGAGCACGCCACCTATCAGCCAGATGATGGCCGCCCCGATGGCGAGGGAGATCGTCACCGGCAGCCGGTCCAGCAGCAGCGGCCACACCGGACGGTCGTTGCGGAACGAGTAGCCGAAGCAGGGGGCGTCGCAGTGGGTCTTGTTCGGGCCGTCGTCGAAGTCCCGGCCCGCCACCAGCCCCTTGGCGAACCGCGCGTACTGCACGGTCACCGGCTGGTCGAGGCCGAGCTTGCGCGCGGTCGCCGCCACGTCCGCCGGGGTCGCCTGCTTGCCGACGTACAGCTCGGCCGGGTTGGTACCGGCCAGCTTGGGCACCATGAAGAAGACGCCGAAGGTGACCATCGAGATGATGATCATCAGTACGGCGGACGTCAGCACGCGGCGGAGGATGTAGTTGGTCACGTCCATCGGCCGGCCGTCGGCCGGCGCCACGGGATCTCCGCGACGCCGGCCGACGCAGCGACCTTCACCTGCCTTCCGCTACTCGCAGGGGTTGTCGGGTCGGGTCACTTGCCGTCGCTGACGCCCAGCGACCCGAAGTCCCACTCGCCGAAGTACGAGTAGACGTAGACGTTGGTCAGCCGCGGGTTGCGGTAGTTGAGCGCCTTGTCGTACACGAACGGGAGCTGGGTGGCGGTGTCCATCACCTTGGCGTTGATCTGCTTCCAGAGCTCGGCGGCCTTGGCCGGGTCCGACTCGGCGGTGGCCTGGTCGATCAGGCCGTTGATCTCCGGGTCGTTGAGCTCGGCGTAGTTGTTGTTACCGCTGGGCTGGATCAGCCGGCCGTCCACCAGGACCTGGAGGAAGCCGGTACCGGTCGGGAAGTCCGCGCCCCAGCCGGCGGTCATGATGCCGTAGCCCTTCTTGTGCACGTTGTCCGGCGAGCCGATGGTGGAGCGGAAGTACAGCGACGCGTCGGACTGGTCGATGGTGGCCTTGATGCCGACCTGGGCGAGGGCCTGCTGCAGCGCCTCGGCGGTCTTGGGCTCCTTGCCCTTGTTCCGGACGGCGATCTTGGTCTCGAAGCCGTTCGGCTTGCCGCACGCCGCCAGCTCCTGCTTGGCCTTGTCGATCTGCGGCTTGCCCTGCTTGCTGCCGAACGGGTCCAGGTTCGGGTCGTGGCCGGCGATGTTCGGCGGCAGCATGTTGGTGGCGATGTCACCACCGGCGTCGGCGCCACCGCGCGCGGTCTGCAGGGCGACCTTGTCCGCGGCGTACTGGACGGCCCGGCGGCAGTGGATGTTGTCGAACGGCGCGACCTTGGTGCTGATGGTGAAGTACCGGATGAAGCCGGTCACCGGCTCGTCGGCGTTCTTCTTGAGGTTCTTGTCGAGAAGGATCTTGGCCTGGCCGGCCTGCTGCACGCCGGTCTGCGCGAAGTCGAGGTCGAGGCTGCCGTCCAGCAGCTGCTTGTCCAGCTCGTCCGGCTGCATCTGCAGCGTGACCTCGACCCGGTCCGGCAGGGCCTTGCGCACCGGGTCGGTGTTCCGGTCCCAGTTCGGGTTGCGGACCATGGTGATTTTCTTGCCCGGGTCAACCGTCTCGAACATGTAAGGGCCGGTGGAGATCGGGTGCTCGGTGTACTTGGCACCGGTGTCCTTGGCCCGCGGCACCGCGCCCGGCGCCATCGGCAGCAGGTAGAGGAAGTCCGCGAACGGCTTGGCCAGCTTGAAGACGACGGTCTTGTCGTCCGGCGTCTGCACCGACTTCAGGCCGAGCTTGTCCGGGTCGGTGTCCTTGTACGGGCCGGGGTAGTTCTGGCCCTGGTCGAGCTGGTCGATCAGGTAGGTCGGACCGCCGGAGAGCACGTCCTGGGCGAAGGTGCGCTCGATGGCGTACTTGACGTCCTTCGAGGTGACCGCGGTGCCGTCCTCGAACTTGATGCCGTCCTTGAGCTTGAAGGTGTAGGTCAGCTTGTCCGCGCTGATCTCCGGCATCGCCTCGGCCATGTCGGGCACCAGCTTGAGGCCGTCCTCACCGGGCTTGGAGTCCGGCGTCAGCAGGGTGCGGTTGTAGAACGAGCGCATGAAGTTCTGGCCGGAGGCGTAGTAGATCCGCGTCGGGTCCAGCGAGTCCGGGTCGGAGCTGTAGCCGAAGCGCAGCGTGCCGCCCTTCTTGTCGGAGGGGTTCACGATCCCCTTGGTGGCGGCGTTGAACTCCGCCGAGACCTTCGACGTGGTCTCGTCCTTGCCCGAGCCGCCGTCACCACAGGCGCTCATGCCCAGGGTGAGGGCGACCGTGGTGCCCAGCACCAGGCCAGTTCTGAATTTCACTCTTTCCTCCTTGTGGTGGCGAGCCGTCCGGGATGCCCGGGCGGGGGAGTGCGCGTGTGCCGGTGGAACAGCGGGAAAGTCGGTCCGCCCGGGTTGCCGGCCGGTCAGCGGTTGGCCTTCGGATCGAGGGCGTCCCGCAGCCCGTCGCCGAACAGGTTGAACGCCAGCACGGTGATGAAGATGGCCATGCCGGGCACGAACATGTACATGGGGTCGTACTCGTAGAACTGCACCGCGTCCGAGAGCAGCCGGCCCCAGGACGGCGTGGGCGGCGGGACACCGACGCCGAGGAAGGAGAGCGCGGCCTCGAACAGGATGTTGGTCGGGATGATCAGCGTGGAGTAGACGAGGATCGGGGCGGCCAGGTTGGGCAGCAGCTCCTTGAAGATGATCCGGAAGTTGCTGGCCCCGATGCTGCGGGCCGACTCGACGAACTCCCGCTCCCGCAGCGACAGCGTCTGGCCCCGGACGATCCGTCCGATGTAGGGCCAGCTGAAGCCGCCGATCACCACGATCATGACGGCCGTACGGAAGGCCCGGGTCGGCGGCAGCACCGAGATCAGTGCGATCGCGAACAGGATCAGCGGGAAGGCCAGGATCAGGTCCATGAACCGGCTGAACAACGAGTCGAGCCAGCCGCCGAAGAAGCCGGCGCTGACGCCGACGACGATGCCGATGGCCACCGCCAGCAGGGTCGCGGCGAAGGCGATCAGCAGCGACGTCTGCGCGCCGTAGATGACCTGGCTGAACAGGTCGCGACCGGTCACCGGTTGCACCCCGAGCAGGAAGTCCGAGCTGATCCCGCCCCAGGTGCCCACCGGCGGGATGCCGCCCAGGTTGGGGTCGATCTTGTCCTGGTGGTACTCGTTCACCGGGTGACCGAACGCCTTGTTGATCAGCGGCGCCAGGATGGCGACGAGGATCAGCAGGAACACAGTGATCCCGCCGGCCAGCGCCACCCGGTCCCGCTTGAGCCGGGTCCAGGCGATCCGGCCCAGGGAGCGGCCCTCGATCACCGTCCCGGGGACGGCTGGAGTTTCCTCCGCGGGTTGCGTCTCGGTCGGTGATGTCACCGGTCCGACAGTCATGGCGGCGCCTTTCTCCGACCACGATGGACAGTTCGCCGGCCGTGGGTTTCGCGCAGGTGAGCAGCGTGAACGCGCGAACGAAACTCATCGGCCGACTTTGTTGGTGTGACACTGGACCCGCTGCCTGGTGATCGTCAATAGGACGCCGCTGATGTGACCAATAACAGTCCGGGCCGTGACGTTGGCGTTACAAGTCCTCCGCCGTTCGGCGGCCCTGGTTGCTGATGCAACGGGTACGAGATCAACGTCCACCGCACGAAAGGACGAAATGGCATAAACAACGTTCGGGTTGAGCCGACCCCGACGAGCACCGCCGAATGCTCCCGGCATTCCCGGGTACGCAACCGAGCCGAGACGAGCCAAGGGGAGGCCCGATGGGCATGGCCAACCAGCCCGGAGCCGGTGGTCGACCGGCCAGTCCCACCGACCGACTGGCCGAGGACGTGGCCGAGGTGGTACGCGACGAGGTCCGCGCGGTACGGACCCAGCTGGCGGATGCCGCCCGGCCGGCCGGGCTCGGCTTCGTGCTGCTGGCCGCGGCCGGAGGGTGTGCGGTGCTGGCAGTCGGGGCAGCGTCGACGACCGCGCTGCGGATGCTGGAGGCGTTCCTGCCCCGGCGGCTCGCGGCGGCGGGGCTGACCGCCGGATACCTCGCCGGTGCCGTGTTCCTCGGCGCTGCGGGGCTGGAGCAACTGCGGGCGGCGGGCGGAACGTCGGCCCGCCTGGCCGACGAGGTCCGCGACGCCGTCTCGACCACCGCGAATCGGGTGGTGCCCGCCGGTTCCTCCGCCGCCCGGGACGAGCTGGGACGCTGACCCGGACCGGCGTCCCGGCGGGTCTACGGCGGTACGCGCCGTTCCACCGAGAGGAAGCAGTCATGCGGGACAAGCACGAACAGGCCGAACAGATGCGACCGGAGGTGCCGTCGACGGTGGCGCGCTCGGACGACAAGGCCGTGCGTACCTACAAGAAGACCCTGGAGTCGGCCGAGGAGACGTACGGCGGCGGCGAGCGGGCGCACCGGACGGCGTTCGCGACGCTGAAGCACACCCACGAGAAGGTGGGTGACCACTGGGAACCGAAGGAGCACAAGGGGCCATCGGACGCGCAGGCGGAGCTGGGCGCACCGGCGTCCCTCGAGCACCCGCGCCCCACCGCCGAGGGCGTGGACGCCAACGCCAGCAAGGGCCATCTCGACCACGTGGCGCGCAAGGTCGGCATCGACCGGCCGGAGGACATGGAGAAGGACGAGCTGATCCGGGCCATCGAGAAGGCGAACGCGCGAGCGACCGCACGGGCCCGCGGACGGTGACAGACACCCGGCCCGGACCGCCCAGACCGACGGCGAACGCGGGCCGGCCGGGTGCTCCGACTCGGCCGGACAACGGGGGCAGCGGCAACCGGTAGGGAAAGGTGGCGAGGCGATGAACAGGAATCGGATGAGCGACGCGATCGTCGGCGCGGTCGGCGACGTGGCCGGTGCGGCGGCGGATCCGCGCCAGGGGTTCAGCCGGCTCCGCTCGGCGGTCAGCGGCCGCACCCTCGCCACGGTGGCCGCCGGCGTGGGCATCGGTTACCTGATCGCCCGGTCCCGCCGCCGGGGCTGAGCCGCACCGCGGCCGGCGTCACCGCCGGCCAGGCCGGGCGGGGTCAGCGGGCGGTGGCCAGCAGGCGGCTGATCTCGGGTGCCGCCGGATGCTGCGGCGCGACGGACAGGAACCGGCGCAGGGTGCGCGCCGCCTCGGTGGAGCGGTTACCGCGCTGGGCCAGCCCCAGCACGAGCAGCCCGTCCGGGGAGTCCGGGGTGCGCGCCAGCACCTCCCGCGCGGTCCGCTCCGCGCCCGCCGGGTCGCCCGCCCGGAGCAGCGCGAACGCCAGCCGCAGCCGGATCGTGTCGTCGGGCCGGTCCCGCAGCGCCTCCCGGTACAGCTGAGCGGCGGCGT
>NZ_QGGF01000379.1 GCF_003857015.1 Micromonospora globispora | reverse complement strand
AACCGAGGGGCACCGGCGCGTCGACCGCGGTGTCGGCCGCGACGGGGGCGGCGTCCCGGACCACCGTCGGCTCGGGTGCGCCGTCAGAAATGTCGGCGTGCCAGGCGGCGAGCATCGCCGCGAGATCGTCGTCGGCCGGCGGTTCCTCACCGCGGCCCAGCGCGTCCAGCAGCACGTCGTCCCGGGCGAGGATCTCCAGATCCATCGCCTCGTCGCCGCCGCCCGGCGTGCGCTCCGTCATGCCGCCACCTCGTCCAGTGCACTCCCGGCAAGGGTACGGAGCCGGGCCAGGGCGCGGGACTGGGCCATCCGCACCGCGGCGGCGGTCATCCCGACGATGGTGGCCACCTCGTCGGCGGAGAGGCCCACCGCGACCCGCAGCAGGACGATCTCCCGCTGCACCTCGGGCAGCCGGTCCAGCAGCACCGACAGTCGCCGGGCCAGATCGGTGGCGACCGCCTGCTGCTCCGGGCCGGGCGCCTGGTCCGGCTGATCCAGCGGCGCGTCTGTGGGGGTGACGGCCGAGTCGCGGATCGCCGCCCGCTGGGCGTCGGCGACCTTGTGCGCGGCGATGCCGTAGACGAAGGCGGCGAACGGGGAGCCCTGGTCCCGGTACCGGGGCAGGGCGCGCAGCACCGCCAGGCACACTTCCTGGGCCACGTCGTCGGCGGTCGTGTACGCGCCGCCGATCCGCCCCAGCCGCGCCCGGCAGTAGCGGACCAGGCCGGGGCGTACCTCGGTCAGCAGCGTCGCGGTCGCCGCCGGGTCGCCCGTGGCGGCCCGGCGGACGAGCTCTGGCTCGATCACTGTCGTCATGACGTTTGCGAGGCACCCTCATTACCGACCGGTTACCGGGCACCGTATCGAGGCCGGCCCGATTTGCCTAGCTGACGCAGAGTCAGGCGACGGTAGCGGAAAGAAAGTTGTTGCATCCGCGTGGCCCGCCCCGATGTCCCACACAGCGACGGAGGGAGGGGTAGATGGGCGTCGAGGTGGCCGTGCAGGGGCTCACCAAGTCCTTCGGCGGGCAGCCCGTGTGGTCGGACATCACCCTCACCCTGCCGGCGGGGGAGATATCCGTCCTGCTCGGACCGTCCGGCACCGGCAAGTCCGTTTTCCTCAAGACACTGGTCGGCCTGCTGCGCCCGGACCGGGGCTCCATCGTGATCGAGGGGCGGGACCTGCCCCGCCTCTCCGAACGGGCGCTGTACGAGGTGCGCAAGCTCTTCGGCGTGCTGTTCCAGGACGGCGCCCTGTTCGGCTCGATGACCATCTACGACAACGTGGCGTTCCCGCTGCGCGAGCACACCCGCAAGACGGAGTCGCAGATCCGGGCCGTGGTCACCGAGAAGCTCGACATGGTCGGCCTCGTCGGAGCGGAGCGGAAACTGCCGGGCGAGATCTCCGGCGGGATGCGCAAGCGGGCCGGCCTGGCCCGGGCGCTCGTCCTCGACCCGCAGATCATCCTCTTCGACGAGCCGGACTCCGGGCTGGACCCCGTCCGCACCGCCTACCTGAACCAGCTCATCATCGACCTCAACCAGCGCACCGAGGCGACGTTCCTGATCGTCACCCACGACATCAACACCGCCCGGACCGTGCCGGACAACATCGGCCTGATCTACCACGGCCACCTCGCCATGTTCGGTCCGCGGGAGATGCTGCTGTCCAGCACCGAACCGGTGGTGCGGCAGTTCCTCAACGCGCAGCGCATCGGCCCGATCGGCATGGCCGAAGAGAAGGACGCCGAGGAACTCGAGGCCGAGGCGCAGGCGGGCGTCGAGCTGCCGCCCCTGCCACCCATCCCGCTGCAACTCCCGCCGTCGGACGGGATGCCCCGCCGGGCCGAACGCCCACCCGGACAGTGGTGCCGGGCGCACGGGGTGACCCCGCCGCCGGGGTCGTTCGAGGGCCGGTGGGCCGACGAGCGCCCCACCGTCGAGCTCGCCACCGCCGAGCGGTGGGAGCACGGGGAGGTGGCCCGATGAGCGGCCCGGTCACCGCAGTACGCCACTCCGGCGAGTTCTTCGCGTTCTGCCTGGACACCCTGCGCGGCCTCGGCCGCCGCCCGGTCCAGGTCCGCGAGTTCGTCCAGCAGGCCTGGTTCATCAGCTCGGTGTCGATCCTGCCGGCCGCGCTGGTGTCGATCCCGTTCGGCGCGGTCATCGCCCTGCAGCTCGGCTCGCTGGTCCGCCAGCTCGGCGCGCAGTCGTTCACCGGTGCCGCGTCCGTGCTCGCCGTGGTCCGGGAGGCCGGACCCATCGTCACCGCGCTGGTCATCGCCGGCGCCGGCGGCTCGGCGATCTGCGCCGACCTGGGCTCGCGGAAGATCCGCGAGGAGCTGGACGCGATGCAGGTCCTCGGCATCGACCCGATCCACCGCCTGGTGGTGCCCCGGGTGCTTGCCTCGATGCTGGTCGCGGTGCTGCTCAACGGCCTGGTCAGCGTGGTGGGGGTGACCGGCGGTTACGCCTTCAACGTGGTGCTGCAGGGCGGCACCCCCGGCGCGTACCTGGCCAGCTTCCAGGCCCTGGGGCAACTGCCCGACCTGCTGGTCGGCGAGGTCAAGGCGCTGCTGTTCGGGGCCGCCGCCGCGCTCGTCGCCGCCTACAAGGGGATGACCGCCAAGGGCGGGCCGAAGGGGGTCGGCGACGCGGTCAACCAGAGCGTGGTCATCACCTTCATGCTGCTGTTCGCGCTGAACTTCGTGGTCACGGCCGGGTACTTCCAGCTCGTACCGCAGAAGGGGAGCTGACCGTGCTACGCCTTCTCGACGACCTCGGCGGGCAGCTCGCCTTTCACCTGCGCGCCTTCGCCTGGACCCCGCGGACCCTGCACCGCTACAAGCGCGAGGTGCTGCGGCTGCTGGCCGAGGTGAGCTTCGGCTCCGGTGCGCTCGCGGTGCTCGGCGGCACCGTCGGCGTCATCTGCTTCCTCACCTTCTTCACCGGCACCGAGGTGGGCCTGCAGGGCTACCAGGCGTTGAACCAGATCGGCAGCAGCGCCTTCACCGGCTTCGTGTCGGCGTACTTCAATACCCGGGAGATTTCCCCGCTGGTGGCCGCGCTGGCGCTGTCGGCCACCGTCGGCTGCGGGTTCACCGCCCAACTCGGCGCCATGCGGATCTCCGAGGAGGTCGACGCGCTGGAGGTGATGGGCGTGCCGTCGCTGCCGTTCCTGGTCACCACCCGGATGATCGCCGGCTTCATCGCGGTCGTTCCGCTGTACGTGGTGGGCCTGCTCTCCAGCTACCTCGCCACCCGCACCATGGCCGTCCTCTACTTCGGCCAGTCCGCCGGCACGTACGACTACTACTTCCACCTCTTCCTGCCGCCCGGGGACGTGCTCTGGTCGTTCGGCAAGGTGCTGGTGTTCAGCGTGATCGTCGTGCTCGTGCACTGCTGGTACGGCTACACCGCCAGCGGCGGACCGGCCGCAGTGGGCGTCGCCGTCGGGCGGGCCGTCCGGTTGGCCATCGTCGCGGTCAACGTCGTCGACTTCTTCCTGTCGCTGGCCATCTGGGGTGCCACGACCACCGTCCGGATCGCGGGGTGAGCATGAGACATCGCGTCCTCGGCATCGTCTTCATCGCCGTGCTGACCGCGGCGCTGACGGCCTCGGTGCTGCAGTACCGCAAGGCGTTCACTCCGGTCGCCCGGGTCACCCTGCACGCCGACCGCGCCGGCCTGCAGCTCACCGAGGGCGCCGACGTCAAGGTGCGGGGCGTCGTGGTGGGGGACGTCCGGGCGGTACGCAGCGACGGCGGCGGGGCGGTCATCCGGCTGGCGCTCGACCCCGCCACCACCGCCCGGATCCCCGCCGACGTGACCGCCCGGCTGCTGCCGAAGACGCTCTTCGGCGAGCGGTACGTCGAACTCGTCCCCCCGGCCGCCAGCACCGCCGCTCCGATCCACGACGGCGCGGTCATCGGCCAGGACCGCAGCCGGACCGCCGTGGAGCTGGAACGGGTGCTCGACCAGGCGCTGCCGCTGCTGCAGTCGATCCGCCCCGATCAGCTCGCCGCCACCCTCGGCGCGATCTCCACGGCACTCGAGGGCCGGGGTGACCAGCTCGGCGCGAACCTGGCCCGGCTCGACGCGTACCTGCGGCAGCTCAACCCGGCGATGCCGACCATCGCCGAGGACGTCCGCAAGCTCGCGGTCGTGCTGGACGCCTACGACTCGGCACTGCCGGACCTGCTCGCCCTGCTGCGGGACGTCACCGTCACCGCCGGCACGGTAGCCGACCAGCGCACCCAGCTCGCGGCGTTCCTCGCCGACACCACCGACACCGCCGACACCAGCCGTGGTTTCCTCGACCGGCACGGCGACCAGCTCATCCGGCTCGGGTCGGTCAGCCGCCCGGTGCTGGAACTGCTCGCCACCTACGCCCCCGAGTACCCGTGCCTGGTCAGCGGGCTGGTCGCGCTGCAACCGCGGGTCGAGGAGGTCTTCGCCGGCGGGCGAATGCACATCACCCTGGAGGTCACCCGCGACGGCGGCCCGTACGAGCGAGGCCGCGACGAGCCCGTCTACGGCGCCCACAACGGCCCGAACTGCCGCGGCCTGCCCAACCCGCACGTGCCCGCCCCCGAGGTGCCGGTCACCGACGGGTACGACCACGGCGGCGAGCGGAAGCGCGACCCGCTGCCCGTCGGACTGCCCGGGTCGACCGGCGGGCCGGCCCCCGCCCCGGAGATGGGCCGGGCCGGCACCGGCGAGGAGAGCGCCCTGGTGAAGCCCCTCGTCGGCGGGCTGACCGGCACGCCACCGGCCGAGGTACCCGACATCGCGGTGCTGCTCTGGGGGCCGCTGCTGCGCGGAGCGGTGGTGAACGCACGATGACCGGGAAGACGACCACCTCGCTGGTCAAGCTGGTGCTCTTCGCCACCGCGACGCTGCTGGCCACCGCGCTGCTCGCCCAGACCCTCGGCGCCTTCCCGCCGGACGGCGTCACCTACCGGGCCCGGTTCACCGACGTCACCGGGCTGCTTCCCGGCGACGACGTCCGGATCGCCGGGGTCCGGGTCGGCAAGGTCAGCGACATCGCCGTGGTCGACGACACCGTCGCCGAGGTGGCCTTCACGGTCGACCGGGACGTCCCGGTGGCCACCAGCGTCCACGCCAGCATCCGCTACCGCAACCTCGTCGGCCAGCGGTACGTGGCGCTGGCCGAGGGACCGGGGGAGGGGCGGCCGCTGCGCGCCAACGGGCTGATCCCGCTCGACCAGACCACGCCCGCGCTGGACCTGACCGTACTGTTCAACGGGTTCCGGCCGCTGTTCACCGCGCTCAACCCGAACGACGTCAACAAGCTCGCGTACGAGATCATCCAGGTCCTCCAGGGCGAGGGCGGCACCGTCGCCAGCCTGCTGCAACGCACCGCCTCACTGACCAACACCCTCGCCGACCGGGACGCCGTCATCGGCCGGGTCGTCACCAACCTCAACAGCGTGCTGGCGACCCTGGCCGGGCGGGACCGCGAGCTGGACCAGAGCGTCGCCCAGTTGCAGCAGTTCGTCTCCGGCCTCGCCGCCGACCGCACCGCCGTCGGCGACGCGCTGGCGAACCTCGGTGAACTCACCGACGTGACCTCTTCGCTGCTGCGGGAGGTGCGACCGCCGCTGGCCGCCGACGTCCGCGCCCTGGACGACCTCGCCGGCAGCCTGGACCGCAACGCCGCCGTCATCGACGGCGCCCTCGGCCGGCTGCCCGAGCGCTACGAGTCGCTCACCCGGGTCGCCTCCTACGGCTCCTGGTTCAACTTCTACCTCTGCGACTTCGACGGCCGGGTCGCCGTCGCCGGCCGGGCGCCGCTGAACCCGGCCACCTTCAGCGCCCCCGCCGCCCGCTGCACCACCGGAGGCGACCAGTGAAGCCCTTCCGCGAACGCAACCCGGTCCTCGTCGGCGCGGTCGGGCTGGCCGTGATCGTCGCCGCCCTGCTCGGCGCCTTCCAGCTCGACCGGTTGGCCGCCCTGACCGGTCGCAGCTACCAGGCCGCGTTCCACGACGCCAGCGGCCTCGCCGTGGGCAACGAGGTCCGGGTGGCCGGGGTCCGGGTCGGCGCGGTGACCGCGGTGGAGCTCGCCCGCGGCACCCCGCCGTACGTCCGGGTCCGGTTCCGGGTGGACGACGACGGCGTACGGTTCGGCCGCGACACCGGCGCCACCATCCGGATCAAGACGGTGCTCGGGCAGAAGTACCTCGCCCTGTCCCCGGCCGGACCGGGCCGGCTGTCCGAGGGCGGGCAGATCCCGCTCGCCCGCACCGCCGCGCCGTTCGACGTGGTGCAGGCGGTCACCGGACTCGCCGACACCCTCGACCGGGTCGACACCGACCAGCTCGCCGAGGCGTTCCGCACGCTCTCCGCGACGTTCGCCGATACCCCGGCCAGCGTCCACACCTCGCTGACCGGACTGTCCCGGCTGTCCCGCACGGTGGCCGGCCGCGACGCCGAACTCCGCACCCTGCTCGCCCGGGCCCGGACCGTCACCGGCGTGCTCGCCGAGCGGGACGAGGAGTTCCGCCGGCTCGTCACCGACGGCGAGAAACTGCTCGCCGAGGTGAGCCGTCGCCGGGACGCCATCCACCGGCTGCTCGTCGGCACCGACGACCTCGCCACCCAGCTCTCCGGGCTGGTCGCCGACAACCGCGCCCAGCTCGAACCGGCCCTGCGCAAGCTGCGCGACGTGGTCGCCGTCCTGCAGCGCAACCGCGACGACCTGGAGCAGACCATCCGGCGCATGGCCCCGTTCGTCACCGCGTTCGCCAACGTGACCGGCAACGGCCGCTGGTTCGACTCCTATGTCGACGGCCTGCTCCAGCCGTACCAGCCCACGACGGGAGGACGCTGAATGCCCGGTCCGATCCAGCGCTGGCGGCGCCCCCTCGCCGCCGCCACCGTGCTGCTGACCGCCGTCGCCGCCGGCGTGGTGGTCTGGCGCCAGGAACCGGCCCAGCGGCGGGTGGTCGCGTACTTCACCCGGGCGGTCGGGGTCTATCCCGGCTCCGACGTCCGAGTCCTCGGCGTACGGGTCGGGGAGGTCGAGTCGGTCACCCCGCAGGGCCGGACCGTACGGGTCGACATGCGCTACGACCCCGAGGTGGAGGTACCCGCCGACGCCCAGGCGCTGATCGTCCCGCCCAGCGTGGTCAGCGACCGGTACGTGCAGCTCACCCCGGCCTTCACCGGTGGGCCAGCGCTCGCCGACGGCGCCGTGATCCCGGTCGACCGCACCGCCGCGCCGATGGAGATCGACGACATCTACCAGGCGCTCGACGACTTCAACCGCGCCCTCGGGCCGGCGGGCGCCAACGCCGACGGCGCCCTGTCCGACCTGGTCGCCACCGGGCGGGCCAACTTGGAGGGCAACGGCGGCAGCCTGCACGATACCCTCGACGGGCTGTCCCGCACGCTGACCACCCTCGCCGACGGCCGGCAGGACCTGTTCGGCTCGGTGGCCAACCTGCAACGCTTCACCACCGCGCTGTCGCGCAGCGATCAGCAGGTCCGCGGCTTCAACCAGCAGCTCGCCGACGTGGCCGAGCAGCTCGCCGGGGAGAAGGACGAGCTGGCCGCCGCGCTGCGCAACCTCGCCGCCGCGCTCGCCGACGTGACCACCTTCGTCCGGCAGAACCGGGCGGCGCTGACCGACAACGTCGAGGCGCTGGCCGAGGTCACCCGGGTGCTGGTCCGGCAGCAGCGGGCGGTCATCGACATCCTGGACGTGGCGCCGCTGGCGGTGAACAACCTCAGCCTCGCGTACAACCCGCGCTCGGGCACCCTCGACACCCGGGACAACCCCCTCGGCCCGTACGACCCGGCCGCGTTCGTCTGCTCGCTGATGGTGGACCAGCTCCCCGGCGCCCAGGTGCCGGCGAAGTGCCGGGCGCTGGCGCAGACCCTGCACGCCCGCGGCCTGCCGCTGACCGATCAGCTGCGCAAGCTGCTCAAGCTGCCGCCCGGCGCCCCGGCGACCGGCGGGTCCTCACCGGGAGTCAGCTCCCCCGGTGCGCCGGCTCCCGCCCCGGCGCCGGGCGGCTCCCCCAGCACCAGCGACCCCACCCTGGGCGGCATCCTGCGGGGCCCGGCATGAGGGCCCGGGTGCTGGCCGCCGCCCTGGCGGCGGCCAGCACCCTGTC
>NZ_QGGF01000484.1 GCF_003857015.1 Micromonospora globispora | reverse complement strand
GCCGGCGCGCTGCGGCGGTGGCTCACCGACGCCGGGCTGCGCGACCGGCTGCGCCGGTCGGCCCGCGACCGGCGCAGCACCCTCACCGACTGGGCGGTCACCTCCGACCGACTGGCGGCGGCGTTGAAGGAGGCGACGGCGGCATGACCGATCCACTTCCGCCGGACTTCGCGGACTGGCTGCGACTCCGGGAGCCTGCCGACGCGGCGGCACGCTCCACCGAGCTGGTCGACGCGGTTCGCGACCGGCTGCCCGCCGCGCGACCGGTGGTCGTCCACGACCTGGGCAGCGGCACCGGCTCGATGGCCCGCTGGCTGGCGCCGCTGCTGCCCGGCCCGCAGCGCTGGATCCTGCACGACCGGGATGCCGACCTGCTGCACCGCGCCGCGGCCGACATGGTGGACGCCGCGGCCGACGGCAGCTCGGTCACCGTCGAGACCCGGCGCTCCGACATCACCCGGCTGACCGCGGCCGACCTGGCCGACGCCAGCCTGGTCACCGCCTCCGCGCTGCTCGACATGCTGACCGCCGACGAGATCGAGCGGGTGGTCACCGCCTGCGCCGGACGTCCGACGCTTTTCATGCTCTCCGTGATCGGGCGGGTGGAGTTCACCCCGGCCGACCCGCTCGACGCGGAGTTGGCCGAGGCGTTCAACGCGCACCAGCGGCGTACCGTCCACGGCCGGACCCTGCTCGGACCGGACGGGGTGCAGGCCACCAGCACAGCGTTCGCCCGGCACGGCATCGACGTCCAGGTCCGGTCCAGCCCGTGGCGGCTCGGCCCGGACCAGGCGGCGCTGACCGCCGAGTGGTTGACCGGATGGGTCGACGCCGCCTGCGAGCAGCGGCCGGAGCTGGCCGGCCCGGCCGGGGCGTACCGGCGGCGGAGGCTGGCCGAGGCGGCGGACGGCCGGCTGCGAGTGGTACTGCAGCACACCGACCTGCTGGCCGGAGGCTGAACCGGCCGGCGCCTCCGTACGTGAACCAGGTGGACGGACGGCCAGGGGAGGACGGTTGGCACAGGCGACGATCGCACCACTCGCGTCGGCCGCGGCCGCCCGGGCACCGTGGGCCGTCCTCCGGGCGCTCGCCGGCGCCGGCCTGCTCGCCGCCCTGGTCTGGTGGCTGGGTACCGGGCCGTTCCTCGCCGGGCTGCGCCTGATCGACGGCCCGGCGCTCGCCGCGGCCCTCGCCATCGGCCTGGTCACCACCGTCTGCTGCGCCTGGCGGTGGGCGCTGGTCGCCGGCGGCCTGGGCGTCCGGCTGCCGATCGGCACCGCGGTGGCGCACTGCTACCGAGCGGTCTTCCTCAACTCGACCCTGCCCGGCGGGGTGCTCGGCGACGTGCACCGCGCGGTGCGGCACGGGAGGGACGCCGGCGACGTCAGCCGCGGCATCCGCGCGGTGGTGTGGGAACGGACCGCCGGGCAGGTCGTCCAGCTCGTCGTCGCGGCGGTCGTCCTGCTGGCGCTCCCGTCGCCGGTCCGGCGGTACCTGCCGGCGGTGATCGCGGTACTGCTGGCCGCCGCGCTCGGCCTGACCCTGCTGGCCCGGGCGGTGCCCCGGTCCGGCCCGTCCCGGCGGGCCCGGGCACTGCGTACCGCCGTGACCGACGTCCGCGCCGCGCTGCTCGGCCGGCGTACCTGGCTCGGCGTGCTGCTGGCCTCCGCGGTGGTGGTGACCGGCCACCTGGCCACCTTCGTGGTGGCGGCGCGTACGGCCGGCGCCGACGTGCCGCTGTCCCGGCTGGTGCCGTTGACGTTGCTGTCCCTGCTGGCCATGGGACTGCCGGCCAACGTGGCCGGTTTCGGCCCGCGCGAGGGCGTGGCCGCCTGGGCGTTCGCCGCCGCCGGGCTGACCGCCGCGCAGGGGGTGGCCGCCGCCACCGTGTACGGCGCCCTGGTCCTCGTCGCCAGCCTGCCCGGGGCGGCCGTACTGCTCCTGTGCCGCTACCGCACACCGACGGGCGGCAGGAACGGCTGATCGCGCCTACGGTGGATCGAGGTCTGCCCTGCCGGCGCGTCCGGCAGCCCCGGACAGAGGAGAACTATGGACGTGGATGAAGCGCTGCCGGTGGCGACAGTTCGGAACGAGGTCACGGTCCCGCTGCGGTTCCCCGACGGATACGCCACCACCGCCCGGGTCTTCTCGTTCCGCGGCCTGGTGGACGGCCGGGAGCATCTCGCGTTCGGCCTCGGCGACTGGGCCGCCGCCGTGGACCGGCAGGCGATCGGCGCCCCACCCCTGGTCCGGCCGCACAGCGAGTGCCTGACCGGGGACGTCTTCGGCAGCCAGCGCTGCGACTGCGGGCCGCAACTGCGGGAGGCCGTCGAGCGGATCACGGAAGCCGGCGGGTTCCTGCTCTACCTGCGCCAGGAGGGCCGGGGCATCGGCCTGTACGCCAAGATCGACGCGTACGCCCTCCAGGACGCGGGCCTGGACACCTACGAGGCGAACCTGGCCCTGGGCCGGGGCGCCGACGAGCGGGACTACACGGTGGCCGCCCAGATGCTCGCCGCGCTCGGCGTGTCCCGGGTCGCCCTGTTCAGCAACAACCCGGACAAGGCCGCTCAGCTCGACCGGCTGGGCGTGACGGTGGCCGACCAGGTGACCACGGCCGTGCACCTGTCCCCGGCCAACGCCGGCTATCTCGCGGCGAAGGTAAGCCGTGCCGACCACGCCCTCGACCTCCCTCTCGTCCGTGACTGAGCGCCCGTACGTCCTGCTCAGTTGCGCGATGTCGATCGACGGCTACATCGACGACGCGTCGGCGGAGCGGCTGCTGCTCTCCAACGCCGAGGACCTCGACCGGGTCGACGCCGTCCGCGCCGGTTGCGACGCCATCATGGTCGGCGCCGGCACCGTGCGCCGGGACGACCCGCGGCTGCTGGTGCGCTCTGAGCGGCGCCGGGCCGAGCGGGTGGCGCGCGGGCTGCCGCCGTCGCCGCTCAAGGTGACCGTCACCGGCAGCGGTGACCTCGACCCGACGGCCCGCTTCTTCGCGATGGGGGACGGCGCGAAGCTGGTCTACTGCCCGACCACCGCACTGGAGAAGACCCGGGAACGCCTGGGTGACGTGGCCACCGTGGTGGACGCCGGTGAGCCGGTCGATCCGGAGGCGGTGCTGGCCGACCTGGCCGACCGGGGCGTACGCCGGCTGATGGTGGAGGGCGGCGGCACGGTGCACTGCCAGTTCCTCACCGCCGGTCTCGCCGACGAGCTGCACCTGGTGGTCGCGCCGTTCTTCGTCGGGGACTGCCGGGCGCCGCGCTTCGTCCGGGACGGCCGGTTCCCCTGGCATCCCGGCCGGCGGGCGCGGGTGCTGGAGGTACGCCAGATCGACGACGTGGTGCTGACCCGGTACGCCCTCTCCGACCGCTGCCCGTCGCCCTGACCGAGGTGCCGGCGCCGGCTGCGCCTGCCCCGCCCGGGCCTGAGGGATCGACGCGGATGTCCGGCAACGACCTTCTACCCGGGAAGTTGATCCTCGTAACGGGACAGTTCGCGCCGGCGGCGGCCGAGGGGATCAGAGCACCTGGGAGAGGAAGCGGCGCAGCCGCGGGTGCTCCGGCGAGGAGAAGATGGCGGCCGGCTCCCCGGCTTCGAGGACCACGCCGCGGTCCATGAAGGCCACTGTGTCGGCGACCTCGCGGGCGAAGCCCATCTCGTGGGTCACCACCACCATCGTCATGCCGGCGGCGGAGAGGTCCGCCATCACGCCGAGCACGTCCTTGACCAGCTCGGGGTCCAGCGCCGAGGTGGCCTCGTCGAAGAGCATCACCTGCGGCTGCAGGGCCAGGGCGCGGGCGATCGCCACCCGCTGCTGCTGGCCGCCGGAGAGGTGCGCGGGTCGGGCGTCCGCCTTCTCGGCCAGCCCGACCAGCTCCAGTTGGGTACGCGCGACCTGCGCCGCCTCGTCCTCGCCGAGCTTGCGGATCCGGCGCAGCGCCAGGGTGATGTTGCGCAGCACGCTCATGTGCGGGAAGAGGTTGAACTGCTGGAACACCATGCCGACCCGCTGGCGCAGCTGGTCCGGGTCGTCGTGCAGCACGCTGCGGCCGTCCAGCAGCACGTCCCCGCGGTCCGGCTCGATCAGCCGGTTGATGGTGCGCAGCAGGGTGGACTTCCCGGATCCGGACGGGCCGATCACGCAGGCCGTGCCGCCCCGGGCCACGTCCAGGTCCACGCCGCGCAGCACCCGGTTGGCGCCGAAGGCGAGGTGCACGTCGCGGACCGCCAGGCTGACCGAGGTGGCGGTCGTGGTGGTGCTCATCGCGGGTCCTTCCGTCCGGTCGTGGGCAGCGCGGTCTCGCCGGCCAGCGCCAGGCCGGCGTCATCGTCGGGGTCGACGGCGCCGGTCCGGCCCTGGCGCAGCCGGCGGTCGATCGCGTTGACCGCGTGGGTCAGCGGGATGGTCAGCGCCAGGTAGAAGAGGCCGGCCAGCAGCAGCGCCGACTCGTTGCCGGTGGTCGCGGCGTGGTCCTGGCCGATCCGGAACAGCTCCCGCTGGCTGGCCACCAGCCCGAGGAAGTAGACCAGGCTGGAGTCCTTGATCAGGGCGATCAGCTGGTTGACCCAGGCCGGCAGCACCCGGCGTACGCCCTGCGGGATGATGACCAGCCGCATCGCCTCGCCCCAGGAGAAGCCGAGCGCCCGGGCGCCCTCCATCTGGGCCGCCTCGACGCTCTGGATGCCGGAGCGGAAGATCTCCCCGATGTAGGCGGCGGCGATCAGCGACAGCGCGAGGATCCCCAGTGGATAGGGGTTCGGCCCCCACACCTGCATCCCGAGCGGCGCCAGGCCGACGCCGATCAGCAGGATCGTCGCCGCCGCCGGCAGACCCCGGAACACATCCGTGTAGACCCGTGCCGGCCAGCGCAACCATCGGGTACGCGAGATGCCGGCGACGGCCAGCAGCATGCCCAGCACCGAACCGAGCAGGGCGGCGGTGACCGCCAGGATCAGCGTGTTGGGCAACCCGACCGTCAGCATCTCCGGCAACGCCTGCCGCATGGAGTCCCAGTCGAAGAAGGTCTCCCAGAGAGTGCTCAGTGGATCCATGTCACCGTCCGCCCTGCTCGTGTCCGTTGCTTCGGGTCAGGAAGCCGCCGAGGCCGACGGCACGGGAACCGTGCCGCTGCCCGGCTTGAAGTCGGCCGGGATCGGCCGGCCCGGGTAATACTGCGCCTGCAGCTTGCTCCAGGTGCCGTCGGCGATCACCTCGTCGAGGCCCTTGTTCAGCGCCTCGCGCAGCTTGTCGTTCCCCTTGGCCACCGCGTACGCGGTCGGGGCGGGGCTGAGCTGCTTGGCCGCCACGGTGATCTTGCCGCCGCTGTCCCCGGCGGACTTGTCGCCGATCTCGGCCGGAGCGATCCAGGCGTCGGCGGTGCCGGCCTTGAGCTGGTTGATCGCGCCGTTGTAGTCGGGCACCCGCACCGGGTTGAGGTTCTCGCGGGTGGCGTAGTCGTCCTGGACGGTGCCCTGCACGACGACCACCCGCTTGCCGGCGAGCTGGTCGAAGCCGGTGATCGACGAGCCGGCCGGCACGTCGAGTCCGAAGTAGCCGAAGTCGTAGCCGTTGCCGAAGTCGACGGTCTTCTTCCGCGCCTCGGTGATGGTGATGGACGAGCTGCCCACGTCGAACTTGTGGTTGTTGACCTGCGAAAGCAGCGCGGAGAAGTCGGTGCCGACGAACTCCACCTTCAGGCCGACCTTGCCGGCCACCGCGGTGAGCAGGTCGTTGTCGAAGCCGGTGAACTTGCCGTCCTTCAGGTACACGTTCGGCGGCGCGTCGGTGAGCGTGCCGGCCCGCAGCACACCGGGCTGGAGCAGGCCGTACGGGTTGGCGGCCTCGCTGGTGGAGCCGTTGTCGCCGCAGGCGGTGAGGCCGGTGGCGGCGAGCACGGCGGCGGCGCCGAGCGCGGCGACGCGGGTCAGGGCGGGAAGGAATCGCACAGTTTTCTCCATGATCGGGCGGGCGGCGCGGGCGCACGCCGCCGACGGCAGCGCCCGGGGAGCGGGCGTGCCGGATGGGTGGATCGAGAAAGGGGTGGGGTGGCGCTCAGCGCGCGTCGGCGCGGCGACAGCCCGCGCTGCACACCCGCATCAGGTCGACGTGGCGGCGCTTGACGAGCGTGAAGCCGGTCAGCCGGGCGACGTCGTCGACGAGCGGGGCGCGGAGTTGAGCAGACATGGTTCCCTCTGGTCGGTGATGACCTGGGTACCAGGCCACGCTTGCACCGGGGGCTGCCGGTGCCTGGTCCTCACCCGGGGCACCCCACCGCGGAGGAGGGTTGCCGGCCAGCGAGCCGGGGCTTGGCGCTGGCGCTCATGACCTGCCGAGAAGGCTAGCAGCAGGGTGGCCCGGGCCGTCCAGCCGTTATGACCACCCTCACGCGCGCGCCTTACCGGCCCGCGGTTCGGGGCTGGTCAGGGGCGGCGTACCGGCGCCGGCCGGGCCCTCGCGCAGCTCGCGGACCAGGCGGTGGCCATTGCCCTCGGGGCGGGCGGGCATGATCGGCGCGTCCCGGCCGGTGCCGTGCCGGCTGCCCGCCGGGGACGACTTCTGCTCGTGGTAGTCCTGCTCGACGTTGACCGTCCAGACGTCGTGGCCGGCGTCGTGCGCGATGTTCTCCGCGGTCAGCATCGCGGTGAGCATCGAGTGGTCCTGGTTGTTGTAGCGGTGCATGCCGTTACGCCCGACCGGGTGCACGTTCGGCACCTCGCGGGCCAGCCAGTCCCGGATCACGTCGACGTTGTGCTGGTACCGCTCGTCGTACACCGGGTACGCCTTGGGCATCCGGACCACGTAGCCGGCCTCCACGCAGCCGGACCGGACCAGGCCGAGCCGCTCCAGTTCCTCGGTGGCGAGCGCGACCAGTTCCGCGTCCGGCCGGCGCCACATCTCGTCGTCCTCGAAGACGAAGTACTCCAGCCCCAGACAGGTGCGCCCGTCTTTGACCAGGTACGGCGACCAGGAGCCGAAGTTCTGGATCCGCCCCACCTTGGCGGCCGGGTCGTGCACATAGATCCAGTTGTCCGGGAAGGAGAACTCCTCGGGGACGACCAGCGCGACGGTCAGGAAGTCGCGGTACCGCAGGTCGTCAGCGGCGGCCCGCACCTCGGGCGGGGCGGCCGGGCGCATGGCGTGCACCAACGCGGAGATCGGCATCGACGACACCACGTGGTCCGCCGGCTCGGTCCGTTCCCCGTCCCCGTCGGCGACCGTCACGCCGGTCGCGCGGTGGGTCGCCGGGTCCCGGTGCACCGCGGTCACCCAGGTGCCGGTACGCACCGAACCGCCGAGCTTCTCCACCTGCTCGGTGCAGCGCTCCCACATCATTCCGGGGCCGAACTTCGGGTACTGGAACTCCTCGATCAGGCTGGTCACGTCCTTGCGGTTGCGCCGGGGGAGCAGCGCGTTGAGCACGGCCGTCGACAGCGACAGGTTCTTGATCCGCTGCGCGGCCCAGTCGGCCTGCAACTGGTCGGCCGGCATTCCCCATACCTTCTCGGTGTAGGTCTTGAAGAACTTCGAGTACAGCCGCCAGCCGAACCGGGCCGACACCCAGCCCTCGAAGTGCGACTGGTCCTTCGGTGGCCGCAGCCGCGCCCGTCCGTACGACCCGACGCAGCGCACCGCCTCCACGATGCCCAGGTTGCGCAGTGCGTTGCCGGCGTTGAGCGGGTAGTCGTAGAGCGCGCCCCGGTAGTAGATCCGGCTCATCCGCGGCCGCAGCAGGAAGTCCTCGTCGGGCAGGATCTCGTGCCAGAACGCCTCGACACGGGAGACCTTGGTGAAGAACCGGTGCCCGCCGATGTCGAACCGCCAGCCGTCCCGCTCGACGGTGCGGCTGATCCCGCCGACCACGTCGTCGGCCTCGTAGACGCGCACCCGCTCGCCGTGCCGGAGCAGCTCGTACGCCGCCGTCAGACCCGCTGGCCCCGCCCCGACGACCACGGTGCCGTTGTTGTCAGCCATGCTGCCCGAGCCCCCCGTCGCCAGCCTGTCGATGCGGCAGCGCCCTTACCCGCCCTGCGCACGAACTCACCTTCCGTCCCGGGGATTGTGCCCGGCACCGGGCCGTCCCGCTCACCCGGATGCGGCGGGCGGAACCGGCAGGTCAGGTGTCAACCGGCGCGGAAC
>NZ_QGGF01000242.1 GCF_003857015.1 Micromonospora globispora | reverse complement strand
CGATCCGACCGGCCCCCGGCCGCTCCCGGTGACGATCTGGTACCCCGCCGCCGGTCGCGGCGGTGGCCGGGCCGCAGCCCGCCAGCAGCGCCGTCATCAGCGCGGCGACCAGCCGCTGCACCCCCACCAGTCCACGGTAGGCGGTTCGGTGGCCCGGCCGGTCCGCCGTCCGGACCGGGTGCTGTCACCACCCGGTCCGTGCGGCTCGGCCGGCCGGATCGAGCTGTCGCCACCGGCCCGGCGGGACGCTCCGGGTCGACGAGCTTCGCTAGGGTCAGCCGCATGGCTGAGAACTACACCGACCCCAGCGGCAACACCGAGCAGTTCCGCGCCTTCGCCCACGCGCCCGAGGCCGCCGCTCCGGCCGCCGCGCCGTCCCGCCTCCCGCTGATCGTCGGCGCGGTGGTCGTGGCGGTGCTGGTCGCCGGGATCGCCTGGCTCACGCTGAGCTGAGCCGCACCCGGGTCAGTGGTGGTTCGCCACCACAGCCCGGGTCTCCCGGGCGATCTCCCGCTCCTCGTCGGTGCTCACGACACAGACGGTGACCTCGGCGCCGTCGGGGGAAATCACCCGGTCACCGCTGCCGGAGTTGCGCCCCGGGTCGACGGCCACGCCCAGCCGCTTCAGACCGGCCAGCGCCGCGGCGCGGACCGGTGCGGCGTGCTCGCCCACCCCGGCGGTGAAGGTGATCGCATCGACCCGCCCGAGCAGCGCGTAGTACGCCCCGACGTACCCGGTGATCCGGCGGCAGTAGACGTCGAAGGCGAGGGCGGCGGCGGGGTCGCCGGCGTCCCGGCGCTGGAGCACCCCGCGCATGTCGTTGACCCCGGTCAGGCCGAGCAGCCCGCTGCGGTGGTTGAGCAGATCGTCGATCTCGTCGACGGTCATCCCGCCCTCCCGGCGCAGGTGGAAGATCACCGTTGGGTCGAGGTCGCCGCTGCGGGTACCCATCACCAGCCCCTCCAGCGGGGACATCCCCATCGAGGTGGCCACGCTGCGTCCACCCTGGACGGCGCAGGCGCTCGCGCCGTTGCCCAGGTGCAGGGTGATGATGTTCAGCTCCTCGTACGGCCGGTCCAGCAGTTCGGCGGTGCGCCGGGAGACGTACGAGTGCGAGGTGCCGTGGAAGCCGTAGCGGCGGACGCCGTACCGCTCGGCGGTGTCCCGGTCGATCGCGTAGGTCGCGGCGGCCTCCGGCAGCGTGTGGTGGAACGCGGTGTCGAAGACGGCAACCTGCGGCACGTCCGGCAGCGCCTCGCGGGCGACCCGGATGCCGGCCAGGTTGGCCGGGTTGTGCAGCGGGGCGAGCGGGACCAGGTCCTCGATCGCGGTGAACACCGCGTCGTCGATCAGCACCGGCTCGCTGAACTTCCGGCCGCCGTGCACCACCCGGTGCCCGACCGCGGCCAGCCCGGTCAGGTCCAGCCGGTCGATGATTCCCCGTACCGCGGTCTCGTGGTCCGCCGGCCCGCCGCCCGGCTCACCCACCCGCTCGACCGTGCCCTTGTCGCGGACCTCGTCGCCGTCGTACAGCCGGTACTTGACCGACGATGACCCGCAGTTCAGGACGAGGACCTTGCTCATGACGCCTCCGCGGCGGCCTGGATGGCGGTGATGGCGACCGTGTTGACGATGTCCGGGACGGTCGCGCCCCGGGACAGGTCGTTGACCGGCCGACGCAGGCCCTGCATGACCGGCCCCACCGCGACCGCGCCGGCCGAGCGCTGCACCGCCTTGTAGGTGTTGTTGCCGGTGTTCAGGTCCGGGAAGATGAAGACCGTCGCCCGCCCGGCCACCGGGCTGTCGGGCAGCTTCGTCGCCGCGACCTGCGGGTCGATCGCCGCGTCGTACTGGATCGGGCCCTCGACCAGCAGCTCCGGCCGACGTTGGCGGACCAGCTTGGTCGCCGCGGCGACCTTCTCCACGTCCGCGCCGGCGCCCGAGCTGCCGGTGGAGTACGACAGCATGGCCACCCGCGGCTCGATGCCGAACCGGGCCGCGGTGTCGGCGGAGGAGATGGCGATGTCGGCGAGCTGGGCGGCGTCCGGGTCGGGGTTCACCGCGCAGTCGCCGTAGACCAGCACCCGGTCGGCGAGCAGCATGAAGAAGACGCTGGAGGCCACCGAGACGCCCGGCACGTTCCGGATGATCTCGAAGGCGGGGCGGATGGTGGCGGCCGTGGTGTGCGTGGCCCCGGACACCATGCCGTCGGCGCGGCCGGTGTGCACCATCATCGTGCCGAAGTAGTTGGGCTGCGCCACGATGTCGTGAGCAAGCTCGGCGGTCACGCCCCGGTGGGCGCGCAGCTTCGCGTACGCGACGGCGAACTCGTCCCGCCACGGGCTGGTGACCGGGTCGACCACCTCGGCGTCGCCGATGTCGATGCCCAGCTCCCGGGTGCGCCGGGCGATGTCGTCCGGCCGGCCGAGCAGGGTCAGGTCCGCCACGCCGCGGCGCAGCAGGATCTCAGCCGCCCGCAGGATCCGCTCCTCGGAGCCCTCTGGCAGCACCAGCCGGCGCCGCTGCGCGCGGGACCGGTCGATGAGGTCGTTCTCGAACATCAGCGGGGTGACCCGCTCGGAGCGGCTGACCCGCAGCCGCCGGGCCAGGTCCACGGTGTCCACGCAGCGTTCGAAGGCGCCGAGCGCGGCTTCCACCTTGCGCGGGTTGTCGACGCTCGGGCGGCCCTCGATCCGGCTGGACGCGGCCACCGTGTCGTAGCTGTCGCTCGGCACCGAGAGCACTGCGAGGCCCGTGTTGAGCCGCTCCACCAGCCGCATCGCCCTGGGGTCGGGCTGCTCGCCGAGGGTGAGCACCAGCCCGGCCACCGAGACCTGACCGGCCACGTGCGCGGCGCTCGCCGCCACCAGCAGGTCGGCCCGGTCGCCCGGGGTGATCACCAGGGCTCCCTCGGTCAGATGGTCCAGCAGGGTGGGCACGTGCGCCGCGCCGACCACGTAGTCCAGCACGTCCCGGCCGAGCGCCGCGTCGTCGCCGGCCAGCAGCGTGGCGCCGAGCGCCGCCGCCACCTCGGCCACCGTCGGCGCCGACACGGTCGGCACCTCCGGGATCGCGTACGCGGGGACGGGCAGCTCGGGCAGCGTCATCGGCCCGGGCACGCGGTTGGCGACCACCGCCAGCACGGTCGCGCCGAGGTCCTCCAGATCGTGGTACACCCCCCGCGCGGCGGCCGCGATCGCCTCCGGCTCCTGCCCGAAGCCGTCGATCACGGGCACCACCACGCTGCCGAACTCGGTGGCCAGGCGGGCGTTGAAGGCCAGCTCGCGGGGGCCGGTGCCGTCCCCGTCGGCGAAGTCGCTGCCCACGACGACCACGGCGGGGCAGCGCCGCTCGACGTCCCGGTAGCGGGCGACGATCCGGGAGATCAGCTCCTCCCGCCGGCCATCGGCGACCAGCGTCGTCGCCTCCGCGTAGGTGCTGCCGGAGAGTTCGTCGACCGGGAGTTCCACCCGGTACCGGTCGGTGAGCAGGGCGAGGATCGCGTCCGGGCCGGTGCCGGAGACCAGCGGCCGGAACGCGCCGATCCGCTCCACCTGCCGGGAGAGGAGTTCCGCGAGGCCGAGGGCGATGGTGGACTTCCCCCCGCCGGACCCCACGCTGGTCACATAGACACTGCGGGCCACGAGCCCCACGCTACAAGATCGCGGTGCCCCTCGCCCGGGTCCTTGTACCCGGGCCGTTGATCATGCAATTTCCGCAACCGGCGCGGCGGCCGGGCCCGGTGGCGTCACTACCTCGGGTATCTCCGACGCCCGGAGGAGAGCGTCGCTCTTGGCGAGCCACGCGGCACCGAAGGCGAACACCGCGGCCGCCTCGCACCAGAGCAGCGGCTTCAGCGTGTCCCGGACGTCGTGCGGCAGCGCGTTGCTGGCCAGGGCGAGCGCGATCGCCAGCAGGATCAGTCCGCCGCAGGTCCGGTAGAACCGGTTGACCGACGGGCGAGGCGGCACGCCGACCCGGTCCGGCCGGGTGAAGAGGAACAGGCAGAAGACGGCGAGGAGCGCGAACAGCGCCGCGGCCGAGATCTGGTGCACCACGGCGATCCACTGGTGGGTGGCGCTGGCGGCGCTGACCGGGGCGTCGGTCGCGGTGGGAAAGAGGGCCACCGTGATCGCCAGCAGCCCCGCGAGGGTGCTGAGCAGATCGTCCGGCCAGCGGTAGCGGTAGCTGATCAGGAACACCCCGATCGCGCAGAGGCTGCCGACGAAGACATCCCGCATCTCGGTGTGGTAGTAGCCGCTGAGCGAGTTGAGCAGCATGGGCCGGCGGGTCATCACGATGTGGCCGACGACCAGCACGATCGGCAGGGCGATGCCGACCGCGCCGATGCCGAGGCGCAGACGGCGGACCGTCAGCGCGTCCTGCGGGGGCTTGCGGGTTACGCGGTTCACTTCCGCCTCCGTGGCGTCAGGTGGCGTGTGGTCCGACGCGTCCCGCCGGACCCTGGACGCATGCTCACCAGTGGACGCGACGGAACGGCCCGGCGTCAATCGGTGACGCTCAGTCCTCGTCGATGTCGTCGAGGCGGGCGAGCCAGGTGGCGAAACGCTCGATCGGGGTCTCGAACTCCGGGTTCAGGTCGACGAAGTCGCGTAGGCGCTCGCCGAGCCACTCCATGCTGACCTGCTCGTCGCCCCGGCGCTCGACCAGTTCCTCGATGCCGCGGTCGGTGAAGTACATGCCATGTCCTCTCGAAAGGGGGCGCCGACGGAACCGGGGCAGAGCCGTCGTGCTGACGGTCTCTGCCCCGGTCCTCGGCCGTGCTATCGGGTCACGGGCGGAGGAGGGCCGCCTCGATCAGCGCCTTCTGCTCGACGTCGTGCATCTTCGCCGAGCCGACCGACGGGGCGGCGGCGGCAGGCCGCGAGATGCGGCGCAGCCGGACGTCCGACAGGTGCTCCAGCAGGTTCAGCGCGACGAAGGACCAGGCACCCTGGTTGGCCGGCTCCTCCTGCACCCAGGCGAAGTCCTCGGCGTTCGGGTACTGGGCCAGGGCGGCCCGGATCTCCTCGACCGGCAGCGGGTAGAGCTGCTCCATCCGGATGATCGCGGTGTCCGTGACGCCCCGCTCGGCCCGGGCCTGGAACAGGTCGTAGTAGACCTTGCCCGAGCAGAGCAGCACCCGCTTCACCTGCTCCGGCGCCGGGGCGCCGGTGTCGGCCAGCACCGGCTGGAAGGTGCCGGTGGTGAAGTCCTCGACCGGCGACACGCAGAGCTTGTGCCGCAGCAGCGACTTCGGCGTGAACACCACCAGCGGCTTGCGCTTCGGCGAGAGGGCCTGGCGGCGCAGCAGGTGGAAGTAGTTCGCCGGGGTGGTCGGGATGGCCACCCGCATGTTGTCCTCGGCGCAGAGCTGGAGGAACCGCTCCGGGCGGCCGGAGGTGTGGTCCGGGCCCTGGCCCTCGTGGCCGTGCGGCAGCAGCAGGGTGACCGCGGAGCGCTGGCCCCACTTCACCTCACCGGAGGAGATGAACTCGTCGATGACCGACTGGGCGCCGTTGACGAAGTCGCCGAACTGGGCCTCCCAGCAGACCAGCGCGTTGACGTTCTCCACCGAGTAGCCGTACTCGAAGCCCATCGCGGCGTACTCGGACAGCAGCGAGTCGTGCACGAAGAACCGGGACCGCTCGCCGTCGCCGGTGAGCGTCTTCAGCGGCAGGTAGTCGTCGCCGGTCTTCGCGTCCACCACGGAAGCGTGCCGCTGGACGAAGGTGCCCCGTCGGGAGTCCTGCCCGGCGAGCCGGACGGTGACCCCGTCGTGCAGCAGCGCGCCGAGCGCGATGATCTCGCCGAAGCCCCAGTCGATGTTGCCCTCGACGGACATCTTCGCCCGCCGGTCCAGCAGCTGCTGGATCCGCTTGTGCGGGGTGAAGCCCTCCGGCAGGTTGACGTGCGCCTCGCCGATCGCCTTGACGACGGCGGCGTCGGTGGCGGTGTCGACCTGCGGCTCCGGCTCCTCCTCGCGGCGCGGCCGGCTGAGCTGGCGGGGCGTGGTGGCCGCGTCCCGGGTGGCCTTGAAGACCCGCTCCAGCTGCGACTGGTAGTCGCGCAGCAGCTCCTCCGCGTCCTCCACGGTGATGTCACCCCGCCCGATGAGCTCCTCGGTGTAGAGCTTCCGGACCGACCGCTTCGAGTCGATGATCTTGTACATCTCGGGGTTGGACATCGACGGGTCGTCGCCCTCGTTGTGCCCGCGCCGGCGGTAGCAGACCATGTCGATCACGACGTCCTTGTTGAACGCCTGCCGGTACTCGAAGGCCAGCCGGGCCACCCGGACGACGGCCTCGGGGTCGTCGCCGTTCACGTGGAAGATCGGCGCCTGGATCATCCGGGCGACGTCGGTGCTGTAGAGGCTGGACCGCGAGTACTCCGGCGCGGTGGTGAAGCCGACCTGGTTGTTGACCACCACGTGCACGGTGCCGCCGGTGCGGTAGCCGCGCAGCTGGGAGAGGTTGAGCGTCTCGGCGACCACGCCCTGGCCGGCGAAGGCGGCGTCACCGTGCACCGCCAGCGGCAGCACGGTGTAGCCCTCCAGCTTGAGGTCGATCCGGTCCTGCTTGGCCCGGACGATGCCCTCCAGCACCGGGTCGACGGCCTCCAGGTGCGACGGGTTCGCGACCAGCGAGACCTTGACCGCGTGGTCGCCGTCCGGGGTGGTGAACTTGCCGTTCTGGCCGAGGTGGTACTTCACGTCGCCGGAGCCCTGCGTCGAGCGTGGGTCCAGGTGCCCCTCGAACTCGGAGAAGATCTTCTCGTACGGCTTGCCGACGATGTTGGCCAGCACGTTGAGCCGGCCGCGGTGGGCCATGCCGATGACGACCTCGTCCAGCCCGTCCTCGGCGGAGGCCTCCAGCACCTCGCCGAGCAGCGGGATCAGCGACTCGCCGCCCTCCAGCGAGAAGCGCTTCTGACCGACGTACTTGGTCTGCAGGAAGGTCTCGAACGCCTCGGCGGCGTTGAGCCGGTTGAGCACGTGCTTCTGCTCGTCCGGGGCGGGCTTGGTGTACTTGCGCTCGATCCGCTCCTGGATCCAGCGCCGCTCCTCCGGGTCCTGGATGTGCATGTACTCGATGCCGACCCGGCGGCAGTACGAGTCGCGCAGCACGCCGAGGATCTCGCGCAGCTTCATCCGCTGCCTGCCGGCGAAGCCGTTCACCGGGAAGGTCCGGTCCAGGTCCCACAGGGTCAGCCCGTGCTGGAGGACGTCCAGGTCCGGGTGCCTGCGGATCTTGAACTCCAGCGGGTCGGTGTCGGCCATCAGGTGGCCGCGCACCCGGTACGCGTGGATCAGCTCGTGCACCCGCGCGGTCTTGTTGATCTGGCCCTCGGAGTCGACCGCGACGTCCCGCACCCAGCGCACCGGCTCGTACGGGATGCGCAGCGAGGTGAAGATCTGGTCGTAGAAGTCGCGCTCGCCGAGCAGCAGCTCGTGCATGACCTTGAGGAACTCGCCCGACTGCGCGCCCTGGATGATCCGGTGGTCGTACGTGCTGGTCAGCGTGATGATCTTGCTGACCGCCAGCTCGGCCAGGGTGGCCTCGCTCATGCCCTGGTACGGCGCCGGGTACTCCATCGCGCCGACGCCGATGATGGCGCTCTGCCCCTGCATCAGGCGCGGGATCGAGTGCACCGTGCCGATGCCGCCCGGGTTGGTGAGCGAGATCGTGGTGCCGGCGTAGTCGTCCATGGTCAGCTCGTTGCGGCGGGCGCGCCGGACCACGTCCTCGTACGCCTGCCAGAACTGCCGGAAGTCCATCTGCTCGCAGCCCTTGATGGACGGCACCACCAGGTTGCGGGAGCCGTCGGGCTTGGTCAGGTCGATCGCGATGCCGAGGTTGACGTGCTCCGGGCGGACCATCGCCGGCTTGCCGTCGACCTCCGCGAAGGAGTTGTTCATTTCCGGGTGCTCGACCAGCGCCCGGACCATCGCGTACCCGATGAGGTGGGTGAAACTGACCTTGCCGCCGCGGCCGCGGGCGAGGTGGTTGTTGATGACGATGCGGTTGTCGACCAGCAGCTTCGCCGGGACCGAGCGCACGCTGGTGGCGGTCGGGACGGCCAGCGAGGCATCCATGTTCTGCACGATCTTGGCGGCCACGCCGCGCAGCGGCACCGTGCCGGCGGCGGCCGCCGGGGCC
>NZ_QGGF01000139.1 GCF_003857015.1 Micromonospora globispora | reverse complement strand
GGTGGCCGGGGGTGGCGCACCCGACCGGGTACGCCACCCCGGGCGCGCGACTCAGCCCACCGGCACGCCCGCGGTCACCGGGGCTTCCCAGTCGATGACGTACCGCTGCTCGTGGCCGATCGTCTTCTCCGGGTTCATGGCGGCCTTGATGAACAGCGGCATGAGCACCGGCATGATCGCCCGGGCCACCGGTCCCGGGGCCTTCGCGTGGTTGATCCGGGCCGCCCGCGCGGCGACCTTCTCCACCCGCTCCCGCCGCAGCCGCTCGTACGCGCCGAACGCGGACGGGACGTCGGGCAGGTCCCGCAGGCACCGGGCCAGCTGCACCGCGCTCTCGATGGAGAGCGAGGCGCCCTGCCCGGAGCTGTTGGAGGGGGCGTGCGCTGCGTCGCCGACCAGCACCATCCGGCCCCGGTGCCAGTGGGGGACCGGCGGCATGATGTGCATCGAGCCCACCACCTGCAACTCGTCGGCGCTGCTGGTCCTCATCAGGTTCCGCCCCGGGTCGTCGTCGCGGTACGCGTCCCGCAGGATGCGCAGCCACTCGGCGGCCGGTACGGCCCGGGCCTCGGTGAGGCTCATCGGCCGTTCCTGGGGCAGGTTGACGCCCCACCGCGTGCCGCCACCGGGCTCGGGCCAGTAGAGGTAGTAGCCGCCCCGGCCGAAGGCGAAGTTCATCGTGCCGGTCTCCGAGTCCACCTCGTGCCGGGCCACCGCCTCGAAGCCCAGCACTCCGGTGAACCGGGGGCCGGGGGCGTGCGGGTCGATCAGCGTACGCACGGTCGAGTGCACGCCGTCCGCGCCGATCAGCATGTCCGCCGTGGCCGTGCCGCCGTCGGCGAAGGTGGCGGTCACCCCGTCGGCCGTCTCCCGTACGCCGACCAGGCGCTTGCCGTGCGCGATGGTCACGCCCTCGGCGACGGCCCGGTCGTGCAGCACCCGGTGCAGCTCGTTGCGGTGCACCACCCGCAGCGGGGGCAGCCCGGCCAGGCCGGGCAGGGGGATGCGCTTGCGGCCTACGGCCAGCACCTGCGTGTGGATCGGGGTGGCGATCGCGGTGACCGCTTCATCCGCGCCGACCAGCCGCAGCGCCGCGACGCCGTTCGGGGCCAGGGCGAGCGTGCCGCCTCTGCCGTCGGTGGTGCTCGGGTGCGCCTCGTGAACGGTGGCGGTGATGCCGGCGCGGTGCAGGGCCAACGCGGTCACCGGACCGGCGATGCCGCCGCCGATGACGATCGCGGTTCTCACTCTGGACACGGTCCCTCCCGGGGGTCGTCGGTGGTCGTGCGTGCCGAACCCACCTGGCGGGAGCGCCGGTATCCTCGTGGTTGCCGCTTCGGGCCGGGCGCCGTCAGGTGTCGGTTCGAGGTAAGGGCCCCGGCGCGGTGTTGGCGCACCGAGCCGGGGCCGTCGGTCACGTGGTGGTGCCGCCCCCTCCCGTCGGGCCGGGCTCGGGTGGACCGGCCTCGTGGTAGGCCCGCCACTCGTCCAGCCCCGGATAGCTGCCCGAGGTGAACTCGGCCAGCAGGGCGCGGATCCAGGCGGCTTCCGCCTCCCGGATCCTCAGGTCGTACTCGTTCTCGACCAGGAACAGCCGGGGCACCAGGCGCGCGTGCTCCGCGAGCGCGACGCGCTCGTTTCCGATCTCGTCCTCCAGCCGGGCCAGTCGTTCGCGCAGCAGGGCTGTCGCCTCGTCGGGGTGAAGCACGGCGAGCACCGACAGCCCGGCGCGGAAGCGAGGGTGCTCCGCGACCGGCGTGGCGACCAGCTCCCGGGCCCAGTCGACCAGTTCGGCCCGCCCGTCGTCGGTGATCCGGTAGACGGTGCGCTCCGGGCGTCGGCCCTCGCGGACGCTCTCCACGGCCGCGATCAGCCCGTGCCGCTCCATGTTGCGGACCACCGTGTAGAAGGACCCCCACTTGATCCCCATGTCCTGGTCCTTGCCGCGGTCCCGCAGGGTGGTGGCCATCTCGTACGGGTGCATCGGGCGCTCGACGAGGGTGGCGAGCACGGCCAACGCCGTGAGGTTGCCGACCTTGCGTCGCCTGGGCATGCCGCTTCTCCTCGATCCTCGCTTCCAAATACTCGTAGACGAGTATAGGGCCCGCCGTCGAGCCGGGGAAGCCCCTTCCGGCGTGTGGGCCAGGTCCGGGCCCCGCCGATCACCGCCCGAAGGGCCGCCTACGATCGCGGGGTGGAGGAAGACATCCGGCGGATCGGGATCATGGGCGGCACCTTCGATCCCATCCACCACGGGCACCTGGTGGCGGCCAGCGAGGTGGCGGACCGGTTCGGCCTGGACGAGGTGATCTTCGTCCCGACCGGCCAGCCGTGGCAGAAGGCGGACGAGCCGGTCAGCTCCGCGGAGGACCGCTACCTCATGACGGTCATCGCCACCGCCTCCAACCCGCGGTTCCAGGTCAGCCGGGTCGACATCGACCGGGCGGGCCCGACCTACACCGTCGACACGCTGCGCGACCTGCACGCCGAGTACGGCCCGAAGGTGCAGCTCTTCTTCATCACCGGCGCGGACGCCCTGGACCGCATCCTGTCCTGGAAGGAAGTGGACCGGATGTTCGAGCTGGCCCACTTCATCGGGGTGACCCGGCCCGGCTTCGAGCTGTCCGACAAGCACCTCCCGGCGGACACGGTCAGCCTGGTGCAGGTGCCGGCGATGGCCATCTCCTCGACGGACTGCCGGGCCCGGGTCGCCCGGGGTGAGCCGGTCTGGTACCTGGTGCCGGACGGTGTGGTGCAGTACATCGCCAAACGGCGCCTCTATCAGCGGTGATTCGGCCAGTAATGTGGGTCTTTGTCCGGGTAATCGACCAGAACTGAGAAGTCGTCGCCGCACCGGGTGTGAGACGCTTGGAGGGTCGCACGGTTGATCGAAGGAGAACGGTGACAGTTTCGGAACGCGCTCACGAGCTGGCGATGGCCGCCGCCCAGGCCGCGGCCGACAAGAAGGCGCAGGACATCGTCGTCATCGACGTGGGCGACCAGCTCGCCATCACCGACGCGTTCGTGCTGGCCGCCGCTCCGAACGAGCGCCAGGTGCTCGCCATCGTCGACGCCATCGAGGAGCGCCTGCTCGAACTGCCGGAGAAGGCCAAGCCGGTCCGGCGCGAGGGTGAGCGGGGTGGCCGCTGGGTGCTGCTCGACTACGTCGACATCGTGGTGCACGTCCAGCACACCGAGGAGCGCGAGTTCTACGCCCTCGACCGGCTCTGGAAGGACTGCCCGCAGATCCCGTTCGTGGACCGGGACCTCGCCGACACCACCGCCGGCTCCGCCGCAGCGGAATGACCCGCCTGATCGTCTGGCGGCACGGCAACACCGACTGGAACGCCGCCAACCGGGTCCAGGGGCAGACCGACGTACCGCTGAACGACTTCGGCCGGGAGCAGGCCCGCGCCGCCGCGCCGGTGCTGGCCGGGATGCGCCCGGACGCGATCGTCGCCAGCGACCTGCGCCGGGCCGCGGACACCGCCGCCGCCCTCGCCGCGCTGACCGGGCTGCCGGTCCACACCGACGGCCGGCTGCGGGAACGGTACTTCGGCCACTGGCAGGGGCTGGCCCTCACCGAGGTCGCCGAGCGCTTTCCCGACGAGTACGCCCGCTGGCGCGCCGGTGACCCCGACCCGGGCGCGGAGATCGAGACCCTCGACGACCTCGGCAAGCGGATCGGCGCGGCCTTCCAGGACGCGGCCGACCTGGCGGTCGGGGGCACCGTCGTGGTGGTCACCCACGGCGGCGGGGCCCGGCAGGGCGTCGGTCACCTGCTCGGCTGGGACCACGCCGTGCTGCGCACCATCGGTTCGCTGTCCAACTGCCACTGGACCGAGCTGCGGTACGACGACGGCGTGCGGCGGCGCACGGTGCCGGGCTGGCACCTGCGGGCGCACAATGTCGGCCTGATCACGGCACCCGCGCCCACCGAGGCGGTCTGACCGTTCGGCCACGGCGCGCCGCGGCCACATCGGCTAGCGTGCCGGGCATGCCCGTCGCGGTCGTCACCGACTCCACCGCCTACCTCCCGCCCGAGCTGGTCCGCGCACACCGGCTCACCGTCGTCCCGCTGACCGTCGTGTTCAACGGCGCGGAGGGGCTGGAGGGGGTGGAGGTCTCCCCGGCAGACGCCACCCGGGCGCTCAGCGGCCGGCGGGTCTCGGTGAGCACCTCCCGACCCGCTCCGGAACAGTTCGCCGAGGTCTACCGTTCGCTGCTCGCGGAGGGCGCCGACGGGATCGTCTCGGTGCACCTCTCCGCGGAGCTCTCCGGCACCGTCGAGGCGGCTCGACTGGCCGCCGCCGAGATCGGCGACCGGGTCGAGGTGGTCGACAGCCGCTCCACCGGCATGGGCCTCGGCTTCCCGGTGCTCGCCGCCGCCGCAGCCGCCGAGCGGGGCGCCGACCTGTCGGCGGTTCGGGACGCGGCGCTCGGCACGGTCGGCCGGACCACCGTCTTCTTCTACGTCGACACGCTGGAGTTCCTGCGCCGCGGCGGCCGGATCAACGCCGCCGAGGCGCTGCTCGGCACCGCGCTGTCGGTGAAGCCGATCATGCACATGCCGGACGGTGAGATCGTGCTGAAGGACAAGGTGCGCACCGCCGGCCGGGGCGTCGCACGCCTGGTCGACCTGGCGGTCGAGGCGGCCGGCGACGCCGAGGTCGACCTCGCCGTCCACCACCTCGCCGCCCCGCAGCGCGCCGAGCAGCTCGTCGAGGCGTTGACCGCCCGGCTGGGCGACCGCCTGCACGACACGTACGTCACGGAGGCCGGCGCGGTGATCGCCGCGCACGCCGGCCCCGGCCTGGCCTGCGTGGTGGTCCACCGGCGGCCGGCGTGATCGCCGTGTCGTACGTGGTGACCGGCGGCGGTCGGGGCGTCGGCCGGGGGATCGTGGAACGGCTGGCCGCGGACGGCGGTACGGTGGTCGTCGTCGAGCGGGACGAGGACGCGCTCGCCTGGCTGCCGGCGCATCCGGCCGAGGAGCGGCTGCTCCCGCTCGTCGGGGACGCGGCCGACGAGCAGGTCGCCGGGCACGCCGCCGACCTGGCCGAGCGCGCCGCGCCGCTGGCCGGTTGGGTCAACAACGCGGCCGTGTTCCGGGACGCCTCCCTCGACACGGCCCCCGTCGGCGAGGTCCTGGACCTGATCACCCTCAACCTGCGGCCCGCCGTGGTCGGCGCCGCCACGGCGGTACGCCGGTTCCTCGCCGCCGGCACCGGCGGCGCCATCGTCAACGTCTCCTCGCACCAGGCCCGTCGGCCGGTGCCCGGCTGCCTGCCGTACGCCACCGCGAAGGCGGCGGTGGAGGGGCTGACGCGTGCGCTGGCCGTCGAGTACGGCAACCGGGGCATCCGGACCAACACGGTCGCCCTCGGCTCGATCGCCACCGAGCGGCACGCCGAGTTCCTGGCCGAGCGGGAGCCGGCCGAGGCGGAGTGGATCGAGGCGGAGCTGGCCCGGCTGCACCCGATCGGCCGGATCGGGCGTACCGGGGAGGTGGCGGCGGCGGTGGCATTCCTGCTGTCGCCGCAGGCCGGCTTCGTCAACGGGGTGATCCTGCCGGTGGACGGCGGCCGGGCGGTACTCGGCCTCGACCCGGAGTCGAGGTAAGTCCGCAGCGGCTAACCGCTGGGGACCTGCTCGCTGGACTGTTCGTCACTTACGCCGACGGAACCTGTCGGGCCATCCAATGAATCGTGTGTAGAGGGCGCGTACGTCCACATCGTTCGGGTTGAGCTTCATCAGGTCCTCACAGGCGTCGTAGAGCATCGAGCCGAGGTAGACGCACAGCGCGGTGCGGTCCTGGGCGTACTCAGCTTTCAGGGACAGCCGAGCGCTGGCGCACGGCCACGGGTCGGCGCAGGCTCGACAGAGCCACAGGGGACGCAGCGGCGAGTGATCTCTAGGCATGTCTGCCGCCGTTAGCTCGGTGGGCCTGCCCGCGGGTCAGGAGATTTCCCGTCCAGATGATCTGGGTCGGTTGATCCCAGCGAGCCGAGCCGATCTGTCTGGGCGGCTCGGGAAATGGCTCTACGGGCACGGGCTGGTGTTTGTCAGGGCACGTCTTCCACCTCAGCCCACAACAGTCACGGCGGAGCCAGCGCCGCCACGGGGGCCGATGAACAGGAGCAAGCGGTATCGGTTTGAGGACCCTCCGTATGGGCATGCTCCGACTCTTGCTGAGGGTTGACGACTCGTCAACCCCTTCCGCCGACCCTTGTTGACGAGTCGTAAACGGCCCTGCCTGGATGGTCTGGATCGATGACCGAGGACGTTATGGCGATGGCCGAGATAGCGGCCTTCCTCGGTGTGTCCAGGCAGCGCGCTAACACGCTCGCTGAGCGCGCAGACTTCCCTAAGCCAATCGCTCACCTGACGGTAGGGCGAGTGTGGGCTACGGCTGACATCAGAGCGTGGGCTGAGAAGCGCCGCAGGGAGCTTGAGGGCGAAGCGGGTTAGAGCCTGCGACAGACCTCGCTTCGGTGAGGCCCGCAACCTGCCGTTCGATGTTGACGGGCGGGGCTTTAGTTGACTGTCGTGGCGAGGCGGTGTGGGGTTGCTGACTCCCTTACCCCACAAGGGATCCAGCCGCTTCTCGACGACCGCGATACTTCGGGTGTTGTACGTCGTCCGCCACCTGCTAGTGGCGCCGGCCATCGCACCCGCCACCCTGCTCTGGCTGGCCGGGGCTGGGGTCGCCGCCTTGCTGACGAACTGGATCGCCTAGTGGCCCTCGTCTCCTCGCTGATACAGAGGTTGAAAGGCTGACGTCTGTCGGCGTGTCTGCGTACTCTGGGTCGATCGGTTCGGTAGTGCCGGGCGGCCTGGACGCGGAGGGAGGCGGTCCGGCAGCAGGCCGCCCTGACCCACTGGGCAACCCGGCCGCGCTGTGGTCAGTTCCCTCTCACGCAGAACTCGTTGCCGTCGGGATCGGCCAGCACGACGGCGCCGTTCTCACCGACATCGAGCCGAGTGGCCCCGAGGGAGACCAGCCGGTCGATCTCCGCTTGCTGGTCGCCACCGGCCGGGGCGAGGTCGAAGCGCTGCCGGTTCCGCACCTCTTTCGGGGCCACGGGCGGGCCTCCCCACGCGACCTTCGTGCCGCCGTGCGGTGACTGGATCGCGGTCTCCTGATCCTGGTCCCACACCAGCGGCCAGCCCAGCGCCTCGGCCCAGAAGAGGCCGACCTCCCGGGTGCCGTCGCAGGCGAGCTCCCCGAGCAAGCCGCACCCGGCGAGGAAGGCGTTGCCCGGCTCGATCACGCAGAACTCGTTGCCCTCGGGGTCGGCCAGGACGACGTGCCCCTCCTCGGGGCGCTGCCCGACGTCGAGGTGGCTTGCGCCGAGCCCGAGCGCCGTCGCCACCGTGTGCTGCTGGTCGGCGCTGCTGGCGCTGGTCAGGTGGAGGTGCATGTGGTTCGGCCCCACCTTCTCCGCGCTGCTCGGGACGAACCGGAGGCTGAGCTGGGTGTCGTCGCCAGGCAGGAGCGCGGCACCGGCGTCGTCGGCGATCTCCCGGCCGAGCACGTCGGCCCAGAACCGCGCCAGGCGAGCCGGGTCGTGCGCATCGAAGGTCACCGTCAGCGTTCGTGAGAGCATCACCGCACAGTAGACACGGGGCGAGCAGGACAACAACGCGTTTAGGTCCTGCCAGCAGCAGCCCGACCGTCTCGCCAGCATCCTCGCCCAGACCGGCATGACCCTCGCCCCCGAACTGCCATGACGTTGCAGGCGTCAGCCTTTCAGCGGCTTGCACATCCGCGCATGATCAGGGCCCTTTCCACAGCCAGTTCTGCTGTCCACAGCCGACCCTCGTCGCCTGGTGATGACCTCTCGTTCGCCCTAGCCTCGCGCCGTGCCAGACGACGAGGAGACCATGGTGCGGCAGCGGTTGTCCCGGCTGTTCGACCCGGGGGCGCTCGGTGTCGCTCCGCCGCCCCGCACCGGCCCGCCGACCACCACCGACGTCCGGCCGCGGCCGCACCGGCCGGCGTCCATTCCGGCGGTTCGCCCCGGCGTGCTGCCACCCAGTTCGGTCGTGACAGATCACTCGGGGCCGTCCCTGCAGGTCGCGGATGAGGAGGCGGCTAGCGCAGCTGCCGTCGAGGGCGGCGTCCCAGTCCCGGCCGCGTCCCGCCTGCCCGGGCCGGGCGCCTTCGATCC
>NZ_QGGF01000165.1 GCF_003857015.1 Micromonospora globispora | reverse complement strand
GACGACCGGCGCCCTGCAGCGGGCGATCCGCCGCGCGAGGCAGCGCGCGGCCGTCGAACGCTGCGGCATGTGCGCCGGGCCGGTCGGCCGGGAGCACCGGCACGTGTGGGACGAGCAGGGCGGGGAGCTGATGTGCGCCTGCACGCCGTGCTCCCTGCTCTTCGAACGCGAGTCCGCCGGCGCCGGCCGGTACCAGCTCGTCCCCACCCGCGGCAGACGGTTGCCGGACCTGTCCGCCGACGAGCTCGGCGTGCCGGTCGGTCTGGTGTTCTTTGTCAAGCAGCGCGACGGCCGCGTGCTCGCCCACTACCCGAGCCCGCTCGGCACGACGGAGTCGGAGATCGATGCCGGCGCCTGGCGGGCCGTCGAGGCGCGATCACCTGAGCTGGTCGAGCTGATGCCACGGGTCGAGGCGTTCCTGGTGTGGACGGGCAACCCGCGCGACGGCGGCGAGCAGTGGGTGGTGCCGGTCGACGACTGCTTCCGGCTCGTCGCGCTCATCCGCCGGCACTGGACGGGCATGTCGGGGGGAAGCGCGGTGTGGCGGGAGATTTCCCGGTTCTTCGACGAACTCGGCCGACGACATGATCGGCCGTCTGGCAACGACTGATGGAGGAGGCGGGAATGGGCGAGATCCGAGTGGGCGATCCCGATGTCGAACTCGACGCTCCGGCCCACACCAAGGGCGTAGAGGAGGGCAACTCGCGGCGGAGGAGGCAGTCCGGCCATCACGATGACGGGACGGCGGACGCGCGCCGCTCGACCGGCATCCGGCCCAAGAAGCACGACCCCATCCTACCGATCATGCCGAACCTGCCGCCGGGCTGACCGGACCGGAAGGAGGTGAGCTGTGCGGAAGCTGTTGCTGCTGCTGGCCGGCGTGGCCGTCGTCGGGATGTTCTGGAAGGAACTTCCCGCGGTGCGTCGCTACATCAAGATCAAGAAAATGTGATCGGAAAGGACGAGTAGGTCGATGTGTCTTGGGATCCCGGGCGAGATCGTCGAGATCAAGGCCGGCCGCGATGACCTGGCCATCGTTGATGTCGTGGGCGTTCGACGGGCGATCAACATCGGCCTGCTCGGTCCAGACCAGATCGGTATCGGCGACTGGGTGCTCGTCCACGTCGGCTTCGCCATGTCGAAGATCGACGAAGCTGAGGCGGCCGCCACATTGGAGATGTTGAACGGTCTCGGACAGGCCTACACCGACGAGTTGCAGGCGCTCGCCGAATCTGACATCAGTTAGGAAAGACCAGATGCGTTTCGTTGACGAGTACCGCGACGCGGACAAGGCCCAGGCGTTGGCCACCCAGATCGCCGCGTTGTGCGAGCCGGGGCGGCAGTACAAGTTCATGGAGGTCTGCGGCGGCCACACGCACACCATCTACAAGCACGGGATCGAGGACTACCTGCCGGAGAGCGTCTCGCTGGTGCACGGGCCGGGCTGCCCGGTCTGCGTGATCCCGATGGGCCGGGTGGACGACGCCATCGCCATCGCCAACGAGCCGGGCGTCATCATGACGGCGTTCGGCGACATGATGCGCGTCCCGGGCGGGAACGGCTCGTTCCTGGACGCCAAGGCGGCCGGTGCGGACATCCGGATGGTGTACTCGCCACTGGACGCTCTGAAGATCGCGCGGACCAACCCGGACCGCCGGGTGGTCTTCATGGCGATCGGGTTCGAGACCACCTCGCCGTCGACCGCCATGACCGTGCTGCGGGCCGCCGCCGAGGGTATCGACAACTTCTCGGTCTTCTGCAACCACGTGACGATCCTTCCGGCGATCAAGGCGATCCTCGACTCGCCGGATCTGCGTCTCGACGGTTTCCTCGGGCCGGGGCACGTCTCCACCGTGATCGGCTGCCGACCGTACGAGTTCATCGCCCGTGACTACGGCAAGCCGCTGGTGTGTGCCGGGTTCGAACCGCTGGATCTGCTGCAGTCGGTCTACCTGCTGCTCCAGCAGCTCGCCGAGGGCCGCTGCGAGGTGGAGAACCAGTACACCCGGGTGGTGCCCTGGGACGGCAACCTGCGGGCGCTGGAGGCGATCGGCCAGGTGATGGAGCTGCGACCGTACTTCGAGTGGCGCGGCCTCGGCTTCATCTCGCACTCCGCCCTGCGGATGCGGGAGGAGTACGCGGCGTACGACGCTGAGCGGCTGTTCGACGTGCCCGGGGTGCGCGTCGCGGACCCGAAGGCCTGCCAATGCGGCGAGGTGCTCAAGGGCGTGCTGAAACCCTGGGAGTGCAAGGTGTTCGGCACCGCGTGCACGCCGGAGACGCCCATCGGCACGTGCATGGTGTCCTCGGAGGGCGCCTGCGCGGCCTACTACAACTTCGGCCGCTTCACCCGGCAGCGGCTCGTGGAGGCGACACGCGTATGACGACCGAACGCACCGCCGGATGGGCCGAGCGCGCGATGGCCGAGGCCGAGGCGACGGCCGAACGCGAGTCGGGGCGACTGTCGCCGGAGCAGCAGGTGCTGCAGCGCATCGAACGGGCCCGCCGACGCTCGCCGAAGATCAGGGAGAGCCGGATCACGCTCGCACACGGCGCCGGCGGGAAGGCAACGCACAGCCTGATCGAAGGGCTGTTCGTCGAGGCGTTCCGCAACCCGACGCTAGAGGAACTCGACGACGGCGCGGTGTTCTCCGTGGGCAGCAGCCGGCTGGCCTTCACGACCGACTCGTACGTGGTGTCGCCGCTGTTTTTCCCGGGCGGGGACATCGGCGATCTCGCCGTCAACGGCACCGTCAACGACCTGGCGGTCAGCGGCGCCCGCCCGCTGTACCTGTCGGCCGGATTCATCCTGGAGGAGGGCTTTCCCATCGCCGACCTGCGCCGGATCGCCACCTCGATGGCCGCCGCGGCGCAGCGCGCCGGGGTCCAGGTGGTCACCGGCGACACGAAGGTGGTGCAGCGGGGCAAGGCCGACGGCTGCTACATCAACACGGCGGGCGTCGGCGTGCTGGAGCGGCCGGTGAGCCTGGGCACAGCGCACATCCGCCCGGGTGACGCGGTCATCGTCTCCGGACCGATCGGCGACCACGGTGTCACCATCATGCTCGCCCGCGGCGAGCTGGACATCGCCGCCGACCTCGCCTCGGACACCGCGGCGCTGCACGGGCTGGTGGACACCCTGCTGGACGCGGCGCCCGGCGTGCGGCTGCTGCGCGACGCCACCCGGGGCGGCGTGGCGACCATCCTCAACGAAGTGGCGCAGGCGGCCCAGCTCGCCGTGATCGTCGACGAGTCCTCGGTACCGATGCGTCCCGCCGTGACCGGGGCGTGCGAACTGCTCGGCATCGACCCGCTCTACGTGGCCTGCGAAGGACGCCTCGTAACCGTGGTGGACGGCGCGCAGGCGGAGGCGGCCCTGGCGGCGCTGCGCGGCCACCCGCTCGGCGACGGCGCGGCGCTCATCGGCCGGATCACCGCCGACCCGCCCGGGATGGTGCTGCTCAGGACGGCGTTCGGCGGCACCCGGGTGGTCGACATGCTGGTCGGGGACCCACTTCCCCGCATCTGCTGACGCCGGTTCCGGGTCACGCGGCGGGAACGCCCCGGGCCGCCGCCACGACGGCCTGACCGAGGGAGATCCCGCCATCGTTGGGCGGCACCCGCGAATGCACGAGCACCCGGTAACCCTCCTGCGCCAACCCGCTCACCACCCGGTCGAGCAGCAGCACGTTCTGGAAGACCCCGCCGGAGAGCGCGACCGTGGCCAGGCCGGTGCTCTCCCGGACGGCGCCCGCCGCCCGTACCACCGCGTCCGCCAAGCCGTGATGGAAGCGCGCGGCGATCCGGCTGGGATCCACGCTGGCGAGCAGGTCCTCGACGACGCAGCGAACCAGCCCGCGTCCGACGTCCAGAAGGGGGACCGGACCGGCCGCCTCGATCCGGTAGCCGCCCCGCTCGTCGGGATCGGCCCGCTGCTCCAGGGCGATCGCGGCCTGCCCCTCGTAGCTGACGCGGTCGTGCAGGCCGACGATCGCCGCAACGGCGTCGAACAACCGGCCGACGCTCGAGGTACGCGGCGAGTTCGTCCCGGTCCGCGCCAGCCCCACCACCGCGGGCCAGTGCCGCCCGTGCCGCCGCACCACCGCCAGATCGGGCACGGCCTCGCCGTAGATCTCGTCGAGGTAGGCCGCCGCCATCCGCCACGGCTCGTGTACCGCGGCGACCCCGCCCGGCATCGGCACCGCGCCCAGGTGGCCCACCCGCTCGAACCCGGTCAGGTCCGCGACGAGCAGCTCACCTCCCCAGAGGGTGCCGTCCGGGCCGTATCCGAGACCGTCGAAGGCGACGCCGATCACCGGCCCGGGGTGACCGTTGTCGGCCAGGCAGGACGCGATGTGGGCGTGGTGGTGCTGAACGCCGACCAGCTCGACGTCCTCGCGCTGCAGCGCGTACTTCGTGGACAGATACTCGGGATGCAGATCGTGGGCGACGACCTCCGGTCGGACGTCGAAAAGCCGGGTGAAGTGCGCGATTCCATCGGTGAACGCCCGCAACGTTTCGTAGTTCTCCAGGTCGCCGATGTGGTGCGACACGAACGCGCGCCGTCCCTTCGCCACGCAGAACGTGTTCTTCAACTCTGCGCCGCACGCCAGCACGGGGCGGTCGAACCGCCACGGGAGGGTGACCGGCGCGGGCACGTAACCACGGGAGCGCCGTACCGGCAGCTCACGGCCCCGGAACACGCGGACCACGGAGTCATCGGTCCGGACGTGGATGCGCCGGTCGTGAGTCAGGAAACCGTCGGCGATCCGCGCCAGTCGCCGGTGGGCGTCGTCGTCGCGGTGGGCGATCGGTTCGTCGGATACGTTGCCGCTGGTCAGCACGATCGGCATGCCGAGCCGCGCGAGCAACAGCTGATGCAGCGGCGTGTACGGCAGCATCACGCCCAGGTCGCGGTTGCCCGGTGCCACCGACCTGGCGACCGGGGCGTCGGCGCGGCGGGGCAGCAGCACCACAGGACGGCGGGCGCCGGTGAGCACCGGCTCGGCCGCCGGTGCCACGTCGACCAGGGTGCGCGCCGCACGCAGGTCGGCCGCCATCAGAGCGAAGGGCTTCTCCTCGCGGTGCTTGCGGGCGCGCAGCGTCGAGACGGCCTGGTCGTCATCGGCCCGGGTGGCCAGGTGATAGCCGCCCAGACCCTTCACCGCGACGATCCGGCCGTCGCGCAGCCACCCGACGGCGGCGTCCAGGGGATCGCCGGGGACCGTGGCGCCGTCGCCGTTGACGAGCCGGAGGGCGGGACCGCACGCAGGGCAGCACACCGGCTCGGCGTGAAAGCGGCGGTTCGCCGGATCCGCGTACTCTGCGGCGCACTCGGCGCAGAGCGGAAACTCGGCCATCGTGGTGGTGCGGCGGTCGTACGGCACGTCCTTTACGATCGTGAACCGCGGCCCGCAGTTGGTGCAGTTCGTGAACGGGTAGCCGTGGCGCCGGTCCGTCGGATCGGACAGCTCCGCGAGGCAGTCGGAGCAGGTAGCGGTGTCCGGGGAGATCAACGCTTCCCGGGAGGCACCGGTGACGCTGGTGGCGATGACGAAGCCGGGTCGGCCGGTCGGCGGCATCCCCTCAGTGGTGAGCCGCTCGATCTGGGCCAGGGTCGGTGCCCGCTGGCTGAGGTCGGCCACGAAGGCGGCCAGCCGGTCCCCGTCGCCTTCGGCCTCGACGAAGACCCCCGCGGTGTCGTTGCCGACGAACCCGGCCAGGTCGTACTCGGTGGCCAGCGCGTGCACGAACGGCCGGAAGCCGACCCCCTGCACGATGCCCTCGACGCGGATGTGTACCCGGCGCACGCTGGTCAGATCCATGGCGACCGGTCAGCGTTCGTCGGCCAGCGCCTGCTGGGTGAGTTCCCAGAGCACGTGGTAGACCGTCGTCTGCGCCTCCTGGACCCGGTGCACCGATGCCGACGGCACCACGAACAGGTGGTCGATGGCCTCGGATTCCGCCATCCGGCCGCCGTCGTATCCGGCGATCCCGACGGTGAGCATGCCACGCCGGGCCGCCTCCTCGAACGCCCGCAGGACGTTGTTCGATCCGCCGCTCGTGGACAGCCCCACCGCGATGTCCCCGGCCCGGCCGAACGCCGCCAACTGTCGGGCGAAGACCACCTCAAACCCAACGTCGTTGGACAATGCCGTGATCAGCGCGACGTCGTGAGTCAGCGAGATGGCCGGCAACGGACGGGCGGCCTTCGGCGGGTTCAGGAACAACTGCGCGACGTCCTGGGCGTCCGTGCTGCTTCCGCCGTTGCCGAATGCGAACAGCGTGCCGCCGGCCCGGAAGGCCGCGGCGCACCGGCCGGCGCAGTCGAGCAACCGCTGCCCGTGCTCGGCGACCAGGGACTCGCGAAGGGCGACGATCTCCGCCGCCTTCTCGGCGGTGGACCTGGCCACCGCGGCGAGAACCTCGTCCACGTCGGTCGGATGGGTGTCGAGGAACGGGTAGAGCGCCCCGATGGCGCCGTCGACCCGGGCGCTCATGAGCTCTTCTCCACGACCGCGATGGCCTCCTTGGCGTGCACCAGCACGACGTCGCCCGGTTGCGCGTCGACCAGGGCCACGCTGATCTCCTCCGGTCCGGCGTCCGTGTCCACCACGGCGAGTCCGTCGGCTGTCAGTTCCCGTACCCGGACGGCGACCGCCACGTCGGAACACGTGATGCACACCCCGTCGTGGCAGTCGGGCACCGTCCGGTCTGTCGGCTGACTGAGCGGAACCAGCCGCGGATTCACCGGACCATCTCCGTCTCCAGCAGCCCGGGCTGTTCGAAGAACACGTGCACCAGCTCCCACAGGATGTGATAGATCGTCATGTGCACCTCCTTGACGATGCACGGGTCGTCGGAGCGGGCGATGACGACGTGGTCGGCGATCGCGTCCCGAGCGATGTCACCGCCGTCGCCGCCGAGGAGCCCGACGGTGAGCAGACCGAGATCGCGGGCTGTCACCAAACCGCGCCGGACGTTGGCGCAGCGGCCGTCGACAGACAGTCCGAGCGCGATGTCCTCCGGGGCGGCGAGCAGGCGCAGCTGAGCGGCGAACACCTCGTCGAAGCCCTCCGCCTGGGCGATCCCGGTGAGGGTCGCGGCGTCGTTCGTCAACGAGATCGCCGGCAGCGCCCGCTTGCCCACGATGACCGGGTGGACGAACTCCACCACGACGTGCTGGGCATCCGTTGCCGGTCCGCCGTTGCCGAAGACGATCAACTTCCCGCCGTGATGGAAGCGTACGGCCATTTCGTAGCAGGTCTGGGCGATCAGCGCGGCGTCGCCAGCGAGCGCCTCCCCGGGTGCCACCCGACGGGCGAACGCGCGCTGAACTGCTGGAAAGACAGGCGAATGCAAGGGTTCTCCGTTCAGCGTCGGGAGGCGGCGTACGGATCATGATGCTGGCCACGCGATCCCGCGAAGGCGTCCGCCGAGCGCTGCAGGCAGGCACGGATGACCTGATCGAGGTGGGCCAGTCGAGTGATGCATGATCGAAGATCATCGCGGCCCTTGGCCGTCAGCTGGTAGCACCGGCGCGCCGGCCCCGCCCCGGCGGTCTCCCACACGGAGATCAGCGACCGGTCGCGTTCCAGGCCGCGTAGCACCCGGTAGACGTGGCCGGGCTATACATCGGGCAGTCCCATCGCTTTGAGTCGGTCGACCAGGTCGTATCCGTGACCGGGCCGCTCGAAGATCAGGAGCAGGAGAAACGGATGCAGCAGGCCATGCATCTCGCGTCCGTGCACATCAGCCCCCTTTCCTCGGCGGAACGCACCGCCACCCCTGAAGCTAAGCACACCTTTTCGCCCTAAAGGTGCTATCTGGCGGGTTTGAGATCCGACCATGGGCCGACGTCACGGCGGCGACGGCGGGGGCGGTGTGAGCGACCGTCGTTGCTCACCTGCACACATCAGGTGCGCCAGTTCAGCAACTTGGACCAGGACGGTCAGACCGACCCCCAGCATCCCTCGCACCCGGCCTCGCGGTCGCCATCGGGGTACTGGTCCCGGTTCCACCGGCCTATCGATGGTGTTGATGGAACGATGGAAGACGTGGGAACTGCGAAAACTGCTACGCCTGCCATCTCGCCGCTTGCCGGCGAGCCGATCAAGCGTGCCGATGCCGAGCGGCTCGCGGGAGTGCTGAAGGCATTCGCCGACCCGGCCCGG
>NZ_QGGF01000350.1 GCF_003857015.1 Micromonospora globispora | reverse complement strand
CCACGGGGGCGACCGGCGCAGGGCCGGCACCGCTCGCCGACGCGGGGGAGCCGGCGCTGGTCGAGCCGGTCGAGGGCCCCGCCCGGGGCGGAGCGAGCAGTCACCCGGCCGTCTCCGGTGACCAGCCGGCGCCGCCCGCCCGGCGGGAGAAGGCGCGCTCCGAGCGGTCGCCGAGGGACATGGCCCTCTCGCTGCTCGTGCTGCTGGTCCCGATCGCCCTGCTGCTCGCGTTCTACCGGGGCGTCCTCGGCGGCGACGAGCCGACCACGGTGGACCCCGCCCCGGCGGTCGCGGAAGCCCGGGCGGCGAACGCCTTCCCGGTCAGCCAGCCCGAGGGCCTGGGCTCCGGCTGGCGTACGGTCAGCGCCCGCTACCAGACCACCGACGGCGGCTCTACGCTGCGGATCGGGTACGTGACGCCGGAGGGACGCGGCGCGCAGCTCGTGCAGAGCAACGTACCGGCCGAGAAGCTGCTCCCGGTCGAGCTGAGCAACGGGCAGCCGCAGGGCCCGGCGGAGCTGCCCGGGGCGAGTTGGCAGCGGTACACCGCCCGGGGCAACGAGCAGGCGCTGGTGCTGCTGGAGCCGAACCGTACGGTGATCGTGATCGGCGACGCCCGGGAGAACGAGCTGCGCCAGCTCGCCGGCGCGCTGCGCTGACCCGCCTCCCGGCGAGTGGTCGTCGACCCGCCGCGTGAACCGGACAGGGATTGCGGAAGGCCGCTTCAGGGAACAGAGGTTGCACGGGCTCACCGGCTCGCTCCTTCGGCCGGGCGGGGCTCGTGCGCCGGAGCCGGCGTCAGGGCTGCGGCGCCACGCCTCCGGCGCCTTCCGTGGGCCGGACTTCCCATCTGGAGAGGTTCACGTGAACATTAAACGCTTCAGCGCGGCAGCCTTCGCCGCAGCGCTGCTCACCCCTGGCCTGGCCGCTTGCAACAGCACCGGGACCGGCGAGGCGGGGGCCTCCGCGTCCCCGGCGGTCTCCGGCAGCATCGCGCCGAGCGGCGCCTCGCCGGGCACCGGCGACGCCAAGCAGGCCCTGCTCAACTCCACCAACGAGATCCGCAACGGCAACTTCCGGTTCACCATGACCGGGCCGAGCTCCACTGCCGAGGGACAGGTGCACGAGCCGAGCCAGAGCGCGGAGATGCGGGTGACCATCGGTGACCCGTCCTCCGACCTGATGATGAAGCTGGACGTCATCCACTACAAGCCGGACAGCTGGGTGAAGGCCGAGCTGGGCGGCAAGTCGGCCAGCAGCATCCCCGGCGTGCAGAAGCTCAACCTCGGCAAGTACCAGCACCTGGACCAGACCCGGATCAAGGGCAACCGGGCGCTCGGCTTCGACTTCGACAAGCTGGACCCGGCCGGCAGCTCGGTGCTGACCGAGGGCATCACCGAGGTCCGGCAGACCGGCGACGGCACGTACGAGGGCACGCTGGACGTGTCGAAGGCGGCCGAGGCCGGCTCGATGGACCCGGCCGTGATCACCGCCCTCGGGGCGCAGGCGCAGTCGGTGCCGTTCACCGCGAAGCTGGACCCCCAGGGCCGGCTCAGCGAACTGGTGATCAAGCTGCCGGCCGCCGGCCAGAACGCCAGCGCCTCCGCGTCGACACCGACCGCGACCAGCGCCGGGCAGGACATCAAGATCACGTACTCGGACTACGGCAACGCCACCGCCGCGCAGAAGCCGCCGGCGGACCAGGTCGTCGAGGCGCCGCCGGAGTTCTACAACCTGTTCAACTGAGCGGATCAGCAGAGGCGGGGCGGCTTCGGCCGCCCCGCTCGCGGTTCCCGATCAGAAGGGCGTCAGTCCTCGGCGGGCTGGCGGGCCGCGTCGATCCGGGCCCGGGCGCCGTCCAGCCAGCGCTGGCAGATCTCGGCCAGCTTCTCGCCGCGCTCCCAGAGCGCCAGCGACTCCTCCAGCGAGGTGCCGCCGGCCTCCAGCCGCTCCACCACGGACGCCAGCTCGGCGCGGGCCTGCTCGTAGCTGAGCTGCTCGCCCTTTGTCTCGTCAGTCATCGCCACCATCCCACCACACCCTCTCCGCGCCGCCGCGGCACGCGCCACGGGTCGCCTGGACCGTCGTTGCGAAGCCGCGCCTCAGCCGTCCACCGTCGCGGCGAGCTCGCCCTCGGCGAGGCGGACCCGCAGCGGATCACCCTTGGTCACCTCGGACGCGGCACGCACCACGTGGCCGTCCGCGCGCTGCACGATGGCGTACCCCCGGTCGAGGGTGGCGGCCGGGGAGAGGGCGCGCAGCCGGGCCAGGGTGTGCCGCAGGTCGTCGGCGGCCGCCCCGAGCCGGTGGTCGAGGCAGCGCCCCGTCCGGTCCCGCAGCGCGGTCACCTCGGCCGCCCGCTGCTCGACCATCACCTGCGGGCGGGCCAGCACCGGGCGGGACCGGAGCAGGTCGAGCCGGTGCGACTCCCGGTCGACCAGGTTGCGCACCGCCCGCTCCAGCCGGGACCGGGCCTGGCCGATCAGGCGTACCTCCTCGGTCAGGTCGGGCACGATCCGCTTCGCCGCGTCCGTGGGCGTCGAGGCGCGTACGTCGGCGACGTAGTCGACCAGCGGCGCGTCCGTCTCGTGGCCGATCGCGCTGACCACCGGCGTACGGCAGGCGAAGACCGCCCGGCAGAGCGCCTCGTCGGAGAAGGGCAGCAGGTCCTCGATGCTGCCCCCGCCCCGGGCGATGATGATCACGTCGATGGTCGGGTCGGCGTCGAGCACCTTCAACGCGTCCACGATCTGCGGCACCGCGCTCGGCCCCTGCACCGCCACGTTGACCGTCCGGAACTCCACCGCCGGCCAGCGCCGCCGAGCGTTGGTCAGCACGTCCCGCTCGGCCGCCGAGGCGCGGCCGGTGATCAGCCCGATCCGGTTCGGCAGGAACGGCGGGCGCCGCTTGCGGGCCCGGTCGAAGAGCCCCTCGGCGGCGAGCAGCTTCTTGAGCTTCTCCAGCCGGGCCAGCAGCTCGCCCAGCCCCACCTGCCGGATCTCGTCGGCGCGAAGGCTCAGCGTGCCCCGGGCGGCGTAGAACTCCGGCTTGGCGTGCAGCACGACCCGGGCGCCCTCGCGCAGCTCCGGCGCGCCGAGATCGAGGACGTCCCGGTTGGTGGTGACGGTCAGGCTGAGATCGGCCGACGGGTCGCGCAGGGTGAGGAACACGGTGCTGGCGCCGGGGCGCCGGCTGATCTGCGCCACCTGGCCGTCCACCCAGACCCAGCCCAGCCGCGCGATCCAGGCGCCGACCTTCTGGCTGACCACCCGGACCGGCCAGGGTTCCTCGGAGGTGCTGCGCGGGACGTCGGTCACCCGGCCAGCGTACGGTCAGCCCCCGACGACCTGCGGGAGCCCCGACAGCGCGTGCTGCTCGCCCATCCTACGGCCGAGACCGACACGACCCGGGCGATCATGAGCTTGACCGCGATGTCGAGCTCCCACGCCGCCGATCTCATGATTGACAGGTCGGCCGTCTTCGCCACGCCGTCGTCGGAAAAACGTCGTACCGGCGGTTGGCGCAGTCCTCTCGTACCCGCAAGGGGGTCTTCCCGGTGGCCCCGCGCGCTGCCGGTCCGCCCATTCTGCCAGCCCGTGCCCCGGCTGTGGTACCGGTCGCAGCCGCTGCCGCCGGGAAACCGGGCACGTACGATGGGCGGGTGACTCAGGCTGAGACGACTCCCCGGACCGGCAAGCGCGTGCTCCTGGCCAAGCCCCGCGGCTACTGCGCGGGCGTGGACCGGGCGGTGCAGACCGTCGAGGAGGCGCTGAAGCTCTACGGCGCCCCGATCTACGTCCGCAAGCAGATCGTGCACAACAAGCACGTGGTGCGGACGCTGGAGGCCAAGGGTGCCATCTTCGTGGAGGAGAACGAGGAGGTGCCGGAGGGCGCCACCGTCATCTTCTCCGCGCACGGCGTCGCCCCGGAGGTCTACGAGCAGGCGAAGGCGCGTTCGCTCAAGGCCATCGACGCGACCTGCCCGCTGGTCACCAAGGTGCACCAGGAGGCCAAGCGGTTTGCCGCCGAGGACTACGACATCCTGCTGATCGGCCACGAGGGCCACGAGGAGGTCATCGGCACCGCCGGTGAGGCTCCGGCCCACATCCAGCTCGTCGACGGTCCGGAAAGCGTCGACAAGGTCACCGTCCGTGACCCGAACAAGGTCGTCTGGCTCTCCCAGACCACCCTGTCGGTGGACGAGACGCTGGAGACGGTGGCCCGGCTCAAGCAGCGGCTGCCGCTGCTCCAGTCGCCGCCCAGCGACGACATCTGCTACGCCACCTCCAACCGGCAGCACGTGGTGAAGGAGATCGCCCCCGAGTGCGACGTGGTGATCGTCGTCGGCTCGCGGAACTCCTCCAACTCGGTGCGGCTGGTCGAGGTCGCCCTGGACGCCGGCGCCCGCGCCGGGCACCTGGTCGACTTCGCCGACGAGATCGACGACGCCTGGCTGGCCGGGGCCGGCACGGTCGGCGTCACCTCCGGTGCCAGCGTGCCGGACGAGCTGGTCCAGCAGGTGCTCGGCCACCTGGCCGAGCGCGGCTTCACCGACGTCGAGGAGGTCACCACCGCCAACGAGCGGCTGACCTTCTCGCTGCCGCAGGAGCTCAAGCGCGACATGAAGGCCGCCGCGGCGGCCACCCGCGGCTGAGCCGGCCGGCGGGAACGCGTTGTCCACCGGGTACGTCTGAGACGGTATGAGGACCCTACGGATCGCCGCCTCCGCCCTGGTCGTCTGCGCGGCGCTGAGCGCCTGCGCCGGCCAGGGCGGTACAGACGGCGCCGCCAGCCCCACGGGAGCCGCCCCGATGAGCAGCCAACCGACCCCGCAGCCGAGCGCCACCCCGAATGATCCGGGCAACCCGGTCGACCCGATGCCGACCCTGCCGCCGAAGGGGACCTCCGGGCCGACCAAGCCCCCGCCGGCCGGCGACACCACGCTCACCGGCACGGTTCAGGCCGGGGTCGAGCCCAACTGCCTGCTGCTCGACGGCAACCTGCTGATCGGCGGCCCCCGTGACGTGCTGAAGCCCGGTGCCCGGGTCATCGTCACCGGGCGTCCCCAGCCGGGCATGATGACCACCTGCCAGCAGGGCACCCCCTTCGTGGTGGAGAGCGCCCGCCGCGCCTGAGGCCGACAAAGACAGGAGCCCGCCCCCGGGACCGGGGACGGGCTCCTGCTGTTTCAGCGGTTGGTCAGTTGACCGCGCCGATCGAGACGTTGCCGCGACCGACGGTCGCGCCCTCGTCGGTCACCACGAGGAGCTCACCGAAGAGCTGCCGGCCCGCCGCCGGGGCCATGCTTGCGGTGACGGAACCGGTGATGGTGCCGGTGCCGCCATTGGCCAGCGGCAGCGTGGTGGACGGCGCCGACACCGAGCCGAGCGACGCGGAGTAGAACACGTCGCGGTAGTCGAACTCCGTGGTGCCGGCCGGGACCGAGTATCCGTCGATCTCGACGGTGTAGACGCCCGCCGCCGGGTTCGCCAGCGAAACCGCTTCCTCCGAGTCGCCGTCGGCCGAGTAGCCGACCCGCGTCGTGCCGCGGAAGACGTACAGGTCCAGGTCGGCGCCGAGGTCGCTGGTCTTGCCGATCGCGACGTCGAGCCTGGTGGCACCCTCGGGCACGGTGACCTCGTAGGTGAGCGTCTCGCCGTTGGCGATGCTGGGCCGCTTGATCGCCGCGCTGCCCAGCGCGCCACCCTTACCCGACACGTTGACCGGACCGAACTGGTTGGTCAGCGTCCAGGTCACCGGGGTGGCCTGACCCGCCGTGACGGAGGGCAGGTCGACGACGGCCGGCTCCACCTTGACACCCTGCACGCGTGCGGTCAGCTGGAACGGGTTCTCCAGCGTCGGCGAGGTTCGTCGGGACTCGACCTCGATCTCCCAGAGGCCCGGCATCGGGTTGGCGTAGTCCCGCTCGCTGGGCTTGCAGGCCGCCGCGTCCGAGAAGTTGCTGTAGCAGCCCAGGCTGGAGGTGCTCTCCACCGGCACGCCGTACGGGTTGAAGGCGATGAACCGGGTCTGCGACCCGTCCGCCAGGCCGGAGAGGTTGACCTGCAGCGCCGAGGCGCCCGCCGGCACGTTCACGAAGTACGAGGTGAACAGGTTGCGGTCCACCGAACCGGAGGTGGTGAAGCCGTACCCAGGAGCGGCCGGGTTCGCACCGATGACCACGGTGTTGAGCAGCTCGAAATCGACGCCGGCGGTCGCCGGGTCGTCGACTCGCATGACGGCGCTGTGCACGCCGTACCCGCCGTTGGTCTCGAGGCGGAGCGTGACCGGCTTGTTCAGCGGCAGCACCACGCTGTGCGGGTAGTCGCGGAAGGTGCCGTCGTTGCCCAGCAGCGTCACGTCGTGCCGGATCAGCTTGTTGGGGCCGCTGGTCCGGGTGATCGTGACGGTGTACGTCTTGTCCTCGTTCGCCCGCTGACCACCCTGGCCCACCGCGCACCGGTTGTAGACGCCGGTGCCGGTGTTGGCCGTGCTCAGGAAGCCCGACAGCGGCGTGCAGACCGGTGCGGAGGCGCTGTAGCCGCGGGTCTCGACGCCGTGGCCGGCGAGCAGGTCCCAGGCGCCGACGGTGTTGAACAGGCCGTTGCCCTGACCGTGGGCGGGCACCCCGTCAATCCACTTCGCAGACGAGTAGATGGAGCGACGGAGCTCGGCGGGAGCGACCGCGAAGCCGTTCGCCTTGGCGGCCGAGAGCAGCAGCGCGGCGGCGCCGGTGGCCTGCGGGGAGGCCATCGAGGTCCCGTTCAGCATCGAGTAGCCCGGGGGCAGCTGGTAGCCCGCCTCCGGCACCGGGCCGCCCGGCTGCCACAGCGGCGTGGTGGAGATCGCCGAGCCGGGAGCGGTGATGGTCGGCTTGAAACCGCCGTCCTCGCGCGGCCCGCGGGAGGAGAAGTTGAACAGCTGGTACGGCGTCCGGGTGACCGAGCCGTAGTTGGCCAGCCAGGTCTCCTTGCTCACGCCGGCGGCGACGCTGACCACGCTGCTGGCCACCGACGGGTCGCCCACGGTGTTGATGCCCGGACCGGAGTTGCCGGCCGAGATGAACAGCTGCACGCCGTAGTCGTTGATGAGCCGGTCGTAGAGCTGGGCACGGGCGTTGTTGGCGTCGTTGAGGGCGGGGAGGCCACCGATGGACATGTTCACCACGTCGACGTGCCGGTTGACCACCAGGTCCACCATGCCGTCGGTGAGCGCCGCGTAGGTGCAGCCACCGCCCCAGCTGCAGGCGCGGGCGGAGACCAGCTTCGCGCCGGGGGCGGCGCCGTCGAAGGCGGCGTCGCCGAACATGTCGTTGGCGGCGGTGATGCCCGCGACGTGCGAGCCGTGCTGGGCCTCGACGATGCCGATGTTGACGAAGTCGCTCTTCTGCCCGACGTAGGGGCCGCCGTACGGGCTGAGATCCACGTCCTCGCGGTACTCGACCACGAACGGGGTGCGTTCGGCGATCGCGGTGGCCGGGTCGTCGGTGCCGAAGTGGCCGACGTCGTAGCGCTCCTTGTAGGGGCGCATCACCGCGTCGTCGGTGAAGTCGCGGTTCTGGTTGCTGTCCACCCGGATGTCGTGGCTCTCCGGGTCGTAGAGGATGCCGAACGTGTCGGTCTTGTCGCCGTCCTTGTTGAGGTCACCGCCGGGCTCGTCACCGCTGGTGATGCTCTCGGAGAACCGGTTGATCCGCCAGTTGCCCTCCGGCGCGGTCCAGGTGGCGCCCGCGTAGCTGAAGGTCGGCCCGGCCACCGAGGTCAGCATGGCCCGCCAGGTGCCGTCCGAGTCGAAGATCGGGTCGGTCGCGGTGAACCAGTCGACGATCTTGCGCTCGCCGGTCGAGGTGGTCTGCAGCGCCGCGTTGTCCAGGTCGACGCCGGAGTCCATGATGCCGATCGTCACGCCCCGGCCATCCCACTCGGGGTGCGCCTGCTTGAACGCGACCGCGCCGGTCTCGTTGGTCGGCATGTACGGGTTGGCGGCCGGGGTGTCGGGGCCCGGCGCCGCCACCGCGGCACCCTGGGTGGCGCCGTCGGCCTTGGTGGTGAACGGCTCCGGCTTGGGCAGCGGGACGGACTCGTTCAGGTCGATTGCGGCGACGCCGGGCAGCTTCGCCGCCCGCAGCACCGCGTCCGTGGGCACGCTCGCCCGGACGTAGCCGACGCCGTCGACCTGGCGGGCCACCGTGGCCCCGAGCTTGCGCAGCTCGGCGGCGACGCTGCCGGCCCGGCCCTTGTCGGTGGCCACGATCAGCATCACGGTCTTGTCGCCCTTGGCCCGGGCCTGGGCGAGAAGCTCGTGGTCGTGCGATCCGAGCTTGTCCGACCCATGACCCTTCGGGGTGCTGGCCCCGGTCTGCGGGGCGGCGCTGGCGGTGGTGGAGCCAGCGGTCAACGCGATTGCGCCGACCGCGACGACGGACGCGGCGAACCCGGCCGAGGCGCGCCGAGTCCAACTAGGAGGTTTGTTCACGTTCGCTTCCTCCGACGAAGAAGGAGCCCTGGAGAATGCAGGGCAACTGAGAGGGATCTTCGATGATCGGCGGGCGACAGTCACTGCTGCGTTGCGAGTTGTGACCTCGTTGTGTCGTGGGCCGAGCAACGCTGTCACAATGCCCTGAATGGTTGCAGCGTGACAACCAGTGCTCAGGTATTACGGCACGTCGATCGTTGCGCTCGGTCCACCGTTCGGACGATGTCTCCCTCGGATCGGGTCAGCGCGGTAACGCGTCATCCTCGGCGAGCTCCGGCGCCTGCGGCTGCCGCGGCGCCACCTCCACCTGCGCCGGGGTGGCCAGCTCGTGGTCCGAGACGCCCAGCTCGGCCAGCTTCCGGGCGCTGACCAGGACGCGCGCCTCCAGCGACCCGACCGCCCGGTTGTACGCGGTGACCGCCCCACCGAGCGAGGCACCCAGCTTGCCGACGTGGTCGCCCAGGGTGGACAGTCGGCCGTACAGCTCGCGGGCCAGGGAGTGCACCGCGGCCGCGTTGCGGGCCAGCACCTCCTGCCGCCACGAGTAGGCCACCGTGCGCAGCAGCGCCACCAGCGTGGCCGGCGTCGCCAGCACCACGTTGCGGGCGAACGCGTGCTCCAGCAGGGTCGGGTCCCGCTGCAGGGCCACGTCCAGGAACGGATCGGCCGGGACGAAGAGCACCACGAACTCCGGGGTGGAGTCGAAGGCCGCCCAGTAGGACTTGGCGGCGAGCGCGTCCACGTGCGCCCGCAGGTGCTTCGCGTGCGCGTCGAGGTGGCTGTCCCGCCCCCGCTCGTCACGCGCCTCCATCGCCGTCAAGTACGCGTCGAAGGGCGCCTTGGCGTCGACCACCACCGACCGGCCGCCGTGCAGCCGGACCACCAGGTCGGGACGGACGCCCTGGTGATCGGTGGCGGCGGTGACCTGCTCGTTGAAGTCGCAGTGCTCCAGCAGGCCGGCCGCCTCGACGATCCGGCGGAGCTGGTGCTCGCCCCACCGGCCGCGCACCTGCGGCGCGCGCAGCGCGGCGACCAGTTGCTTGGTCTCGGTGCGCAGCTCGCCGGAGACCGTGCTCATCGCCCGGACCTGCTCGCGCAGCTCGGCGTACGCGTCGACCCGGTCGCGCTCCAGCTCGGTCACCCGCTGCTCGTACCGCCGGAGGGTGTCGTGCAGCGGGGCCACCGCCCGGGCGACCGCCTCCTGGGACTGGGCGGTCGCCTCGTAGCTGAGGGCCCGCATCGACTGCTCCAGCCGGCCCTCACCCTCCCGGGTGGCCGCCAGGGTCGCCTCCAGCCGGGCGATCTCGGCCGCCGTGCGGGCCCGGGCGGCGAGCCAGCCCACCGCGCCGCCCGCGGCGAGGCAGAGCACCACCACGGCCAGCGTCGCGAAGTCCATGGCAGAGAGCTTGCCAAACGGGTACGACGTGCGCCCGGTGGGTACGTTCGAGGACATGAAAGTTGCCCTGTGGGTCGTCCTGGTCCTGATGCTCGGAGGTGCGTACGTGTTCTGGCGGTGGGGGAGCAGGTCCCGGAAGGCCACCGAGCTGGCCGACGCCCGCGCGGAGGCGCAGCGCTGGTACGAGCGCCTCGGCGGCCAGCTGATGAACCTGCACGGGGACGCGCCGGCGGTACGCCAGGCGCTGGCCGACGCGGGTGAGCGCTACAACGCCGCCGGTTCGCAGCTCGAGCAGGCGCGCACCCCGCACCAGTTCGCGCTGGCCCGGGAGACCGCGCTGGAGGGGCTGGCCTACATCCGGGCGGCCCGGACGGCGATGGGCATCGACCCCGGCCCCGATCTGCCGCCGCTGGCCGCCGCCCGGGGCGCCGGCATGCTCACCAAGGAGCGCGAGGTCAACGTGCAGGGGCAGACCTTCCGGGCCGGCCCGCAGCCGGGCAACCGGACGCCCTACTACTACCCGGGCGGCAACTGGCAGGGTCGCCCCGTCCCGGCCGGCTGGTACTCGACGCCGTGGTGGAAGACCGCGCTGGGCACCGGCGCCGGCGTGCTCGGCGGCATGCTGATCGCCGACGCGCTCTTCTCGCCGGCCTTCGCCGACCCGGGATACGGATACGAGGCCGGCTACCAGGAAGGCTTCAACGACGGCTTCGACGACGGCCAGGACCAGGGCGCCGACCAGGGCGCCGACCAGGGCGGCGACCAGGGCGGGGACTACGGCGGCGACCAGTTCGCCGGGGACCAGGGCGGTGCCGACTACGCCGGTGACTTCTCCGGCGGGGGCGGTGACTACGGCGGCGGGGACTACGGCGGCTTCGGCGGCGGTGACTTCGGTGGGGGCGACTTCGGCGGCGGCGACTTCTGACCGCCCCCTGAACGGCACACGGGAACGGCCCCGGTCGACGCGACCGGGGCCGTTCCTCGTGCCCGTGGGTCAGCCCGTGTTGCGCATGCCGGCGGCGATGCCGTTGACGGTGGTCAGCAGCGCCCGCTCCAGGGCCGTACCGTCGTTCGGGGCCCGGCGGCCGCCCGGCGCCGTCGCCACCGCCCGGCCCGCGGCGCCGGAGTCCCGGTACTGCCGCAGCAGCGCCACCTGGAGGTGGTGCAGCGGCTCCAGGTAGGTGTCCCGCACCGCGAGGGTGCGCTGCAGCACCGGCGAGTTCTCCAGCAGGGCGGGCGAGGCGGTCACCGCCAGCACCTCCTGCTTGGTCAGCTCGTACTCCTGCTCGATCTTGTCGAAGATCGGGTGCAGCTTCTTCGGGACCAGGCTCTCCACGTACCGCCGGGCGATGGCCAGGTCGGTCTTGGTCAGCATCATCTCGACGTTCGACAGGAACGTGCGGAAGAAGTGCCAGTTGCGATGCATCTCGGCGAGCACATCCTCCAGCCCGGCGGCCCGTGCGGCGGCCAGCCCGGAGCCGACGCCGAACCAGCCCGGCACGATCTGCCGGGTCTGCGTCCAGCCGAACACCCACGGGATGGCCCGCAGGCCGGCCAGGCCGGCGCCGGTGTTCGGCCGCTTCGCCGGCCGGGAGCCGATGTTCAGCGCGCCGAGCAGCTCGGTCGGGGTGGAGGCCCAGAAGTACGCCGGCAGGTCGGGATCCTCGACCAGCGACCGGTACGACCGGAACGCCGCCTCGGAGACCGCGTCCATGGTGGCGTCCCAGCGTTCCAGCTGCTCGGCCGGCTGCCGGGGCGCGGTGTGCAGCAGCGTCGCCTGGAGCACCGCGGCCACCGTCAGCTCCAGGTTCTCCCGGGCCAGCGCCGGCAGCGTGTACTTGTCGGAGATGACCTCGCCCTGCTCGGTCACCTTGATCGCGCCGTCCAGGGTGCCGTACGGCTGGGCCAGGATCGCGTCGTGGGTGGGGCCGCCACCCCGCCCGACCGTGCCGCCCCGGCCGTGGAAGAGCCGCAGGTGCACCCCGTGCCGGGCGGCCACGTCGCGCAGCGCCCGCTGCGCCCGGTGGATCGACCACTGGCTGGTGGTGATGCCGGCCTCCTTGTTGGAGTCGGAGTACCCCAGCATCACCTCCTGCACGTCGCCCCGGGCCGCCACCAGCGCCCGGTACGCGGGCAGCGACAGCAGCTCGTCCAGCAGTTCGCCGCCGGCGTTCAGCTCGCCCGGGGTCTCCAGCAGCGGCACGAAGCCGATCCGGGCCCGGCCGCTATACACGTCCACCAGGCCGGCCTCGCGGGCCAGCACCACCGCGGCGAGCACGTCGTCCACGCCGAGGGTCATCGAGATGATGTACGACTCGATCACCTCGTTGCCGAACCGGTCCTGTGTCTCGCGGATCGCCCCGAACACGTCGAACGTCTTCTGCGCGGTCTCGGTGAGCGGGCTGTCCAGGGTGGAGAGGGGTCGGCGGCCGGCCAGCTCGTCGGCGAGGAGCTTGGTCCGCTCCAGCCGGGTCAGCGACGGGTAGTCCGACACCTCGCCGACGGCCGCGTAGAGCTGGGCGAGCACCGCGTGGTGCGCCTCGGCGTGCTCCCGGACGTCCATGGTCGCCAGGTGCAGCCCGAACGCGGAGACGGTACGGATGGTCGAGGCGAGTCGGCCGACGGCGGTGAGCTGCCCCGAGTTGCGGGCCAGCGAGGCGCGCAGCAGCTCCAGGTCGGCGATCAGCTCGGCGGAGCCGCGGTAGTCCCGCCCCGGCATGTGCGGGGTGCCGTTGCGCAGCCGCTCCCGGGTGTTGGCCAGCTTCGCCTTCACGCACCGGGCCTTGAGCCGGTACGGCTCCTCGGCGTTGACCCGGCGGAACCGGGGCGCCACCTCGGGCAGCGCGTCCAGGTCGGCGGCGAGGCTCGCGGAGAGGTCCAGCGACACCGCGCGCAGCCGGCGGGAGACGGACACCTCGTTGATGAGCTGGTCCATCGCCTTCTCGGTGGCGGCGATGCCGTGCTCGTGCTGGATCCGCAGCACCTCCCGGGTGACCGCCGGGGTGACGAACGGGTTGCCGTCCCGGTCGCCGCCGATCCAGGTGCCGAAGGTCAGCGGGCGGGCGGTCGGGGAGGTCTCCACGCCCAGGGTGCGCAGCGTGTCGGCGAGGTCGTCGAGGACCTGCGGGGCGGCCTCGGCGTACAGGTCGCGCAGGTAGTAGATGGCGTTGCGGGCCTCGTCGGTCGGGTCCGGCCGGTCCAGCCGCAGCTCGTCGGTCTGCCACATCAGGTCCAGCAGCTCGGCCAGGCGCCGGTTGGCCGGCCCCTCGTCGCTGGCCCCGTAGAGGATGGCGTTGGCGGTCTCGGTGTCCAGCTCGTCGGCGATCGCGCGGAGCTTGGACAGGATCGAGCGGCGGGCCGCCTCGGTCGGGTGGGCGGTGAAGACCGGGCGTACCGCCAGCCGGCGGGCCGCGGCGGCGATCTCCTCGGCCGGCACCCCCCGCTCGGCGATCATCTTGGCCGCCCCGTCCAGCCAGCCACCCTGGACGGCCCGGCGGCGGCGCAGGTCCCGGGCGCGGTGCACCTGCTCGGTGATGTTGGCCAGGTGGAAGTAGGTGGAGAAGGCCCGGGCCAGCTTGGTGCCGGTGGTGACGTCGAGGCCACCGAGGCGCTGCGCGGCGGCCGGGGCGTCGGAGCGGACCTGCGCGCGGATCTCCTCGACCAGGTCGAGCAGCGGGCGGCCCTCCTGCCGGGCGAGGGTCTGCCCGAGCAGCGTGCCGAGGCGGCGGATGTCGGCCCGCAGCGCGGCGTCCGGGCCGTCGTGGTCGTGCTGGTCGGTCACGATGCGCTCCTTACGTGAGTACGAAGGACAGCGCTGTCCGACTCCCTGGATCGTATCCGCGCGGCCCCCGGTGTAAGGAGGGGCCCCGTGTGATCCCTTTCCGTGGCACGGGGACCCCCGGTGGTCGGGTCAGGTGTCCGGAAGGGCTTCGGCCGGCGGCTCCGGGCGGACGGTGGCGGCCTGACCGGCGCGGACGGCCCGCCGGTGGGCATGAAAGATCGTCCCGGTGACCAGCCCAAGTGCCCCGAGCACGGTCCATACGGCGAGCCCGGACAGCGACCAGCCCACGGACCGTCGGTCGAAGTAGACCGCCGACTTGATCAGGTCGGTGGCCAGGCCCGTCACGTTCCAGCGGTGCATGCCGCGCAGCCAGTCGGGTAGGAATTCCGGTGCGTAGATGCCGCCGGAGCCGGGGTTGCCGAGCACCACCAGCAGCAGGATCACGATGCCGGTGCCGAGCAGGCCGAGCCACGCCTGGATGGCGGAGGCCACCAGCGCGGCGGAGAGGACGGCCAGCGCGCCGACCGCCGCGACGGCCGGCACGTCGTGGTGCCAGACGTCGAGGACCGGGCCGACGATGGCCGCGCCGACGATCCCGAGCACGACCGAGTAGACGGCGAGCGTGGCGATCCGCAGCCCGGCGCGGCGCAGGTTCACCGGCGCGGTGCCGGTCTGGAGCCCCAACGCCGTGGAGGCGAGGTAGCCGCCGAGGACGTAGCCGACCGCGAGGTAGAACGGGACCAGACCGCGCCGGTCGGTCCGCTCCACCGGCACCGCGTCGCTGACCTGGATGGGCAGACCGGCCTGCTGGGCGGCCTGGGTGAGAATTTGGGTGACCAGTTCGGCGGCGGCCGGTGAGGCGGCGCTGGCCGTGGTGAGGCGCAACCCGTTGTCCGGTCCGGAGGTGAGCACCCCGTACACCTCGCGGGCGGTCAGGCCGTCCTCGGCGGCGTCCGGGTTGTCGTACTCGATGGGTTTGATCTTGTCGGTCCGGGCGCGCACGGCGGCCATCACCGCCTGGCCGCGCTGGTCGCCGAGGACCACCCCGACCGGCACGTCGCGTGGGGTGGGCTGGTGCAACGCCCCCACGTAGGCCGCGATGAAGGCGGTGGCCAGGGCCAGCGTGCCGACCAGCAGCGCCGCGGTACGCGGCAGCCAGTCGCGCAGCGCGGGTCCCGCCTCCTGGTCCACGGGGCCAGCCTAGGGCGATGCCTCGCCCGGGTTGTGCGGTTTCGCCGCCCTGCGCCACCGACGGTGCCAGGCTGGCAGCATGCCGCGCGACGACCTGCCGATCCCCGCCGAGGGCATCCTGCTCACCCACTTCGTGGTGGCCGCCGACGTGGCCCGGTCGGCGGCCTTCTACCGCGACGTCCTCGGCGGGACGGTGGTGCGGGAGGGTGAACCCTCGATGGTCCGGCTGGCCAACAGCTGGGTGATCATCAACGTCGGCGGCGGCCCCACCGAGGACAAACCGGACGTGATTCTCGAGACGCCGCCCGACCCGCACCGGACCAGCGCGTTCCTGAACATCCGGGTGGCCGACATCCAGGCCGTGTACGCCGAGTGGAGCGCCCGTGGCGGGGTCTTCCTGACCCCGCCGCAGGACCGCGGCGCGGAGATCCGCTGCTACCTGCGCGACCCGGACGGGCACCTGATCGAGGTCGGGCAGACGGTCTGAAAATCGGCTGGCCGGGGGGTCGGTAGCGTCCGGGGCATGACGTCGCTGAGCTATCCGACGAAGCCGCGACCGGGAGACCGGGTCGCGATCGTCTCGCCCTCCGCGGGCCTGTCGGGTCTCTTCCCGCACGTGCACGAGCTGGGGCTGCGCCGGCTGCGCGAGGAGCTCGGCCTGGAGCCGGTCGAGTATCCGACCACCCGGGTGATGGGCGCGGACCCGCGCGACCGGGCCCGGGACCTCACCGCCGCCTTCGCCGACCCGACGATCACCGCGGTGCTCGCCACCGTCGGCGGCGACGACCTGATCACCGTCACTCCGCACCTCGACGACGAGGTGCTGCGGGCCAACCCGAAGCCGTACTACGGCTACTCGGACAACACCAACGTCCTCAACCACCTGTACCGGCTGGGGATCGTGGCGTACCACGGCGGGTCGGTGCTGGTGCACCTCGGCGGCCGGGCAAGCCGCACCCGCTCACCTTCGACTCGCTGCGCGCCGCCCTCTTCACCTCCGGCTGGTACGACCTGGCACCCGCCACGGAGTGGGGCGACGAGCCGAACGACTGGCGTGACCCGTCCTCGCTCGCGGCCGAGCCGCCGATGTTCCCGGCCACGGGGTGGCACTGGCAGGGGCCGGCGACCGTGGTCCAGGGGCGGACCTGGGGCGGCAACCTGGAGATCCTGCACTGGCTGCTGGCCGCCGACCGGGTCGGCGCGGCCGGGGAGCACGCGGGCGAGGTGCTGATCATCGAGACTTCGGAGGAGTTGCCGTCGGCCACCGAGGTCTACCGGATCCTGCGCAACATGGGGGAGCGTGGCCTTCTCGCCGGTTTTCCGGCAGTGCTCGTCGGCCGGGCCAAGGCGTGGGACTTCGAACGGCCGCACACCGTCGACGAGCGACGGGCGTACGCCGAGGAGCAGCGGGCGGCGGTCACCCGGGCGCTGGCCGAGTACGCGGACGACCCGGTGGTGGTCTTCGACGTGGACCTCGGCCACACCGACCCGCAGCTGATCATCCCGTACGGCGGTGAGATCCGGGTCGACGCGGTCGAGCGCCGCATCTCGGTCCGCTACTGACCGCCATGCCGCCGTGACGCGGGCCGACCGTGGTCGACCCCGGCCAACCAGGCTTCTGACCGGGCGCCATCACGGTGAGTGGAACGCCATGGGTGTTATCGCGGTCGGGTGACACCCATAGCCGACCCTCTCCACCCTCTGGGCGGTGGCTGTTACTCGCGGTCCTGAGTCCGGACGAAGACGCCGGCGCCCGGTGCGCCCTCGACGAGCCCGCGCGCCTTGAGCCAGTCGATGGCCGAGCGCACCACCTGGCGGGACACGTCGAACTCGGCGCAGAGTTCGGTGCCAGAGGGCAGCTTCGCGCCGGGCGGGTATTCGCCGGACTCGATGCGCTGAGTCAGGGTGTCGATGAGGCGTTGCTTCTTCGTGTACGCAGGCATGGGTTGACTTCCGTGGCAGGTAATGCCATGTGATCACGTGTGCCGGCGGACCGTCAATGAAATGTGGTGGCAGGTATTGACCTGGCATGACAGGTAGTCGTAGGTTGCAGCGAGGTGACTGTGGCAGGTCCCCTCAACTACAAGGCGGCCCGGGGTGGAGGTGGCACTCCGCTCCCGGGCCTTGACCGGGAAAGGACCCCGGCCCATGAGCAACCTACCGAACGCCGTCCATCCGCCCTGGTGCCTGCGCGGCCCGGACTGCGTCGGGCCGAATGATCTGCACCGGTCCCGCCTCATCGGCACGGCCAACCGAGGTGACGAGGTGATCCAGGTCAGGATCGGTCTGTGGCAGATGGACGTCGGTCCAACACCGCCATCCGGCCTGTTGCTGGAACTCTCCGCCGGATGTGACGTCGAGAGCTGGCCGATCGACCTGGCCCAGTCCCGCTCCCTTGCCCATCTGTCTCAGCGGCTGGTGCGCCAGCTCGGTCCGGACTCCATCCGGGCAGCCTGAGTCCTGGCAGGGGTCAGTCGACGACGGCGAAGGCGCGGACCGGGAAGGTGCCCATGCCGGCCACCCTCGGCGGCGCGGCGGTGAAGCGGAAGCCGTCGGGCGGCAGGGCGGCCAGGCCGGTCAGGTGCTCCACGATCGGGAGACCGGCGGCGAGCAGGGTGCTGTGCGCCGGACGCTCGCCCGCCGCGGCCGGGGTCATGTCGTCGATGTTGATCGAGTCGATGCCGACCAGGGCCGCCCCCGCCTCCACCAGCCACCGCGCGCCGTCCTCGGTGAGGTGGGGCGCGTCCGGGCCGGCGTACCGGTCGGTGCCGAAATGCGCGTCCCAGCCGGTGTGCAGCAGCACCGCCCGGCCGGTCACCTCGTACGGGGCCAGCATGAGGCGGTCCACCGCCCGGGTGCCGGCCGGCACCCGGACCACGATCCCGGGCAGGTCGGCGAGCCGGTCCAGCGGCATGCCGGTGAGGTCGGGCCCGCCCGCCCAGCGGTGTGACGGGGCGTCGAGATAGGTGCCGGTGTTGGCGATCATGTCGATCTGCGCCACGTGGAACTCGGTGCCGGGGGCGTACTTCGCCTTGGACGCCTCCCGGGTCAGCCAGTCGGTGATCCGGGGCGCCGGCCAGCCGGGCAGGGTGACCATCCCGTCGGTGATCACGTGGCTGAGCTCGACCAGTCGCCGTTCCCGGACGTCGGTGGCGACGCCGCGGCCGCCCTTGTGCGGCTCTTCGATGATCGTCTTGTTGGTGATCCGTACCTCGGCGACCATGAGCAGCCCGAGGTGCCGGACGAAGAGCGCGCCCAGTCCGGCGTCGTCGATCTCCGGTCCCGGGATGTCCAGCCGGAAGCCCTCGGTCCGCAGGCCTCCGCCGTTGGCGAAGACGACCTCCGCGTCGAACACCGCCCGGTACTCAGCTGCCATGCCGACACCGCACCACGCCCACCCCGACCCGTCAAGATCCTTCCCGGCATGACGCTGTCCGCACTGATTCACCGAAAGAGTGGCCATCCGCGCGCCGAAGGCCACCCTTTCCGTGCATCTGCGCGGATCGGGGGCGCAGGCGCGGGGCCGGCTGGGGCCCGGAATGTCCGGGGAGCGGGATAGGCTCGAACGGTGCAACCCCCCGTCCGGCTGGACGCGGGGTCGTCGCCGTGCGTCGATCTTCTGGAAGTGGACACAGATGCTCACCGGACTCTTCTCCGCCGCCCTGGCCGATCCCGGGCTGGCCCGGGCGCGTGACCTGGCGCGCTCCGGTGCCGCCCAGGTCGACGGCCTCGACATCACGGCCCCGGCCGCGCTGCGCCCGTTCGCGGTCGCCGCCGTCGCGGCCGACGAATCGGCCGGCGGCGCGGGTCGCGCGGTGCTCGCGGTGACCGCCACCACCCGGGAGGCCGACGACCTCGCCGCGGCGCTGGGGAGTCTGCTCCCGCCCGAGCAGGTGGCGGTCTTCCCCTCCTGGGAGACGCTGCCGCACGAGCGGCTGTCGCCCCGCTCCGACACGGTCGGGCGGCGGCTGGCGGTGCTGCGGCGGCTGGCGCACCCCGAGTCCTCCGACGCGCACGGCCGCACCGGGCCGCTGCGGGTGGTGGTGGCGCCGGTCCGGTCGGTGCTCCAGCCGCAGCTCAAGGGCCTCGGCGACCTGGAGCCGGTGCAGCTCACCGCCGGCGACGAGGCGGACCTGGAGGAGGTCGCCCGCCGGCTCACCGACATGGCGTACGCCCGGGTCGACCTGGTCACCAAGCGCGGCGAGTTCGCCGTGCGCGGCGGCATCCTGGACGTCTTCCCGCCCACCGACGAGCACCCGTCCCGGGTCGAGTTCTGGGGCGACGAGGTGGAGGAGATCCGCACCTTCGCCGTCGCCGACCAGCGCACCATCGAGCAGGTCCCCCAGCTCTGGGCGCCGCCCTGCCGGGAGCTGCTGCTCACCCCGTCGGTGCGGAAGCGGGTCGCCGCGCTCGCCGAGGCGCACCCGGAGCTGGCCGAGATCCTGGACAAGCTGGCCGAGGGCATCCCGGTCGAGGGGATGGAGTCGCTCGCCCCGGCGCTGATCGGTGGCGACTCGATGGAGCTGCTGCTGGACTGCATGCCGGCCGGTACCCACGTGCTGCTCTGCGACCCGGAGCGGATCCGCACCCGGGCGCACGACCTGGTCCGTACCTCCGACGAGTTCCTCCAGGCCAGCTGGGCCGCCGCCGCCGTCGGTGGCCAGGCCCCGGTCGACCTCGGCGCCGCCGCCTTCAAGACCCTGGCCGACGTACGCGCCACCGCCCGCACCCTCCGCCAGCCCTGGTGGACGCTGTCGCCGTTCGGCCTGACCGAGGCGGCGGCCGCGCCGGCCCGGCAGCCCTGGGAGGACGACCCGACCGAGGTCGACGTCACCCCCGACGACGCGATCGCGGTGACCCTGGCCGCCCAGCCGGCCCCGCTCTACCACGGCGAGACCGCCCGGGTGGTCGACGACCTCAAGCGCTGGGCCGGCGAGGGCTGGTCGATCGCGCTGGTCTTCGAGGGGCACGGTCCCGCCCAGCGGGCCGTCGAGGTGCTCCGCGACGCGGGTCTCGGTGCCCGGCTCACCGAGGAGGTGCCGAGCACGCCCGCCCCCGGCGAGCTGCTGGTCAGCTGCGGCTGCCTGACCTCCGGCTTCGTTGACGAGGCGTCCCGGTTCGTGCTGCTCACCGGCAACGACGTCACCGGCGGCCGGGGCACCTCGACCCGGGACATGCGCAAGATGCCGAGCCGGCGGCGCAACACCATCGACCCGCTGGAGCTCAAGGCCGGCGACCACGTGGTGCACGAGCAGCACGGCATCGGCCGGTACGTCGAACTGGTCCAGCGCACGGTCAACGGCGCGAGCCGGGAATACCTGGTCATCGAGTACGCGCCGAGCAAGCGCGGCCAGCCCGGCGACCGGCTCTTCGTCCCCACCGACCAGCTCGACCAGCTCTCCCGGTACGTCGGCGGCGAGCAGCCCACCCTGCACAAGATGGGCGGCTCGGACTGGCAGAAGTCCAAGGCCCGGGCCCGCAAGGCGGTCCGCGAGATCGCCGCGCAGCTCATCCAGCTCTACGCCGCCCGCAAGGCGTCCAAGGGGCACAACTTCGGTCCGGACACCCCGTGGCAGCGGGAGCTGGAGGACGCCTTCCCCTGGCAGGAGACGCCGGACCAGCTCGCCGCGATCGAAGAGGTCAAGCGGGACATGGAGCAGACCGTCCCGATGGACCGGCTGATCTGCGGTGACGTCGGGTACGGCAAGACCGAGATCGCGGTCCGGGCGGCGTTCAAGGCGGTGCAGGACGGCAAGCAGGTCGCGGTGCTGGTGCCCACCACGCTGCTGGTGCAGCAGCACTACAACACGTTCGCCGAGCGGATGAGCCAGTTCCCGATCACGATCAAGCAGCTGTCCCGCTTCCAGACGCCGAAGGAGGCCGAGCAGACCCTCGCGATGGCCGCCGACGGCACCGCCGACATCGTCATCGGTACGCACCGCCTGCTCCAGGCGGCCACCCGGTTCAAGTCGCTGGGGCTGGTCATCGTCGACGAGGAGCAGCGCTTCGGCGTCGAGCACAAGGAGCACCTGAAGACCCTGCGCGCCTCGGTCGACGTGCTGAGCATGTCGGCCACCCCGATCCCGCGGACGCTGGAGATGGCGATCACCGGCATCCGGGAGATGTCCACCATCGCGACCCCGCCGGAGGAGCGGCACCCGGTGCTGACCTTCGTCGGGGCGTACGACGACCGGCAGGTGGCCGCCTCCATCCACCGGGAGCTGCTCCGCGACGGGCAGGTCTTCTACCTGCACAACCGGGTCGAGTCGATCGAGAAGGCGGCGCGCCGGATCCGCGAGCTGGTGCCCGAGGCGCGGGTCGCGGTGGCGCACGGCCAGATGGGCGAGGATGCGCTCGAGAAGGTGATGGTCGGCTTCTGGGAGAAGGAGTTCGACGTCCTGGTCTGCACCACGATCGTGGAGTCCGGCATCGACATCCCGAACGCCAACACCCTCATCGTGGAGCGCGCCGACCTGCTCGGCCTGGCCCAGCTGCACCAGATCCGCGGCCGGGTCGGCCGGGCCCGGGAGCGGGCGTACGCGTACTTCCTCTACCCGACGGACAAGCCGCTCACCGAGAACGCGCACGAGCGGCTGGCCACCATCGCCCAGCACACCGAGCTGGGCGCCGGCATGTACGTGGCGATGAAGGACCTGGAGATCCGGGGCGCGGGCAACCTGCTCGGCGGCGAGCAGTCCGGCCACATCGAGGGCGTCGGGTTCGACCTGTACGTCCGGATGGTCGGCGAGGCGGTCTCCGCGTTCAAGGGCGAGCAGCCGGAGGAGGAGGCCGAGGTCAAGGTCGACCTGCCGGTCGACGCGCACCTGCCGCACGACTACGTCGCCGTGGAGCGGCTGCGCCTGGAGATGTACCGCAAGCTCGCCGAGGCCCGCGACGAGGAGCGGCTGCGCGAGGTGGTGGCCGAGATGACCGACCGGTACGGCGAGCCGCCCGCCCCGGTGCAGAACCTGCTCGCGGTGGCCCGGTTCCGGCTGCTCGCCCGCCGGTACGGCCTCACCGACGTGTCGATGCAGGGCAAGCACATCCGGTTCAGCCCGCTGCCGCTGCCCGACTCCAAGCAGCTCCGGCTCAAGCGCTACCACCCGGACTCGGTCTACAAGCAGGCCCTGGACCAGGTCAGCGTGCCCCGGCCGAGCACCCGCCGGATCGGCGGCGAGCCGCTGCGCGATCAGGCGCTGCTGGAGTGGTGCGCCCAGCTGCTGAAGGACGTGCTGGGCGAGCCCGTGGGGGCGCAGCCGGCCGGGGCCGGTGCCCGGTGAGCGGACGGTGGTGGGCGGCGTCACAGCCAGCAGCGGGGCGTGAGAGAGTGGCCGTCATGCGTGCTCGCCGTCTCATCGCCGCCGCCAGCGTCGCGGCCCTCGCTGTCCTCTCCCTCGGCGCCTGCGGTCGGTCCGCGCCGGACGTGGCCGCCTACGTCGGGGACACCACGTACTCGGTCGACCGGGTGGACGCCATCCACGACGAGGCCCAGGCGACGTACGAGGAGTCGGTCCGGGAACAGGCCAAGCAGCGGGGGATCGAACCGAGCCCCGAGCAGCTGAAGCTGAACGTGAACCGGCAGGACATCCTCAACCTGCTGGTCGGCATCGACCTGGGCAAGCGGATCGCCGAGGAGAAGCAGGTCAAGGTGCAGGACCAGCTCAGCGTCGAGCAGATCGGCCAGGAGCTGGGCGTCCCGAACACCGAGTACGCGAAGCTGGCCGCCGAGTGGTACGACCTCTACCTGGGCCTGGAGCACGGCCTGCCGCCGGCGGAGCTGACCGACGACTCCCGCGGCAAGCTCTACAAGGCGCTGGTGGACGCCGGGGTGGCTCCGGCCGGCTGGTCCGCCGAGGAGCAGGCCCGGCAGTTCGAGCAGGCGCCGTTCACCCGGCAGGTATCCGCGGTGAGCGCGGCGCTGCAGGACGAGGTGCGCAAGCTCGACGTCACGGTCAACCCGCGCTTCCCGGCGCTGGAGATCCCGGCGCTGCTGCAGACCCAGAACGGCTTCCGCCAGTACGACCTGCCGTACGTGGACGGCAACGGCCAGGTGACCGACGTCTCCACCCCGGAGCCGGTGGCGACCGACTCGACCGGTCCGGCGGCCTCCTGAGCATGATCGCGCGGATCGTCCTGCTGGTCACCTCGCCCCGGCTGCCGGCCGGCCTGCTCACGGCGGCCGCCTGGGACGTCGTACGGGAAGCCCCGGTGCTGACCGGCGCGGAGAGCGAGCTGACGACGGCGATCCGCGCGGCGGGCCCCGAGGTCACCCTCGTCCCGGACGGGGCGACCCAGGCGCTGCTCGACGCGGCCGCCGCGCACGGCACGGCGGTCTGGCTGGCCGGCCCGGCCGGCGACGAGGCGCTGGCCCGGGAGCTGGGGCTGCGGCTGGCCCGCGAGCCCGGCCTGGCCGAGCTGGAGCTGATGTACGGCTCGTGGGACCCGCCGGGCGCCCGGCTGCTGGACGCGGTCGAGGTGATGGACCGGCTGGCCTCGCCCGGTGGCGACCCGTGGAAGCGGGCGCAGACCCACCGCAGCCTCGCCGGCTTCCTGCTGGAGGAGTGCTACGAGGCGTACGACGCGATCAGCGCCGACGACACCGACTCGCTCCGGGAGGAGCTGGGTGACGTGCTGCTCCAGGTGCTGCTGCACGCCCGGCTGGCGGAGGAGCTGCCGGAGGGGAAGCGCTGGACCGTCGACGACGTGGCCGGCGGGCTGGTCGACAAGATGGTGCGCCGCAACCCGCACGTCTTCGCTGGAGCCGAGCTCGGGTCGATCGAGGAGATCGAGGCCAGCTGGGAGCGGATCAAGCGCGCCGAGAAGGCCCGCGAGTCGGTGCTGGAGGGCATCGCGATGAGCCAGCCGGCGCTCGCCCTCGCCGCCAAGATCCTGGACCGCGCCGGCCGCATCGGCCTCGCGGTGCCACCCCCGCTCGCCGATTCCCAGGTGGATCCCGAGGCACGTCTCGGCGCCAGCCTGCTGACGGCGGTCGCCGCCGCCCGCGAGGCCGGCATCGACCCCGAGGCCGCCCTCCGCCGCGCCACCCTCGCCTACGCCGACGCGGTCCGCGCCGCCGAACGCGCCACCCCCGATCAGCAGCCTTGATCATGAAGTTGTTGTCATCGGGCGCGGCGTGTCGTGACAACAACTTCATGATCAACAGAAGGCGCGCCGGGGGGAGCGGGGGTCGGTAGGGTCGTCGGCATGGAACCCTTCGCACCGCTGGCCGAACGGATCGTCGAAGCACTGTTGGAGAGTCGGCCGGGCCTGGCCACCTCCGCCGGCGACCACCGGTACGACGACCGGCTGCCGGATCTCTCCGCCGACGCGGTCGCGGCCGACCAGGGAATGCTGAAGGAGGCCGCCGACGCGCTCTCCGAGCTGGACCCGGACTCGCTGGACGTTGAGGAGCGGGTGGACCACGCCCTGCTCAGCGCCCTGGTCGACCGGGAGCTGTTCGAGGCGACCGAGATCCGGGCCCACGAGTGGGATCCGCTGCGGCACAACCCGGGCCCGCTGCTGCACGGGCTGCTGGCCCGCCCGTTCGCCCCGGCGGAGGTGCGCCTGGCGAGCCTGGCCGGGCGGCTGGCCGCCGTCCCGGACGCCCTGGCCACCGCCCGGGCGACGCTGCGGGACATGCCGCGGATCCACGCCGAGACGGCGGTCGGGCAGTTCACCGGGACCGCGGCGCTGATCCGCGACGAGGTGCCCCGGCTGCTGGCCGAGGTTCCCGGGCTGTACTCCACGGTGGAGCCGGCGGCGACCGATGCGATCGCGGCGCTGGAGGAGTTCGTCGCCTGGCTGCGGATGGGCCTGGCCGCCGACAGCGGGCCGGGGCGGGACCCGCGGCTGGGCCGGCGCCGCTGGGAGGCGCGGCTCTGGCACACCCTCGACACCGAGCTGGGCGCCGCGGAGGTGCAGCGCCGCGCCTGGGCCAACCTGGAACGGGTCACCGCCGAGATCCGCGAGGCGGCCGTCGAGCTGGTCGGCGGCCGGGCCGCCGACGAGACGGTACGCCGGGCCCTGGACCTGCTCGCCGCCGAGCACCCCGACGACGCCACCATCGTGGACCTCGCCTCGGTCACGCTGGACGAGGCGGCCGACTTCGTCCGCGCCCGCGACCTGATCACCCTGGTGGACGACCCGTGCGTGATCCAGGAGATGCCGGAGTTCGCCCGGGGCGTGGCGGTGGCGTACTGCGACTCGCCGGGCCCGCTGGAGACGGCGAACGTGCCGACCTTCTACTGCATCGCGCCCACCCCGGCGGACTGGCCCGCGCAGCGGGTCGAGTCGTTCTACCGGGAGTACAACGACCACATGATCCGCAATCTGACCGTGCACGAGGCGATGCCCGGTCACTTCCTGCAGCTCGCCCACGCCCGCCGGTACGCCGGCCCCACCCGGGTCCGGGCGCTGACCGAGTCCGGGGTGTTCGTCGAGGGCTGGGCGGTCTACACCGAGGAGCTGATGGCCGGCCTCGGCTTCGGCGGCCTGCCGGTCCGGTTGCAGCAGCTCAAGATGCAGCTCCGGATGACCATCAACGCGCTGCTCGACCAGCTCGTGCACTGCGAGGACCTGCCCGAGTCGGAGGCGATGGCGCTGATGACCGGGCGCGGCTTCCAGGAGGAGGGCGAGGCGGCCGGCAAGTGGCGGCGGGCCCTGCTCACCTCCACCCAGCTCTCCACGTACTTCGTCGGGTACAGCGAGATCGCCGACATCGCCGCCGCCCGCCCCGACGGGGTGTCGGTGCGGGAGTGGCACGACGCGATGCTCGCCCACGACTGCCCGCCGCCGCGCCACCTGCGCACCCTGCTCGGGGTGTGAGCGTCAGCGGGTGCTGAACCGGGCCGCACGGCGGTGGGTACGCCGCCGCTCCACCGCCTCCGGCAGCCGTACTTTCGGGCGGAGCAGGTCGGAGGAGGCGAACAGGGCCCGCTTGGTCACCTCCACCAGCCCGAGGTACGCCACCACCAGGCCCACCAGCACGGGCAGGAAGATCGCCGGCAGCGGGTGGAAGCCGAGCGGCTCGGCCACCGGCAGGTACGGCAGCAGCCAGGCCACCGCGACCGCGGCCAGCGCGGCCAGCAGCAGGGGCCGGCTGGGCCGGCTGCGCCAGAACGGGCTGGTGTGCGTACGGATGGCGAAGACGACCAGGGTCTGGGTGGCGAGGGACTCCACGAACCAGCCGGTGCGGAACTCCACCGGGCCGGCGTTCAGCACGCTGAGCAGCAGCGCGAAGGTGAGGAAGTCGAAGAGCGAGGAGAGCGGGCCGAAGGTCAGCATGAATCGGCGGATCTCCCGCAGGTCCCAGTGCGCCGGTCGGGCGAGCTGGTCGGCGTCGACCCGGTCGGTGGGGATGGCGACCTGGCTCAGGTCGTAGATCAGGTTGTTCAGCAGGATCTGCGACGGCAGCATCGGCAGGAAGGGCAGGAACGCGGAGGCCCCGGCGGCGCTGAACATGTTGCCGAAGTTGCTGGACGTGCCCATCAGCACGTACTTGATGGTGTTGGCGAAGATCCGCCGACCCTCGGTCACCCCGTCGGCGAGCACGTCGAGGTCCTTCTCCAGCAGCAGCACGTCGGCGGCGTCCTTGGCCACGTCGGTGCCGGTGTCCACGGAGATGCCGATGTCGGCGGCGTGCAGGGCGAGCGCGTCGTTCACCCCGTCGCCGAGGAACGCCACGTCCCGCCCGGCGCGGCGCTGCGCCCTGACCAGCCGGGCCTTGTCCTCGGGGGAGACCCGGGCGAAGACGGTGGTCGCCTCGATCGCGGCGGGCAGCCGGTCGTCGTCCAGCTTGCCGAGCTCCGCGCCGGTGAGCACGCCGGTGACCGGCAGGCCCAGCTCGTCGCAGACCCGCACGGCGACGGCCGGGTGGTCCCCGGTGATCACCTTGACCCGGACGCCGAGGCCGGCGAGCCGGTCCAGGGCCGCCCGGGCGTCCGGCTTCGGCGGGTCGAGGAAGACCAGCAGGCCGCCGAAGGAGAGGTCCCGCTCGTCGTCCGGGGTCAGCGTGGTCAGGTCGGGGGCGGGGCGGCTGGCCACCGCGACCACCCGGCCGCCGCCGGCCAGCCGCTCGTCGAGGGCCTTCCGCGCCGACTCCGGTACGTCGTGGCAGATCGCCATGACCTCCTCGGCCGCGCCCTTGGTCACCAGGGTCCGTCCGTCCGGCCCGTCGAGCAGCACGCTGACCCGGCGGCGCTGGTGGTCGAAGGGGAGCAGCGCCACCCGCCGGTACGCGTCGACGGGCTGACCCGCCGCCGCGGGTGCCGCCCAGAGCGCCCGGTCCATCGGGTTGCCGTCCCCACCACCGGTGGCCTCGTTGGCGAGCAGCCCGGCCAGCAGCGGGCCGCCGGTGGGCCGCCCGTCCGGGCCGAGCGTCTCGGTGAGGCTGATTTGGCCCTCGGTCAGCGTGCCGGTCTTGTCGGTGAAGAGCACCTCGACGTTGCCCAGGTCCTCCACGCAGACCAGCCGCTTCACCAGCACCCGGCGGGCGGCCAGGCTGCGGGCGCCCGCCGCCAGGCTGGCGGTGACGATGGCGGGGAGCAGTTGCGGGGTGATCCCCACCGCGATGGCCAGGCTGAACAGCACCGCGTCGATCACCGGTCGGTGCAGCACCAGGTTGATCACGAAGATGACGGCGGTCAGCACGCCCGCCACCCGGGCCAGCATCAGCGAGAAGCGGCGCAGCCCGCGCTGGAACTCGGTCTCGCCCTGGCGCTCGCCGAGGCCGACGGCGATCCGGCCGAACGCGGTGTGCCCGGCCGTGGCCACCACCACGCCCACGCCCGAACCGGCCCGGACCACGGTGCCCATCAGCGCGCAGGACGCGAGGTCGTCCAGGGGCGTACCGGCGGGCACCGGGGCGGTGTCCTTGGCGACCGCCACCGACTCGCCGGTCAGCACCGACTCGTCGCACTCCAGCCGGTGCGTCTCGGTCAGCCGCAGGTCGGCCGGGACGACCGTGCCCAGGTCGATCCGGACCACGTCGCCGGGGACCAGGTCGACCACGTCGACCACCTCGGTCCGCCCCCGGCGCAGCACCGGCGCGGTGTGGCGTACGCGGTCGTGCAGGGCCGCCCCGGCCCGCTCGGCCCGGTACTCGTTGACGAAGCCGAAGCCGACGCTCAGGGTGAGGATCACCCCGATCACCAGGGCGTCGGTGCGCTCGCCGACGAAGTAGGAAACGGCTGCGGCGACCAGCAGCAGACCCAGCAGCGCGGAGCGGAACTGGCGCACCAGCACGGCGAGCGCGGAGACGCGGTGGGTGCGGACCGCGTTCGGACCGAGGCGGGACCGCCGCCGGAGCACCTCGTCCGGGTCGAGCCCGTCCGGACCGGTGCCCAGCGCCGCGAGCACCCGGTCGACCGGCAGGGCGCCAGCGTCGGTCACCGGCAGCCAGCCCTCGTCCCGCGCCGTCTCCGCCCCCTGCACCGCCACCGTTCCCGCCGTCCCCGCCACCGACCGGGCCCCCTCACCCATTGCACACCCCGGGCCCACCGCCCGGACCAGCATCCGCCGCAGCGCCCGGGCCGGTCAGGGCCGTACGGCCCGGGATCTGAGGAAGGAAGGGCCGATTGTGAAGTCGGGGGCGTTCGGCACGGGCCGTGGAGACCGGGCCGCCGCGAATGGTCAGGACCGCGCGCGGGCGGCGACGGCGTCGATCAGCCAGCGGGAGATCGAGTACGTCGGCGGCAGCTCCGCTGGCAGCGCGTCCAGCGGGAACCAGCGCGCCTGCGTCAGCTCCTTCGCGTCCACCACCGGCTCGGCGTGCGGGTCGGCGGCGGTGGCGGTGAAGCCGGCCAGCAGGGTGCCCGGCCCGGACATCGCCCAGGGCTGGCTGCCGAAGTAGGTCGGCCGGTCGATCGCCAGGCCGACCTCCTCGCTGACCTCCCGGTGGGCGGCCGCCTCCAGCGACTCGCCGGCCTCGACGAAGCCGGCGACCAGGGCCCAGAGCCCGGTCGGGCCGTACGCGTGCCGGACCAGCAGCAGCTCGTCGGGGCCGCCGGCCCGGCCGGGCCGGGTGATCGCGACCAGGACGGCGGCGGAGAGCTGCATCGGCACGTACAGCTCGCAGTCGGGGCAGCGCCGGGCCGTCTCGCCCGGCACATCGGCCAGTTCCGCCCGGCAGGCCCCGCACCACCGGTGGGTACGGCGCCAGGTGACCACCGCCAACGCCCGCCCGGCCAGCGTGGCCAGCGGTTCGGGAAGCTCGGCGGCGATCCCTCGCCAGCTGCGCCAGCGGCCCGGCAGCGCCTCGGCATCGGCCACCTCCACCGCCCAGGCCGGTACGCCGTCGAGCGTGCCGACCGGCACCCAGGCGGTGTCGGCGGGCAGGTCGGCAACCCGGGGGAAGCCTGCGTCCGGGTGGGTCAGCAGCTTGCGCCCGGCCACCGGAAGAGCGATGTCGGCTGCTGCGGGTGTGACGGTGCGATCGGCCCCGGGCAGGAAGCCGGAGCCGACGCCGCCCGGCGACGGTCCGGTCATGAGGTGGCGGTGCGGCGGTCCACCATGGCCGCCCCGGGCGGCACGTCGAAGGCGGCCGCGTCGACCGTCTCCGAGTAGCGGGTCAGCGCCAGCTCGGCCGGCTTGCCCGCAAGGGTGCCGGTGAAGCTGCCCAGCACTCCTTCCGTGGTGACGCAGGCGGTGAAGTGGTCACCCGCCCCGGTGACGTCCACGCAGGTGGCGTGGTGCCCGGCGAGGGTCGTGTCGCTCTGGATGATGGTCGCTGCCGGGTCGAGGGCGGCCTGGGTCAGCAGCCGGATCACGGCCGGCGGGGTGACCAGGCCGTGCTTGCCGACCTCCGTGTAGACGACGACCGACGGCTTGCCGGCGGTCAGCACCGGGGGCAGCACCGTGCAGGAGGCGTGCCCGCCGGCCGTGTCGCACCGGGTGACCGCCTGCTGGGTCACGGTGATCTTGCCCTCCGGCCAGGTGTACGCCGAGCGGAGCGGTTCCTTCGTCTGGGCGATCGAGGCGGCCCGCCCACCGGCGAGCTGGTAGTCGGCGATCCAGGTCTGCTCCAGCGCCCGGTCCATCCAGGCGGCGAGGTCGTTGACCAGGTCGGCCCGCCCGAGGGCCTGTCCGGCGTCGTCGAGGGCCTGGCATCCGGTGACCGTGAGCGACGCGATGACCGAGGCGGCGAGCACGCGGAGGGTGGTCGAGACGGCGGGCATGATGCCCAGCCTTGTCGATCGGGGCAACCTCGTGCAAACCCGTTGCCGGTTGACGCCCGCTAATCCGGGAATGTCCGTGTCACCCGCCGTCGGGGCGTGGATCCGGGACCGGGTCGGCGGACCGGCGGGACACCGGGTGGAGACGTGCGACCGGGCGTCGCCCGATACGCTGCGTTCAACACCTGCCTCAGCCGCACCGTCGCGGCCCATACCGGACCGGAACACACAAACGAGGAGCGACTCAGTGGCAACCATCGAGGGAATCGTCGCCCGGGAGATTCTGGACTCGCGGGGCAACCCGACGGTCGAGGTCGAGGTCGGGCTCGACGACGGCACGATCGCCCGCGCCGCCGTACCCTCCGGCGCCTCCACCGGCGCGTTCGAGGCGATCGAGCTGCGCGACGGTGACAAGGACCGCTACCAGGGCAAGGGCGTCGAGAAGGCGGTCGCCAACATCGAGGACAAGATCGTCGACCAGCTCATCGGGTACGAGGCCAGCGAGCAGCGGCTGATCGACCAGAAGATGCTCGACCTCGACGGTACGGACAACAAGGCCGAGCTGGGCGCCAACGCGATCCTCGGTGTCTCGCTGGCGGTGGCCAAGGCGGCGGCCGGCAGCGCCGAGCTGAGCCTCTTCCGCTACCTGGGCGGCCCGAACGCGCACCTGCTGCCGGTGCCGATGATGAACATCCTCAACGGTGGCGCGCACGCCGACTCCAACGTCGACATCCAGGAGTTCATGATCGCGCCGATCGGCGCGCCCAGCTTCCGCGAGGCGCTGCGGTCCGGCGCGGAGGTCTACCACGCGCTGAAGTCGGTGCTGAAGAAGAAGGACCTGTCGACCGGCCTCGGCGACGAGGGCGGCTTCGCGCCGAACCTGCCGACCAACGCCGCCGCGCTGGACCTGATCGCCGAGGCGGTGGAGAAGGCCGGCTACCGGCTGGGCGCCGACATCGTCTTCGCCCTGGACGTGGCCGCCACCGAGTTCTTCGACAACGGCAGCTACACCTTCGAGGGCAGCACGAAGTCCGCCGAGGAGATGAGCAACTACTACACCAAGCTCATCGGTGACTACCCCATCGTCTCCATCGAGGACCCGCTCTCCGAGGACGACTGGAGCGGCTGGGCCACCCTGACCGCGGCGGTCGGCGACCGGATCCAGATCGTCGGCGACGACCTCTTCGTCACCAACCCGCAGCGGATCGCCCGCGGCATCACCGAGAAGGCCGCCAACGCGGTGCTGGTGAAGGTCAACCAGATCGGCTCGCTCACCGAGACGCTGGACGCGGTGGACCTGGCCCACCGGGCCGGCTTCAAGTGCATGATGAGCCACCGCTCCGGCGAGACCGAGGACACCACCATCGCCGACCTGGCGGTGGCCACCGGCTGCGGCCAGATCAAGACCGGCGCCCCGGCCCGCTCGGACCGGGTGGCCAAGTACAACCAGCTCCTGCGGATCGAGGAGGAGCTGGCGGACGCGGCGCGGTACGCCGGGGCGGCTGCGTTCCCGCGCTACCGTTCGGCCTGACGCGACGAAGCTCCGGGGGAGGGGTGTGACGATGCAGCAGCGCCGCACACCGGGTGGTCAGCGTCCCGCCCGTCGGCCGGGTCAGCCCGGCCGGTCGGGCGGGGCCCGGGCCCGGTCGTCGGTCCGCGAGGGTGGCGTCCGCGCTGAGCCGCGCGGCGCCGCCGGCCGGTCGGCCGCGCGGCTCAGCGC
>NZ_QGGF01000203.1 GCF_003857015.1 Micromonospora globispora | reverse complement strand
GGCACCCGGCCCCGCGCCGGGCCGGGGCTCATCCGGCCGTGGCCGTGCCGTCCGGGCCGACGGCGGTGCCGATGGCCGCGCCACCGGGCGCACCGGTCCGGGCCAGCAGGGCGTCGAGCAGCTGGTCACCCATCAGCGAGATGGGCGGCGCGCCCATGGTGACCACGACGTCCCCGGGCCGCGCCCGGCGGGCCACCTCGGCGGGCACCTCGTCCCACGAGTCGACGAAGACCTTCCGGTCGGCCGGCAGCGGCACCGCCTCGATCAGCGCGGCCGCCCCCTCGCCCGGCTGGCGCAGCTCGCCGGGACCGAAGACCTCCAACAGCACCAGCTCGTCCGCGATGGCGAGGGCCGCGGCGATCTCGGGCTGGAGGTCCCGGGTTCGGTAGAGCCGGTACGGCTGGAAGACCACGATCAGCCGGCCGTCGCCGGCCACCTCACGCAGCGTCTGCAGGGCCAGCGTCATCGAGGTCGGGTGGTACGCGTACTCGTCGTAGACCAGCACGCCGTCCGCGACGCCCTTGCGCTCGAACCGTCGCCGTACCCCGGGGAACGCGCCGAGCGCCGCCTCCGCCGCCTCGACCGGAAGCCCCAGCAGGTACGCGGTGAGCACGGCGGAGGCGCTGTTGAGCCCCATGTGCCGCCCCGGGATCGGCAGCCGGATCTCGCCCAGCGACCGGCCGTCGATCTCGGCCAGGTAGCGCACCCCCTGGGAGGAGGAGGCCATCTCGCTCAATCGCAGGTCGGCGTCGGCCGACTCGCCGTAGGTGTACACCTGGCGTCCGTCGGCGCGCAGCGTCACGGCCAGCCGCCGCCCACCTGGGTCGTCGGCGCAGGTGATGATGAACCCCTCCGGGTCGGTGAGCCGGGCGAACTCGGCGAAGGTCGCCTCCAGGTTGGCCAGGTCGCCGTAGGTGTTCAGGTGGTCCGCCTCGATGTTGGTGATGATCGAGACGTACGGGCGGTAGATCAGGAACGAGCGGTCACTCTCGTCCGCCTCCACCACGAAGTACTCGCCGGTGCCGTGGTGCGCGCCGGAGCCCACCTCGGAGATCTCCCCGCCGATCACGAAGGACGGGTCGGTGCCGGCCTGCTGCAGCACCATGGTCACCATCGAGGTGGTGGTGGTCTTGCCGTGCGTACCGGCGACCGCCACCGTGCGGCGGCCGGTCATCGCCGCGGCGAGCGCCTCGGAGCGGTGCAGCACCCGCAGGCCCCGCCGGCGCGCCTCGACCATCTCCAGGTGGTCCTGCGGGATCGCCGAGGAGTAGACGACCGTGTCCACGCCGTCGAGGTTCGACACCTCGTGGCTCATGTGGATGGTGCCACCGAGCGCCCGCAGGCCGGCCAGGGACGGCCACTCCCGCAGCTCGCTGCCGGAGACCGGCAGGCCCCGGGTGAGGAAGAGGCGGGCCAGGCCGCTCATGCCGACCCCGCCCACCCCGATCAGGTGGATCCGGCCCAGGTCCTCCGCGGTCAGCGTGCCGGCGGGGGTGAACTGCGCGGTGTTCATGAGAGGTACCTTCCCGTCGCGGCGGCCCGCATCAGCGGGTCACCGCCTCGTAGACGAAGTTCAGCAGGGCCACGTCGCCGTCCCGCCGCCCGTACGCGGCGGCGGCGGCACCCATGGCGGCGAGCCGCTGCGGGTCCCGGATCAGCGGGATGACCGTCCGCTCCAGCCAGTCCGGGGTCAGCTCGGCGTCGTCGACGAGCAGCCCACCCCCGGCCTCCACCACGGGCAGCGCGTTGCGCTTCTGCTCCTGGTTGCTGTGCGGGTACGGCACGTAGATGGTGGGCAGGCCGATCGCCGCCACCTCGGCGCAGGTCATCGCGCCGCCCCGGGCCAGCATCAGGTCGGCGGCCGCGTAGCCCAGCTCCATCTCGGACAGGTAGGGCAGCGTCACGTACGGCACCGGCAGGTCGGTCGGGATCGACACCGGCTCGTTGCGGGCGCCGATCACGTGCAGCACCTGGACGCCGTGGCGGGCCAGCTCCTTGGCCGCGCCGGAGACCGCCAGGTTGATCGAGCGGGCGCCCTGCGAGCCACCGGCGACGAAGAGCACCGGCAGGTCGGGGCGGAGCCCGAAGTGGGCCCGGGCGGCGTTGCGCATGGCGGCCCGGTCCAGCCCGGCGATGCCGCGGCGCAGCGGCACCCCGACCACCCGGGCGTCGCGCAGCGACTCGGCCTGCGCGGGCTGGTGCGGGAAGCCCACCGCGACGTGCTTGGTGAACTTCATGCCGAGCCGGTTGGCCACGCCCGGGGGCACGTTCACCTCGTGGATGACGATCGGCAGCTCCCGCCGCCAGGCGGCGAGGTAGCCGGGCACCGAGACGTACCCGCCGAAGCCGACCACGACGTCGGCCTGGACCTCGTCGATCACCTTGCCCGCGGCGCGGGCCGCCTTCCACATCCGGTCCGGGGTGCGGACCAGGCTCATGTTCACCGAGCGGGGCAGCTGGTAGGCCGGGATCTGGCGCAGGTCGTAGCCGGCCGGCGGGATGAGCTCGTTCTCCAGGCCCTTCGGTGTGCCGAGGCAGGTGATCCGGACGCCCGGGTCGTGTCGGCGCAGGCAGTCGGCGAAGGCGAGGAGCGGGTAGATGTGCCCACCCGTGCCCCCGCCGCAAAGCACCACCGAACGCAGCGGACCCATCAGCGTCTCCTCTCGCTCGCCGTCCCGGCGCGCGTCCGGCTGGGCCGGGCGCCGCGGGCTGCGGCCTGGTCGTCCTCCCGCCGCGGGCGGGACCGGGGTACGGACCCACGGTCGGCCGGTGGCGGCGCCGGTCGGCGTCGCCGGCCGGGAAGCGGCGGCAACGGGGCCCAGAGTAGTCGGACCCACCGGGCGGGTGGACGGGCATGCAGGGCTCGGGCCGCATCCGGCTCGGCCCGGGCGAACGAGGCGAGCATCCCCACCGCCGCCAGGGTGACGACCAGGGCGCTGCCGCCGTCGGAGATGAACGGCAGCGGCACGCCGGTCAGCGGCAGCAGCCCGGTGACCCCGCCGACGTTGATGACCGCCTGACCGACCAGCCAGGCCGTGACGCCCGCGGCGGCGAGCCGGCGGAACGGGTCCTCCACCCGGCGGGCGATCCGCAGTCCGGTGTACGCCAGCACGGCGAAGAGCACCAGGATCACGGTGCAGCCAACCACGCCCAGCTCCTCGGCGATGATCGCGAAGATGAAATCGTTGTGCGCCTCGGGCAGCCAGCCGAACTTCAGGCTGCTCTTGCCGAGGCCGACGCCGAACCAGCCGCCGTGCTCGATGGCGTTGCGGGCCTGCACGATCTGGTAGCAGTTGGTCTCGAAGCACTTCGCCGGGTCCGGCGGGTCGATGAACGAGGTGAGCCGGGCCAGCCGGTAGTTCTCCTCGCCCCGGGCGCCGGAGCCGGCGCCGAGTGAGGCCACCGCGACCAGCAGGCCGATGCCGAGCAGACCGACCGCGGAGAGGGTGGCGAAGACCCGCATCCGCACGCCGGCCGCCCAGAGCAGGCCGACCACCAGGGCGAGCAGGCAGAGCATGCTGCCCAGGTCGTTGTAGCCGACCAGCACGAAGAGCAGGCCGACCACCGGGAAGAGCGGGGTGGCCAGCTCCTTCCACCAGCCCAGCGCCGCCCCCTTGCGGGCCAGCACGTGCGCGCCCCAGAGCGCCAGGGCCAGCTTGGCCACCTCGGCGGGCTGCACCTGGATCGGGCCGAGGTAGAGCCAGAGCAGGTGGGCGCGGAGCGGGCCGACCGAGCTGACCCGGAACAGCGCCTCCAGCGCGACGAGCACGTTGAGGATCAGCAGCAGCACCACCGCCACCCCGAGCACCGGCCGCCCCAGCGCCCGGAAGGTGCGCGCGGGCAGCCGCTGGCAGGCCCAGAACGCGACGATGCCGATCACCGCAAAGATCGTCTGCTTGACCAGTGAGGCGCTGGCGTTGCCGTCCTCGGCGTAGTCCTTGACGCTGGTGGCCGAGAAGACCATGGTCAGGCCGATCACCAGCAGCAGGCCGGCGCTGGAGATCAGCAGGTAGTACGAGGCCAGCGGCCGGGCCAGCAGGCCACGCAGCGCGGCCAGCCCGCCGGCCGCGTCCAGCCCGAGCAGTGCGCCGGGCGGGTCCGGCGCGCGCACCGGCGCGGGCGCCCGTCGGGCCTGCGTGTCGGTCGTACCCTCGGTGTCTCGTCCCTCCCCCACCCGCACATCATCGCGGCTGGGCACGCCCGCCCGTGGCGCAACCGCCCGGTCGGCGTGTCGGAGAACGGAAGGAGGGGCGCCGGCGGTCGCCGGGCCCCTCCGGACCGTGTTGTCTCGCGGCGCGGCTCAGGTCACCGCGGCGAGGAACTCGCTGTAGAACAGGCCCAGCGCGATGGCCACGCCGATACCGGCGATGATCCAGAACCGGACCACGATGTTGACCTCGCTCCAACCGGCGAGTTCGAAGTGGTGCTGCAATGGCGACATCCGGAACACCCGCTTGCCGGTGGTCCGGAACGAGATGATCTGGATCACCACCGACATCGTGATGATCACGAAGAGGCCGCCCAGGATCGGCAGCAGCAGGATGGTCCGGGTGGACATCGCCATGCCGGCGATCAGGCCGCCCAGGCCAAGCGCGCCGGTGTCACCCATGAAGATCCGCGCCGGCGAGGTGTTCCACCAGAGGAAGCCGACGCAGGCGCCGGCCGCCGCCCCGGCGATCAGCGCGATCTCCAACGGGTCCCGGACGGTGTAGCAGTACGCCTCGGTGTAGTTCGGGTCGGCGCACCAGTGCCGGTACTGCCAGAACGCGATCAGCGCGTACGCGGCCAGCACCATCACCGAGGCGCCGGTGGCCAGGCCGTCCAGACCGTCGGTGAGGTTCACGCCGTTGGTCGCCGCCATCACCACCATGATGATGACGATCACCGCCCCGATCTTGCCGATCTCCAGCGCCGGGATGTCCCGGATGAAGCTCAGCGTGGTGCTGCCCACCGTCTCGGCGTTGGTCCGGTTGCCGGTGACGTCGTACATGGTGCTCGGGAAGTAGAGCGCGACGACACCGAAGATCGCCCCGACCAGGATCTGGCCGGCCAGCTTGCCGCGCTTGTTCAGCCCACCGCTGTGCCGCTTGCGCACCTTGAGGAAGTCGTCGATGAAGCCGACTGCCCCGGAGAAGACCATCAGACCGAGCAGCACCAGCGCGGTGATGGTCGGTTCCACCTGGGCGATCTGCGCATCCGGCAGGGTGGTCAGCGCCAGGTGGCCGGCGACGTACGCGATCACCGTGGCCAGGATGAAGACCACGCCGCCCATCGTCGGCGTGCCCTTCTTGGTCTGGTGCATGGCCGGGCCCTCGGCCCGGATCGGCTGGCCCGCCTTGAGCCGAGTGAACACCTTGATCGCGATCGGTGTGCAGAAGAGTGAGATCAGGAACGCGACCCCGACGGCGACGATCACCGCCCTCATGAAGTGACCTCGTTCCCGGCGGCCGCACGCAGCGCGTCGGCCACCTCCCAGGTGCGGTACCGGGAGCCCTTCACCAGGACCACGTCACCCGGACGTAGCTCGCCCCGCAGCACCTCGACGGCCGCCGCCTGATCGGTGAGCAGCACCGACTCTCCTCCCCAATTGCCTACCGCTGTCGCGCCTTCGTGGATCGGCGCCGCCGGCTCGCCCACCACGAGCAGCCGGTCGATGCCCAGCTCGGCGGCCAGCCGGCCGACCTGCTGGTGTCCCTCCGTCTCGAAGTCGCCCAACTCGGCCATGTAGCCGAGCACCGCGACGGTACGCCCCTGCCCCCGCATGCTCGCCAGCGCCCGCAGCGCGACCCCCATCGAGGCCGGGTTGGCGTTGTACGAGTCGTCGATCACCGTGACCCCGTCGGGCCGCTCGAAGACGTCCATCCGCCGGGTGGAAACCAGCCCCAGCTCGCCGAGCGCGGCGGCCAGGTCGGCCAGCGGCATGCCCAGCTCCCGGGCCACCGCTGCGGCGGCGAGCGAGTTGGAGACCTGGTGCCGCCCGGTCAGCCCGAGCCTCACGGGCGCGCGGCCCTCCGGGGTGACCAGGGTGTACGACGCTCGCCCCCGCTCGTCCAGCGTCACGTCCACGGCCCGCACGTCGGCGTCCCCGGACTCGCCGTACCGGACCACCCGGGCCCGGGTCCGGGAGGCCATCGCGGCGACCAGCGGGTCATCGGCGTTGAGCACCGCCAGCCCGTCGGCCGGCAGCGCCTCGACCAGCTCCCCCTTGGCCAGCGCGATGGTCTCGACCGAGCCGAACTCGCCGATGTGCGCGACGCCGACGTTGAGCACCACCGAGATCCGCGGCGGCACCACGTCACAGAGGTAGCGGATGTGCCCCACCCCGCGGGCGCCCTTCTCCATCACCAGATAGCGGGTCTCCGGCCCGGCCTGCAGCGCCGTGTACGGGTGGCCCAACTCGTTGTTGAACGAGCCGGGCGGCGCCACCGTGGGGCCGAGCCGGACGGCGAGCTGGGCGATCAGGTCCTTGGTGGTGGTCTTGCCGGACGAGCCGGTCAGCCCGATCACGGTCAGCCCGGGCAACCGGTCGACCACCGTACGGGCCAGCTTGCCCATCGCGGTCAGCGCGTCGTCGACAAGCACCATCGGCACACCGGGCACCTCCCGGGTGCCGAGCACCGCCACCGCGCCGGCCGCCACCGCGCCGGCCGCGTAGTCGTGCCCGTCCACCTTCTCCCCGGGGAACGCCACGAAGAGGCCACCCGGGCCGATCTTGCGGGAGTCGAACTCGACCGAGCCGGTGACCCGGGCGTCCGGGTCGGCGGCGACCAGCCGCCCGTCGACCGCCGAGGCCACCTCGGCGAGGCTCAGCGGGATCACCGCTGACCCGCCCGGTCCCCGAAGCGGGCGCGCAGCGCCTCGGCCAGCTCCACCCGGTCGTCGAAGGGGTGCACCTCGCCGGCGACCTCCTGGCCGCGTTCGTGCCCCTTGCCGAGCACCGCCACCACGTCGCCCGGCTCGGCCAGCCGGACCGCCTCCGTGATCGCCGCGCGCCGACCGTCCACCTCGATGATCCGCGCGGGCGCGCCGGCCGCGTACGCCCCGGCGAGCACCTCCGCCCGGATCGCGGACGGGTCCTCCGTCCGCGGGTTGTCGTCGGTCACCAGCACCACGTCGGCTCCCTCCGCGGCGGCCGCGCCCATCACCGGCCGCTTGCCCCGGTCCCGGTCGCCACCCGCGCCGATGACGCAGATCAGCCGGCCGGTGCTCAGTTCCCGCAGCGCGGCCAGGGCGGCCACGATCGCATCCGCCTTGTGCGCGTAGTCGACCACGCCACGCACCGGGGCGTCGCCGCTGACCAGCTCCAGCCGACCCGGCACGCCGCCGCAGGCCGCCACGCCGGACGCCGCGGTCGCCGGGTCCACCCCGACGGCGACCAGCGCGGCGATGGCCAGCAGCGCGTTCGCCACGTTGTGCCGCCCCGGCAGCGCCACCCCGGCCGGGACGGTCAGCCCGTCCGGGCCGTGCGCGGTGAACCGCTGGGCGTACCCCTCGCCGTCGACGTCGCTGGCGTACCAGGTGGCGGTCGGGTCGCCGGCCGCCGAGTAGCTGACCGTGGCCGGCTGGAACAGCGGGCGCAGCGCCGGGTCGTCGTGGTTGAGCACCTCGACCGCGCAGCGGCCGTCGAAGAGCTGCGCCTTCGCCGCGAAGTAGTCCGCCGAGTCGGCGTGGAAGTCCAGGTGGTCGGAGCCGAAGTTGGTGTAGCCGCCGACGGCGAACCGGACCCCACCGACCCGCCCCATCGCCAGGGCGTGGCTGGAGACCTCCATGACCACCGCGGTCACCCCGCGCTCCCGGGCGGCGGCGAGCATGGCTGTCTCTTATACCCACCACCGCGGTCACCCCGCGCTCCCGGGCGGCGGCGAGCATGGCGTGCAGGTCGGTCGCCTCCGGGGTGGTCCGCACGCTGTCGATCACCAGGTCGCCCAGGCGGGTCTCCACCGTGCCGATCAGGCCGGTGGTGTGGCCGGCGGCGCGCAGCCCGGATTCGATCAGGTACGCGGTGGAGGTCTTGCCGGCGGTGCCGGTCACCCCGATCACGGTCAGCCCCGCGGTGGGGTCGCCGTAGACGGTGGAGGCGACCGCGCCGAGCACCGCGCGGGGATCGGCCACCACGAGGACGGGCAGGCTGGCCGCGGCGGCCAGCTCCGCACCGGCAGGGTCGGTCAGCACGGCCACCGCGCCGGCCTCCGCCGCGCCGGCGGCGAACTCCGCAC